>CAYVFA010000017.1:12117-25184 GCA_964450075.1 uncultured Smithella sp.
GCCGGATCCAATCGTATCCATGGTCAAACCATAAATGGACAGGCCCATGGGAATTTTCATTTTGTCACCGGAATCATATTTCCCATTCTTCCATACGATTTCATAAATCTGCGTATCGAATACTTTGTCAAATCCGTAAGTCTGTCCCAGAAGGATTGGTATTCCAGATGCTGTATCAATCACGCGCAGAAAATACCGGATATCGGATGCAATGATCTTATAGTCGCCGTCTTTGTATTGTAAAACAAAGGAATTAAGTGTCCTGTCATTGAGTGATGTAACGATAATTTCCGGTGTGCCATCCTTATTGATGTCCGCTATGTCAACCGATATATAATTATTGTGGGAAGGACCTTTTATTTGCTTGAGTAATTTTAAACTATCCTGTGTTTTCTGATAGATAGACAAATTATGGCTGTCAATAACCACAACTTCATTTAACCCGTCGCGGTTGACATCACCTACATCCATTCCTTTGAATTCCGCTTTGAATTGCTGGCTCATCCAGAAGCCCCTGCGGTTGATAGGATCTGCCGCATTAATATATTCCGGATTAATCATGGAGGTCAGGGTTCCTTTTCTGCCGCCTGTCTTCATGCCTGCAATAATTTGTGCTTCACGTGACGCTCCGGGAGCGGGAGGTGGAGCGACTGCGGGAGCAACCGCTGCTATCGGCTCAGTTTGAGGGGTTGCGCCGCTGATGTGCTGAACAATCCGTTGTGAAAAATTGTCAATTTTCGGGATGACTTCATCAAGGGTCTGTGACTGTGAAACAATGCTGACATCCGATTTGCCGCCGGTAATATCAATCAGCTTTCCGTCGATACTGATGCTGCTGCCGATCTTCGTAATGCTGCCCCAGACGACATAGTCGGCTTTTAATTGCTGACCGATTTTTTGAGCCTCTGCGAGATTCAATTCTTTTGTCCCTGATTTGCTGACGGCGTTCTGAACCAAATCTTTGCCAGTCACTTGGATTTTGTCAGGAACCGCGATTCGAGTTGTCAGCATATCGCCGATTCCCTGACGGACATATTCAATGTTTTCTGCGCTGTGCAGAGAAAAAGGCAAAACGGCTACGGTATATTTATCCTTTGCCCAGATGGTTGCCGCAAAAAGCAGAACCGTTAACAGAAAAAGAACCGAAATAGTTTTTTTCATATTGATCACTCCAATGGATGCTCGTTATTGTTAAAGCATCATGCTTCTAGCATTTAAGAAACGATAATTCAAGGCAGTTTTCATTTTTTGAAAGGTGTTGACAGCCTTTTTCCCTTTAATGTATAGACGCTTAAATAAATTGAATGGATTAAATTTCGGGAGAAAAGGAAATAAATGGAAAAAGCAAAATTGACGTATAAAGGCCTGTCTCATGAAATGAAGATTATCGAGGGCACAGAAGGGGAAAAGGGCATTGACATATCCAAACTGCGTCAGGAAACCGGTTTAATTACCCTTGATGTCGGCTATCAAAATACCGGTTCATGCACGTCCTCCATCACATTTATCGACGGCGACAAGGGGATATTGAGATACCGGGGCATCCCTATCGAAGAAATCGCCGAAAAGGCCAGTTTTTCCGAAGTAGCCTACCTGCTGATATACGGCAATCTTCCGAATAGGGAAGAACAAAGATTATTCTCTCAGCAGTTGACGCAGAATTCGATGATCCATGAAGAGATGTTGCGATTTTTTGACGGATTTCCGCCTACCGCCCATCCGATGGCGATTCTGGCAACCATGGTTAACTCCATGTCCGTTTATTACACGGATTATTTCACGGAAGACTTTCAGGCGGATACCTTTGATCTGATGGCCGCCTCGCTGATTTCCCGAATCCGTACGATTGCCGCCTATTCCTATAAGCACAGCATCGGGGAACCGCATGTTTATCCCAAACGCGATCTTAAGTATGCATCCAATTTTCTTTATATGATGTTCGATAGTCCAGTCAATCCTTATGTCCCGGATCCGGATATCGAAAGGGCTCTCTCCACCCTGTTGATTTTGCATGCCGATCATGAACAAAACTGCTCCACATCAACGGTTCGATTGGTGGGTAGCAGCATGTCCAATCTATACGCGTCCATATGCGCGGGGATTTGCGCGCTTTGGGGGCCGTTGCATGGCGGCGCCAATCAAAAAGTCATCGAGATGCTGGAAAGCATCAGAAAAGACAACGTAACAATAAAACAATGCATCGACTCGGCTAAGAATAAAGACAGTAAGTTCAGACTTTTCGGTTTTGGTCATCGTGTTTATAAAAATTTCGATCCACGCGCCCAGATACTCAAAAGGTATTGCGAAACGGTCTTTAAAAAACAAAACTACCATGACCCGCTTATCGAAATAGCCATGGAACTTGAAGAAGCAGTTTTGAAAGATGATTTCTTTATTGAAAGAAAACTGTATCCTAATGTCGATTTCTACAGCGGCATCATATACCGGATGATGGGGATTCCCACCAATATGTTTACCGTTATGTTTGCTATTGGAAGATTGCCGGGCATGATTGCGCAATGGAAGGAAATGCATGATTCCGTACCGTTGAAACTCGGCCGCCCAAGGCAAATATACACGGGAAGTAACGAAAGGCATTATATTCCGCTGGAAGAACGCTAGAAAAAGACGTTCATCTTTCGAAATGTTACTTTTTTTTCTTGACTTTTATCAGCTATTTGCCTATACACGCGGCACATGAGGTGGCGATTAAGGTGTTAAAACAATATTTATTCACACAGGCAGTTAACTTTAACTTTTACTTTTTTAGCTTTAGCGGCTTCAAGGTCTGCCTGAAAGTATCATGACCGATTGCAAAGGGAAATGAACCGTGGGCAGATTAAAATTTGTCCACGGTTTTTTTTTGCCGGAAAAATGTTTCAAACCAATGAAAGAGGGGGATGAAAAAATGAAGAGATGGATCAGTATATTACTGGTAATTTCAGTTTTTGTTTTGATGACCATTGGCACTGCCTCAGCTCAAAAGAAACCAATCAAAGTCGGTGCGGCAATCAACCTGACAGGTCCGGCGTCAAGCTGGGGGAAATTTCATGAAAAAGGTCAGCGCGACTACTTCCGTTACGTCAATGAAGTGAAAGGCGGCGTTGCCGGCCAGAAAATAGACATGATCACGATTGACACGGCCTATAAAGTACCGGAAGCACAGGCGGCTGTTCGTAAATTTGTCATGCAGGATAAAGTCGATATGATCGCCACATGGGGCGCGGGCGAAGGGCTTGCGGCAAAACCCATTATTCAGGAATATAAAGTTCCAACCATCAACTATTCAACCAGTTGGGAAATTCTCGAAAAACCAGTCGCTTACATGTATCTACCTTTCGGCAGTTACAAAATGGATTGTCACGCGGTTCTGGAATATATTAAAGCTGTTCATCCTGGCAAGGAAGCGCCCAAAGTTGGCCTGTTAACTTACAATAATGCGTATGGCCGTTCGATTCACTCACCCAGCAAAGAATACGCCAGGAAGTTAGGAATCCATCTGGTTGCCATTGAAGAATTTCCGCCCAGAACGGTTGATCTCAATACGGAACTGCTTCGACTCCAGAAAAAAGGCGCGGAATATATTTTCATTCAGATGTTGCCTTCGGCCATCATTACCGCCTTCAAAAGTGCCGATCGCATCAAATACAACCCGGTATTTCTCGGAACCTGGACATCAACCGATCCTGACTTTTTTAAAATGGGCAAAGGACTGATCCGCGATCGTTTGGTCATGCAGTTTCCCGGCGGTTTGCCGACGGATAAATCAAAAGGCATGAAAGTCATGGAAGAACTGTGGAAACGTTACAAGACCGTCAATTCATTTGATGCAGCCTACTGGGAAGGTGTTGTGGTCGGCATGATTATGGAAAGAGCCTTTATCCGTGCCTATGAAAAGTCCAAAGCCATTAATCCGGCAACCATTAATGCCGCCATGGAATCGATGAAGAATGAAGATTTTGGCGGTCTGGCGCCGGCCGTAACATTCACCAGAGACAATCATGAGGGATCATTTACTGCGCGCATGGTAAAAGTAAAAGAAGACGGAACTTATGTGCCCCTGACCAATTTTTATATTCCCGGGAAAGATAAGATTAAACTGATTAAAAAATAATTGTAACGACTCAGGAGTCAGAAGTCAGAAGACAGAAGACAGGAGATAGAAGACAAGAGTCAGAATGAGTAAGTTGCTGGTGGTTTATTCGCAGGTATTGTGTATTCAGAATTCAGGCTCCTGAATTCTGAATACCTGAGCAGTTAACATTGAGGGATTCATGAAAGCATTTCGCGGCCGGCCTTCCATTATGATCAACCGGCCTCAGGAAGACAAAAAAGCCGAATTGGAGATCCGGAACTTACGTTTAAGTTTTGGCGGGGTTGTGGCGGTTAAAGATATTGACCTGACCGTGCATACTGGCGAACTCATGGCGGTTATCGGTCCCAATGGCGCGGGTAAAACCAGTTTGCTCAATTGCATCACCGGATTCTATCATCCGCAACAGGGGCAGATTATTTTTAACGGTCAGGATATCACCCATCTGCATACGCACCAATTGGTTGGCGTCGGTATCGGCAGAACCTTTCAGAACATCGAGTTGTTTCCCGGTATGACGGTCCTCGCCAATATGACATTGGCGCGCCATATCCATTGTCACTATAGTTTTTTGCGGTCATGTCTTTTTTCACCTGATGTTCGAAAAGAAGAAATGAGGCACCGTCAGATCCTTGAAGAGATTATCGATTTTCTGGAAATGCAATCCATCCGTAAACAGACGGTCGGATCTCTGCCTTACGGCATGATGAAAAGAGTGGAACTGGGCAGAGCGCTGGCGTTGGAGCCCCGTTTGCTGATTCTGGACGAACCTTTCGCGGGCATGAACCTGGAAGAAAAAGAAGACATGGTCAGATTTCTACTGGAACTCAACGGCAGATGGGGACTTACGATGGTTCTGGTTGAACATGATATGTCGATTATCATGAGTATTTCCCAGCGGATCATGGTTTTGAACTTCGGTGAAAAACTGGGAGAGGGCAATCCGGAAGAAATCAGTGCTAATCCCGAAGTGATTAAGGCTTATCTGGGCGATGCGCAGGCAATAGAATGAAAAAGGCAAAAACCGTTGGATAAAGATACAGCACATAGACGCGATTTGCGGAATTTAACGCTGCCACAGCTGCTGTCTCAAAATGCCGCGATTTACGGCGACGTCAAAACGGCTATCCGTGAAAAAGCATATGGTATCTGGCAAAAATATACCTGGAATGATTATTTCAGTTACGTCAAAAAAACTGCCGCCGGGTTTGCCGCCCTGAATATGAAGCGGGGCGAAAATCTCTGCATGATTGTCAATAATGCCCCCGAATGGCTTTTTACTGAATTGGCAACGCATGCGCTGGGTGCGACCTCTCTTAATTTATTCACGTCCTCCATCGCCGACGAACTGGCTTTCTCCATCGGGCGCATTCATTCTCCCCTTGTGGTGGTGCAGGATCAGGAACAGGTCGATAAGCTTATCGAAGTGAAAGACAAGCTGCCCAACGTCCAAAAAGTTATTTATATTGATCCCACCGGCATGACCGCTTATGAAGATGATTCCTGGCTAATCAGCTATGCCAGTCTTTTGGAAATCGGTAAAAAATATATGGCCGATCACCCGGGTTATGTTGAAGAGGAAATTGGCAAAGGTCGGGCACAGGATATCGCCGTGATGATTCAGACCTCCGGTACCACCGGCGTCCCGAAAATGGCCATGCTGTCCCACCGCAATCTGACAACCATGGCGGCGCAATGGGTCGAAGCCACGAACATTCAAACGGAAGAAAACTGGATATCCATGTCTCCGCCGGCGTGGATCGTCGATCAGATGTGGGGGATGGGCGTGGCCCTGGGTAGCGCGATGACCATGAACTTTCCAGAGACGGCTGAAACGGTGCTGGAAGATTTCAGAGACATTGGCCCTTCCATGCTCATTACGTCCTCACGGTTCTGGGAGGATATGGCGTCACGCATTCGTGTGAAAATTTCAGATGCCAACTGGATTAAAAGAAAACTTTTTTATTGGGGAGAGCGAGTCGGTCGATCGGTTGTTGAAAAAAAATTACACAAGCAGTCCATTTCCTATCCGACGAAAGTCTTGTATCGCTTTCTGACACTATCCGTTTATAATCCTTTACTGGATCGCCTGGGCTGTTCACATTTCCACAGCGCCTTTACAGGTGGCCATCCGATCAGCCCGGAGGTGATTGGCTTTTTTCGCGCTATCGGCTTGAATTTAAAGCAGTGCTACGGCCTTACCGAATCCGGAGGAATATTTCAGATTCAGCCCGATGATGAAGTCAAACTGGAAACCGTCGGTAAGCCCCTGCCGCTCACAGAAGTGAAACTAGCCGACGATCAGGAAGTGCTGGTGAAATCGGAAGCTAATTTTTCCGGATATTATAACGACTACAAATCGACGGAAGAAGCGTTTGAAAACGGCTGGCTCAAGACCGGTGACGCCGGTTACATTGATGAGGATGGCCACTTGTTGATTATCGGCAGAAAAGAAGACATCATCCGCAATAAAAGCGGCGAGGCTTTTTCTCCGGATTTTATAGAAACACGTCTCAAGTTCAGTCCCTATATCAAGGAAGCTGTAACCTTCGGCGAAGCAAGGCCCTATATTTCCGCCATGATCAACATCGATCTGGGCAATGTCGGCAACTGGGCGGAAGAAAGAATGATTCCCTATACAACATATATGGATTTATCCCAGCAGAAAGCCGTGGAAGAGCTGATTTTAAAGGAAGTCCGCCAGGTGAATGAACAGCTGCCGGACGTGATGAAAATTAAAAAGTTTGTTTTGCTCTACAAGCTGCTGGATGCGGACGATGATGAATTGACGCGCACCGGAAAAGTGCGCCGTCGTTTTGTTTACGGTCTGTATATCAAAATCATTGAAGCCATGTATGGCGGAATAAAGAATGTTCCGGTGACGGGAAAAATCCGTTATCGGGACGGACGGATCGGCGAAATCGAAACAACGATCAACATTATCGACGTGAATTAAGGAATCAAGCTATGGATTTTTTTCTGCAATTATTGGTCAACGGCGTTTGTGTAGGACTCCTCTACGGCATATCCGCCATGGGCTTTGTCATGATCTTCAAGGCGTCGAGTGTTCTCAATTTTGCACATGGTGAGCTGCTGGCGCTGGGCGCCTTCTTTTTTCTTTCACTTGTCACCTGGGGAAAACTTCCGATTGCGGCTTCGTTCTTAATTACGCTTGCCGGCTGCTTTATCCTGGGCGTCCTGATTGAAAAATTCTTCCTGAGGCCGCTTATCGGTGAAAAACTGATTTTTGTCATTATGCTCACCGTAGGGCTGTCCGCCATGTTCAAAGGGCTTATCCTGCTGATCTGGGGCGGTAATCTGCAAACCTATCCCGAATTTTTGCCGCCTGAACTCGAACTGCATTTAGGTTCCATTTACATCGCGCCGGTTTATTCCGCCACATTGGTCATCAGCGTCATTTTCCTGGTTCTCTTCGGATTGTTTTTTAAGAAATCATCGCAGGGGATTTTCATGCGATCGGTGGCGGATAATCAAAAGGCCGCTTTGTCGCTGGGTGTTCATGTCCGGCGCGTCTTTGCGCTATCCTGGGCCATTGCGGCGATGGTGGCATGCATGAGCGGTATTGTCCTGGGCATCATCAACGGCGTCAATGTTCATGATTTAAGCGCCATCGGACTGAAAGTATTTCCGGTGGTCATTTTAGGCGGGTTGGACAGCATCGGCGGCGCGATCATCGGAGGCATTATTATCGGCCTACTTGAGACCTTTACCGGTGGTTACCTGTCGCCATCGCTTCGCGATGTTGTGCCTTACATTGTCCTGGTCTTTATTTTGATGGTTAAACCCTATGGCCTGTTCGGTCTGGTGGAGATTGAAAGAGTTTAAATATTTATGAAAAAATTATCTTTTCATCCCTGCGGTAACTATCGCGAAAATTACGCACAGGAATTATCCATCTTTGAAACCTGGTTCGGCAGGTTCTGCATGGGCGGCTTTCTGATTCTGCTTTTCGGATTCGCGCCATTATTTTTAAGCTCTTATCTGCTTTACATTTTAAACACCATCGGCATTCTGGCGATTGCCGCGATCGGCCTCAATATCCTCGTTGGCTACACAGGACAGATCTCTCTGGGGCACGGGGCGTTCTTCGGCGTTGGCGCATATGCGGCGGCGATCCTGGCGACCCGTTTGGGTGTGCCGTTTTATCTTTCCATTCCTGCCGCCGGCCTGGTTACCGCTATGGTCGGCATGATCTTCGGTATTCCATCCGGCAGGCTTAAAGGACTTTATTTGACGATTGCAACGCTGGCAGGACAGATCATTATTGAGTACGTATTGATTCAGTGGGAAAGCCTCACCAAGGGAACGATGGGCATCACCTTACCCGGGCCGAGTATTCTGGGATGGGATATTGCCGGCGATAAAGCATTTTTCTTTTTGATTTTCATTTGTCTCGTCATGATGACCTGGTTTGCCGTTAATATCATGCGCAGTAAGTTCGGACGGGCTTTTATAGCCATCCGGGATAACGACCGTGCTGCGGAAGGCATGGGAATTCCTATCTTCAAGTATAAGCTGCTGTCTTTTGCCATCAGCTCTTTTTATGCCGGTTTTGCCGGCGCCCTTTGGGCCTATTACATGGTCAGTATTACGACGGAACCTTTTAATCTGGGCCTTTCGGTGGAATTTATCGCCATGGTCATTATCGGCGGCATGGGCAATATTCCCGGCGCAATATTCGGCGCGACCTTTATTACCGTTCTCAATGAACTCCTGCGATTTGCAACAGGCGAATTGATGAATGTCTCATGGGTTGCAAGTATGGGACTGAACATGGCGCCGCTTCGCGAGTTTGTTTTCGGTCTGGCCATTGTTCTGTTTATTCTGCTGGAACCCAAGGGGCTGGCGGAGTTGTGGCGGATACTGCGTTCAAATTTCCGGCTCTGGCCATTTTCATATTAAGGTGAAGTATGGGAGATATCCTGTTACAGCTAAATAACATTTCCGTCGTTTATTCCAATGTCATTCAGGTGCTTAAAGGCGTCTCACTGTCGGTGGAACGAGGTCATATCGTCTCGCTTCTGGGTAGCAACGGCGCGGGCAAGACCAGTACGCTGAAGGCGATTTCCGGTCTGCTGAAACCGGAAAACGGCGAAGTCACCGATGGCGACATCATTTTTAACGGCGTGAATATTCAAAACCAGGCGCCAGAATTTATTACCCGCCAGGGCATTATTCAGGTATTGGAAGGTCGTCAGCCTTTTAAATATCTGACCATTGAGGAAAATCTACGTGTGGGTACGGCAACAAGGCCGGGCAAACCCTACAAACAGGATCTGGAAATGGTCTATCATTATTTTCCCGCACTGGTGCAGAGAAAAAAAGCGCTGGCCGGTTATTGCAGCGGTGGAGAATTGCAGATGCTGGTCATCGGCCGGGCGTTAATGGCACACCCGCAACTGCTGATGCTGGATGAACCTTCGCTGGGACTCGCGCCGCTGGTCGTTCAGGAAATCTTCCGCATCATCAAAAAGATCAACGAAGAACACGCCACAACTATCGTGTTAGTCGAGCAAAATGCCAACATGGCGTTGCAAGTCGCGCACTACGGCTATGTCATGGAAAACGGCAAGATCGTCATGGAAGGCACATCCAAAGAATTATCCGACAATCCGGATGTCAAAGAATTCTATCTGGGCATGGCCGCCTCGGGCATCGCCAAATCCTACAAAGACGTCAAATCTTACCGCCGCCGCAAACGCTGGCTGTAAGCAGTTATTATCACTTAAGTGGATAAAAGAACCATTAAATGGCATTTATTGCTTGCAAATAATACACAATGACGGTACATTGCAATCATGAACCGTAAAATTTCACAAAAACTTATTGCATGGAAAAATTCCGCCGAGCGAAAGCCGCTGATTTTACGTGGTGCGCGGCAGGTTGGTAAGACGTTTTCGCTACAGGAATTCGGTCAAAAGGAATTCCGGAATTGTCATTATTTTAATTTTGAAGAAGATGAACGAATTTTGCAGATATTCGAAAAAGACCTTAAGCCTCAGCGCATCATCGATGAACTGCGGTTTTACCGAAACAGCAATATCGATCCCGGGCAGGACATTGTCATTTTCGACGAAATCCAACGCTGTGGCCGCGCCTTGACCAGTTTAAAATATTTTTACGAAGAAATGCCCCATTGTGCAATATGCGCAGCAGGATCGCTTCTGGGGGTCGCCTTGAATGCCGAATCGTTTCCTGTTGGTAAAATTGAATTTCTTGATCTACATCCGCTGGATTTTGAGGAATTTCTGGAAGGGACCGGTGAGGAGGAGCTTTGCGAGCTTTTGCAAAATCGGAATCTTCGTGAGCCCTATCCGGAGCTGGCGCATGACCGATTATGGGAGCAGTGGAAGCGGTATCTTGTTACAGGAGGGTTGCCGTCAGTTGTGCTTACCTATGCCAATGATCGAACCAACCTGTTTGAAACAATGATCCGCGTCCGGAAAATCCAACGGGATCTTTTCAGCGCATACCTTGCGGATATTGCAAAGCACAGTGGAAAAACCAATGCGATCCACATCGAACGTTTGTGGCGCAGTGTCCCGGCGCAGCTTGCCAGGAACTTGGATGGTTCCGCCCCGAAGTTCAGGTTTAAAGACGCGGTCCCGGGTATGCGCGGTTTTGAAAGGCTAAACGGCCCGATCGACTGGCTGGTCAATGCCGGGCTTATTCTTAAAACCTTTACGATAGATACGGCGGCAATACCGCTTTCCGCATATGCTGCCGAAAATAAATTCAAACTTTATATGTTTGATGTCGGAATGCTGGGCGCAATCAGCGACATTCAACCGGCAACGATATTGAAGTACGGTTTTGGAAGTTATCAGGGATATGTTGCCGAAAACTTTGTAGCCCAGGAATTGACGGCCTCAAGGGCGGCAAATCTGTATTGCTGGACGGGAAAAACATCAGAAGTTGAATTTCTGCTTTCAACCGATATTGGTATCGTTCCCATGGAAGTCAAATCGGGAAGAGTGACGCACTCGAAAAGCCTTGGTGTTTTTGAAGCAAGGTATCATCCGGAACGATCATATGTATTGTCTGCGCGTAATAGCGAATGTAAAGGAAAACGCTGTGTGACGCCGATTTATGCGGTGGGTGCGGTTGCGCGGGACTTGGCCAACCACGCCCCAAAATCATGAAATCCACTCATGTATGTGTTCAGCAATAATTGTTTGATTATTGTAGATCATTGGCTTAAACAATTAAGCATTAAATCAATGGCACTCTTGGGAAAAAAGAAGAAAGGAGAAGCAGAAACGGGAAGTGCTTTATCTGTTGAGAAAATGTCGATTGATGAGAAATTTCAAACTATGGAAACTATTAATTTAAATAATCAACTTGATGGAAAAGGGGACAACGTGTCCATTTTTGCATAACCGATCGATTCGAAAAGATAAAAACGTGAAGAAAAGACTACGCAAGAAAAAATATTATGGCGAGTTTGCTGAAAGTGGACGACAACTTGTCGTCACTCGGAATCGGAAGGATGGTTTCGATGAATTCTTTTATGCTTTCATTGAGGAAGCCATTGAAGCAAACGCATGCTACTGTGGCGGAGGCGGGAAGGAAGACAAGTTGCGCGTGGTGGTGGAACTTGGCCGTCGCGCCGACGATCCAGACAAAAGACTAAATAAAATTACGGCATGGCTTGATGAACGACCGGACGTAAAGACTTGGAAGATAGGCGAAGAATTTGATGTCTGGCACGGAGATTACAAAGATATTATATAGAATATCGGATAAGAATGTTTATGTATTGGCGGTAGCCGCCAAGGAATGTCAGATTGTTATGTTTACCTGTGTTCCAGAAAGATATGCTTTTATTGGGGAGGCCGCTGTTGTTCCGCTGTAGCAGGCTATACCTAACTCAAACGTTCGCCAGGTGCTTATCAATTTGATCAGTGTTTGTCGATCTGCGTAGAATGGGACTTGCTTTTTATCCATCATTATCATTAAATCCGATAATTATATTACACAGGCCATCATGGTGCAGCCGCCCGTCGGGGAGGAAATACAAAGTGTACGCGAGTGCAAAGACAACAGATAAGATGCAGGGAATTGTGACGAGTGAAGGGTGAGATGAACAAGAAGGCAGGACATAGAATCATCATCATTGCCGGGCCAAACGGTGCTGGCAAAACGACCTTTGCCGAGGAGTTTCTACCCAATGAGGCCGACTGTCCCATTTTTGTCAACGCTGATTTAATTGCCGCCGGACTTGCTCCTTTTGATCCGGATCGAGTCGCGATTAAGGCCGGGCGATTGATGTTATTGGAAATTCTTGAACATGTTCGACATCGAGACAGCTTTGCGTTTGAAACCACTTTGAGTGGTCGGATTTATGCGAAACACATATCCGTGTGGCGGGAGCAAGGATTCATGGTAAAACTTTTCTTTCTGCGTCTTGCCTCGCCTGAATTGGCCATTGCCCGGGTGCGTCAAAGGGTGAAGGCGGGCGGCCATAATGTTCCCGAAGAGACGATTCGTCGCAGATTCGCATCAGGTCTCCGTAATTTTGAAGAAATATACAAACTGATTGTCGATGAATGGGCGCTTTATGATAATTCATCGAGAATGCCGATACTGGTCGAAGAGGGGGGGATATAATGAGTCCGAAAAAACTGGATTCCACTATAGGTGGGAAAAAACGCGATCCTGATTTTATCAATGCGGAAATTGCATTAAAGCGCGCGGCCCAGAAGGCCCGACAGCGAGCCCAGCAGGCAGGCGTTGGTGTCATCGTGCTTCAGGATGGCAAGATCATGGAAGAACGGCTAGATCATCTCTAAAGACCGACGCAACACTCCCTTAGTCTTTGATAATTACATGGGACGACCAGAGGGTGGAAAGAATGGATTTACCTGTCTAAGCTTACATTCAAGATGAAAAGGATTGTATATGCCACGACTGACTGAACAGGAACAGCAGGAGATTATCCGCTTTATCGAGG
>CAYVFA010000018.1:0-4284 GCA_964450075.1 uncultured Smithella sp.
GCAATCGGCCAGCCGGTTTCCGTCTGCCACCAGTGATCGACCACGGGGATTTTCAGCATGTCGCTTGCCCAGTGATACGTATCGGGATCAAGGCGTTCACCCGCGAGAAACAGATACCTTAAACAGGCAATGTTGTATTTTTTCAGATAATCGCCGTTGGGGTCTTCCTTTTTGATGGCGCGGAAAGCGGTCGGAGCGGTAAACAAAACGGATACGCCGTGCTGGGAGATGACCCGCCAGAAGGCGCCGGGATCGGGAGTTCCTATGGGTTTTCCTTCATAAAGAATCGTTGTGCATCCGTAAAGCAGTGGCGCGTAAACAATGTAAGAATGTCCGACCACCCAGCCGACGTCCGATGCCGCCCAGAAAACTTCTCCGGGCTGGACATCATAGATGTGTTGCATGGACCATTTCAGGGCCACGGCATGTCCGCCGTTGTCGCGCATGACGCCTTTGGGTTTGCCCGTAGTGCCCGAGGTGTAAAGAATATAGAGCGGATCCGTTGCCAAAACCGGCACACAGGGAAAAGCTTTTGCGCCTTTGGTCAACTCTTCCCAGTCCAGGTCGCGGCCAGCCGTCAATTCGGCCTGCACCTGCGGGCGCTGGTAGATGATGCATTTTTGCGGTTTGTGGGCGGCAATTTTAATGGCTTCATCCAGGAGTGGTTTGTAGGCCAGTATCTTTTTCCCTTCAATGCCGCAGGAAGCGGAAATCATCACTTTGGGCAGGGCGTCGTCAATGCGGATGGCCAGTTCATTGGGGGCAAATCCGCCGAAAACCACGGAATGCACAGCGCCGATGCGCGCGCAGGCCAGCATCGCCACCACGGCCTCCGGAATCATCGGCATGTAGATAATGACCGTGTCGCCTTTTGTGACGCCCAGGCCAACCAGAGCGCCGGCAAATTTCGAAACGTTATCCAGAAGTTCGCTGTAAGTAATTTTTCTGATCGTATCGGTCACGGGACTGTCGTAAATAATGGCGACTTGATCTTTTCTGCCTGATTCCACCTGGTAATCCAGAGCATTGTAGCAGGTATTGAGTTCACCGCCTGCAAACCATCGATAGAAGGGTTTGCTGCTGTCGTCCAGAACTTTATCCCATCGCTTCGTCCACGAGATAGCTTCGGCTGCTTTACCCCAGAAAACGTCGGGCTGGTTGATGGACTGCGTGTAGATTTCCGAAAATTTCAGGTTGCTCATTTTTGTCCTCCCCATGATTCTATGTTTTTTTATTTCGAGTAGAATCCCTTTCCCTCTTTGGCCAGCTTTTCGAGAAGCGGTGCAGGTGTCCAGTATTCAGCGCCGACCTGATCCTTGTATTTCAGAATCGCGTCATACACTTTCTTCAGGCCGATCGTGTCGGCATAAAACATCGGGCCGCCCCGATAAATCGGGAAGCCGTAACCATAGAGCCAGACGACGTCAATGTCGAGGGGCCGCGCGGCGATGCCTTCTTCCAGGATCTTCGCGCCTTCATTAATCATGGCGTAAATTGTGCGCTCGATAATTTCCTTCTCGTCAATAACGCGGCGGGTCATGCCGATTCCCTGAGAATGCTTGATAATCAGTTCTTCAATCAGGGGATCGGGTGTCGCGTTGCGCTTTTCGTCGTATTTGTAGAAACCCGAACCGGTTTTCTGGCCGAAACGTCCCATTTCGCAAATCTTGTCGAGAATGGTATTTGCCTGCTCCCGCGGGGTGAGCGAATCGAAATTGGCCTTACGGTTGCGCCAGCCGACATCCAGTCCCGCCATGTCGCCCATGGCGTAGGTTCCCATCGGGAAACCGAAATTATAAATGACTTGGTCAATCTGCCAGGGCAGCGCGCCTTCTTCCAGCATGAAGCCGCATTCGCGGGTGCGCTTGGCGAGCATCCGGTTGCCGACAAATCCGTCGCAGACGCCGACCAGCACCGGAACTTTGCCGATGGTTTTTCCCACTTTCATGGCCGTGGCATAAACTTCGGGCGATGTTTTCGCGCCACGGACGTTTTCCAGAAGCCGCATGACATTGGCCGGGCTGAAAAAATGCATGCCCATGACGTCCTGCGGCCGTTTCGTGATTGCCGCGATGGCGTCAATATTTAAATAGGAGGTATTGGAGGCAAGAATCGCACCTGGTTTGCAGATGGCGTCCAGCCTGATGAAGACTTCCTTCTTAATGGCCATATCTTCAAAGACCGCTTCGATAACCAGATCGACATCCCGCAAATCTTCATAGGCCAGTGTCGGTTTGATGAGAGACAGGCGGCGGTCCATGGCCTCCTGTTGGAGTCTGCCTTTGGCGACCGTATGGGTGTAATTCTTTTTGATGACGGCCATGCCTTTGTCAATGAATTCCTGCTGGACATCCAACAGGACGACAGGAATACCGGCATTGGCAAAGCACATGGCGATGCCGCCGCCCATCGTGCCCGCACCCAGAATGCCCGCGGATTTAATCTCGCGGGTCGGCTGGTTAGAAGGCAGACCGGGAATGCGAACGACCTCGCGCTCGGCAAAAAAGACGTGGCGCTGAGCCTTGGACTGGTCGGATGCCTGCAATTCCAGAAATATGGCGCGTTCACGCTTCATGCCTTCGGCAAAGGGAACCTCCGTCGCGTTTTTAACAGACTCGATGCATTTGAAGGGGGCGAGGAAGCCGCGTGACTTGCGGGAAATGCTTTTGGCAAAATCTTCAAAGACCGCGGGTGTTTCGACTTTGGCCTGAAGCTCGCTGACTCTCCGGATGGGAAGTTTGTCAGAAACGACTTTGTGGGCGAAGGCCAGTGCCGCTGCTTTCAGATCGCCTTCGACGACTTCATCGAGAATGCCTATGGCTTTGGCCCTGGCCGCGGGAACGGGTGTTCCGGAGGTGATCATTTCGAGGGCATTCTGAACGCCCGCCACGCGGGGCAGTCTCTGTGTTCCCCCCGCACCCGGAAGAAGGCCGAGCTTAACTTCCGGAAGACCGACCTTCGCGGATGCAACCGCTATACGGAAATGGCAGCTAAGGGGTATTTCCAGACCGCCACCCAATGCCGTGCCGTGAATCGCCGCAACGACCGGTTTGGGAGAATCTTCAATAAACTGGCAGAGGTCGGGCAGAAAGGGTTCAAGGGGCGGCTTGCCGAACTCTCGGATATCCGCGCCGGCGATAAAGGTTCGGCCTTCGCAGATGAGGAGCATAACGTCTATGTCTTTGTCCGCGATGCCTTTTTCAATCCCGCATTGGATGCCGGCGCGCACAGCCTGTGACAGGGCGTTGACCGGAGGATTGTTAACCGCAAGGATGCCGATATGACCTTCTTTGGAAAAAGCGACTATTTCCACCATAAGCCTATCTCCTTTTTTATGTTTAATATTTAATCAAAAATTTAACAACCATATTTTAATTTATTTTCCAATAAATAAAATAAATATTGTGTCATCATCAAAGTGGCTGAAGTTTAACTTAACCTGTGTTAGAATCACGAACATAAGTTACAAACAAGCGCCAAAACTTAAAAGAAAAGGGGGAACGCATGGTAGAAGAATTTAAGAAATTTATTTTAAGAGGAAACGTATTGGACATGGCCGTTGGTATCATCATCGGCGCAGCCTTCGGAACCATCATCACGTCACTGGTGGCGGATGTGATCATGCCGCCCATCGGCCTTCTCCTGGGCAACGTCGATTTTTCCAATTTGTTTATTGTTCTGAAGGATGGGGCAAATGCTGCTGCTCCATACGCTTCTCTGGCTGCGGCCAAACAGGCGGGCGCGGTGACCATGAATATCGGTGTTTTTATTAATACGATCATTTCATTTCTCATTGTCGCCTCGGCTATTTTTGTTTTGATTCGCAGCGTCAACAAGCTTCATAAAAAGCAGGAAGAGGCTCCTACGACACAAGATTGCCCATACTGTCTGATGAGCATTCCCCTTAAGGCCACGCGTTGCGGGCACTGCACTGCGGATCTGAAGAAGACTTGAGGATGACAGCCTTTGTCAATGGGGTCATCCAAGAGAAGGAAAGTTGTCCATAAACATTTTAGACTTAACGGTAAGGGAGGAAATTATGGGGTTACTGGATTCAGTCGTATCCATGTTGGGCAATCAAGCGCCGGAGGGTTCAGCGCAAAGCGGCCTTTTAGAGCAAGTCATGGGTATGCTTAATAAGCCGGAGATCGGCGGACTTCCCGGCCTCATCAGCAAATTTGAAAAAGGCGGATTAGGCGAGGTTGTTTCTTCCTGGGTGGGAACAGGGCAGAACGCTCCCGTTACAGGCGATCAAATCACAAATACTTTGGGTGTTGATGAGAT
>CAYVFA010000018.1:4384-15597 GCA_964450075.1 uncultured Smithella sp.
TTCAGTCCTTTTTTGATCTTTTCGAGCATGATCTTTTCGGCGTCGTTGTATGCGCCATCCGCCAGAAACAGCCTGCGGGCGATGCTTAAGGCTTCCATGCGGTCGTCCTTGTCTTTAATCAGGACCGACAGGGCATTGAGCGCCTTCTCCTCATCCGCTTGAAGGATGGCGGTCTGCTCCTGCATGATTTTTTTAAACCGTGAGGGGCGCAATTTGCTTAATACCTTATGTGTTACGGCGAACTCCGTGCCAATTTCATAATGCTGTCTTTTAATGCCCCGGGTGATGCTGGCTGCCGTCATATAGATCCGGATAAACCCTTCAGCGATGCCTCCTTGCTCCATCGCTTGAATGCGCTTATCATAATCGGCGCGCTCCTCTTGTTCCTCCGTGGAGGCTTCGGCCTCAGCGGGCGGGAAGAGGCGTCTGAGCCATTCACTGCTGTATATCTGTTTAAATAATTTCTCCTGATTCAGATCACGATAATCGCGGTAAATATCCAGAACGCTGTCGATGTAGGCGGCAAATTCCTTTTCTATGGCCGTAAACGGGTTGTCCGCCGCGGCGGGCTTGCGGTTCTGCCGGGTAATGGACGCGATATTTTTCAGGGGCCGCATCAGGGGGTTGATGTCGGCAAACAGATACCTCTGGGTGCGCAGCGGATGCAAATAACGGATGATTTCCGCGCCCAGTTCCGTGGACCAGAGCTTTACCCAGGGACGCACCGCCAATTGATACAGGTTGTCGTTGGCGTCGGATACTTTGGCGACCACGCTGAAATCCGTTTCATCGGCTGTTCCGTCATCATAAGCAGCGATGTCGTTAAAGGTGCGCGGCACAAAATCCGTTTTAAATTTTCCGCTCTTGATGTCGCCATCGATGACCATCTCGTAGAGACCGGGCGGCAGAAAATCAATCATGTCAAAGTTGCTGATGATCTGATTGTGTTCCTTTTTGGCGACGGAACCTGCAACAAAAATCCCCAGATGGCCGATGTCCTTGTGAACGATGTAAACAATGACCTGCCCGTGCCTTTTGATATCTTCCACGGAGTTGTAAACGCGCGGAATCCAGTTGAGCGCCTGCTGGGCCGGGGTAATATTATCGCCCATTGATGCGAACACGAGAATCGGGCTGTCAATGTTTTTCAGACTGAGTTTTTGTCCTTCGCGCAGCTCAAGCTTGCCGCGTTCGAGTTTGTTGCCGACGAAGAGGTTGTTGACGATGTAGTGGATTTCGTCGGTGTTCATCATGAAGAAACCGCCCCACCATTTTTCAAAGTTAAGGTAGCGCTCTTCTTCCGTGTCCACCTGAGAATAAACATTATACTGCTTGGCCCAAATCGTATTGGCCGGATTCAGCAGTTCCATGTTCAGCACCAGATTGGCGCCGTCAAAAACGCCGTTACCCAGATCGCTTAAAACGGAATTGACCCACACGCCGCCCAGAAGGCCTCCCTTGTAGCGCATGGGATTGACGCCTGAAACACCGCTCCAGTAAGATAGAGGCGCGCCATTGAGTACGAGGGGCCCCCCGATGCCGGGCTTGTCTGCGTAGGCCAGCGCTGCCGCCCAGCCTGCCTGACAGTTGCCCATAACGGCCGGTGCGTCGGCATAGCGATGAAGTTCGACAACCTTCTCAATGAATATTTCTATGGCTTCTATGACATCCGGGAGGGTCTGGCCGGGGATGGGGTCGGTGTAAAACAGAATAAAATAAACCGGATGGCCATGCTCCAAAGCCATGCCGATTTCCGAATCGCGCTTGGAGCCGCCGATGCCCGGGCCGTGACCGGCGCGCGGATCAATGATTACAATCGGCCTTTTAGGTTTTTCCAGGCGGTCCTTGATTCTTTGGCGGCGTTCAGCGTGGTTGGGTGCTGCATCCGTTCTGCGGCGGTCGGAAATTCTGACCAGGGCATAGTTGGCGGGATGCTTGAAATTCTTGGCATTGAGGATCATCTCATAGTTAAACGTCAGCACCGGCGGCTGGCCGCTGCGAATGTGTTTGATGTAATTGTTGCCTCTTTTGCGGAGAATATCCGTAAAAATGATGGATCGTTGTAGTGAATCCACCCAATATTCAGTCAGTTGTTTTTGCCAGTCTGACCATTCCTGAACCTGCTTTTTATCAGGCTGTATATCCATAAATATTCTCCTCATGCGCTATTGTGCTATCGGCAATTACGGTTAATATCTTAACGATCTATTCAATCATTGTCAAGGCAGTAAAGGCGAAGGCTAAAGATACTCGAAGGGGGATCAACATAGCCAACCACGTATTTCGTATTTCGTATCTCGTATTTCGTATCTCGTATCTCGTATCTCGTATTGCGTGTCTCGTCTTTTACGAGATACGAACGACGAGATACGCTTCACGAGGTAAAACTGAATCGCTTTTCTTGAAACAACTGAAGGCAGATATCCACGATATCGCCATCATAGAGAATGTTTTTGTTCTTAATGATTTCAGCCAATGCCTGCTCAACGCCGAGGGCCGCACGGTAGGGGCGATGGGATGCCATGGCCTCTACAACATCGGCAACAGTCAATATTTTCGATTCCAGCAGGATGTCCTTCTCTTTTAAACCATTAGGATAACCGGATCCATCAATTCGTTCATGATGTTCACCCACGATCCGGGCGATCGGCCAGGGGAAAACGATATCTTTTAGAATATCATACCCGGCCTGGGCATGCGTTTTAACGATTTCAAATTCTATCTTCGAGAGTTTCGTCGGCTTGGTGAGAATTTCGGAAGGAATGGATATTTTCCCCAAATCATGAATGGTGCTGGCCATGCGCAGGCCGGTAAGCCGGTTTTCATCCAGATTCATCTCCAGGGCGATCGCATAGGCAAGATCGGCCACTCGTCTCTGATGACCTGCCGTATAGGGATCTCGGGATTCCACGGTTACGGCCATGGCATGAATGGTTGACTCCAGTGATTGCCGCAGCTGAACCAGCGTTTTCTGCCGCTCCATTTCCATTTTTTTAAGCTCTGTGATGTCGCGCGCGATGCCCCGGAAGCCGATGGCTTTGCCGTCTTGATCCTTCAGCAGCGTGAAAGATGACTGAAGAATCTTCCTGCTCCCGTCTTTTTGTATAATTTCATAGTCGAATAAGCGGCCCGGCTCTCCTGTGCGGTAAACGATGTTATGCGTCTGATACAATTTTTTGTTTGTTGCTTCTTCCGTATAGACCCGGCTGTTCATGCCCATCATTTCTTCTCTGGGGTAACCCCATATCTGGCATGCGGCATTGTTGAAAAAAGTAAAGTTGCCGGCAAGGTCCACTTCGTAATACCCGTCTCCAATGCTTTCCAGAATGGTCCGGTATTTTTCCTCGCTCTGGCGCAGGGACTCTTCGTTCTGCTTATGGCTGACGCGCATTTCCTTTTCCTGCAGCTCCCGCTTGACCGCAAGACCAAGACGCGTCAGATTGCCCTTCATGATATAGTCGGAGGCACCGCGATGAATACAATCCATGGCCATTTCCTCGCCAATGGCGCCGGACACAACAATGATGGGAATATCGAGGTTCATTTTCTTTACGAGCGCTATGGCGTCAATGCCGCTGAAGCCCGGCAAATGAAAATCGCACAGTATGATATCCCAGGGTTGCTGCGTCAGGGCCAGGGTCATGTCCTCCGATGTTTGCACTTGTTCATGGGTCGGTTCGTAGCCGTTTTTCCTCAGCGTCCGGATCAGGAGCAGAGCATCATCTTCCGAATCTTCAACCATCAAAACTCGCAGGGGGATCAACATAGTTCGTTCCTCGTATCTCGTGATTCGTATCTCGCATCTCGTCGTTCGCATCTCGTGACTCGTCTTTGACTAGCTACGAGTCACGATCTACGAGCTGTGTTTCATATTTTAAGACATTTGATCAGATTGTTTATCATTCTTCCTTCATGATCGAATTGATCAATTAATTTATCTCTGGTTTCCTGATCAATATAAGCGAGAAGTCTGCAAACTTCAACTTGAGTTTCCAGCTCGGCGCATGATCCCAGTGCTATGTATAAAAACTGTTTGTACTCTTTATTATGGTATCGATTGAACCCCTCGGCAATATTGGAGGCAATGGAGATTGCCGCCCTTCTCATTTGACTAACCAACCCATAAGCTTCTTCCTTGGGGAGTGATTTTGTCAACTCATATACTTCGGTAACAATTTCCATGCCCAGTTTCCAAACATCCAGATCCCGAAAGCTTTTTATCTTGCTTTTTTCTTCCATCAAAACTCCTTTTTTCGTATCTCGTATCTCGTCGTTCGTATCTCGTATCTCGTCGTTCGTATCTCGTGATTCGTGTCTCGTGTTTTGTCTTTTACGAGCTACGAGATGCGAGATACGAGATACGAGATACGAACGACGAGCCACGCTGCTTCACCCACCCAGCGTGAAAAAGAACGTGGCCCCTTTTCCCGGTTCGCCGAAAGCCCAGATCCGACCGCCGTGGCGGTGAATGATTCGCTGGACGGTCGCGAGACCGATCCCCGTTCCCGAAAACTCCTCCATTTTGTGAAGACGCTGAAAGGCGTTGAAGATCTTGCCGACATATTCCATGTTGAAGCCCGCTCCGTTATCCCGGACAAAAAACACGGTTTCACCGTTTGAGACGTCAGCACCGAATGTAATATGCGGATGTTCGCTTTTACTCGTGAATTTCCAGGCGTTATCCAGCAGATTGGTCATGACGACGCCCAGCAGGCGCTGATCCGCTTTGACGACGATGCCGTCTTGAATATCCAGCACCAGATCATTCAGCCTATTTCGCTGCTGAATTTCGCCGGAAATTTCTCGGGTCATGGCGCTTAAATCAAATTCCTGGCGGTAAAAATCGGATTTCATCACGCGCGAGAGGCTGAGCAGGTCGTCGATCAAATGGCTCATGTTTTGAGTCGCCCGCCGGATTCTTTCCAGATAATTTTTTGCCTCACCATCAAGCTGGTCTCCGTAATCCTCCATCAAGGCTTCACTGAACCCGTCGATGCTGCGAAGCGGCGCCCTCAAGTCGTGGGAGACGGAATAACTGAAGGCAGCCAGTTCTTTATTGACGGCTTCCAGGGACTGGTTGGCCGATGTAATATCTTTTGTGCTCTTATTCAGATCATCCACCAGATTCAAAAGCGCTGTCTGGGTGTTACTCAGTTCCCGGGTCCGCTCTGCCACCCGCTGTTCCAGCTCCGCGTTGAGCTGCAGGATGATGTCATGATGACGCTTCTGCTCGGTAATATCCTGAACGATGACGATAAATTTTGTGGCGATTTCGTTTTCCTTAAGAAAGGATGCCGTAAAAGACGCGGTAAAAGTCTCGCCATTTTTTCGCTTTAAAATCGTTTCAGAACGGGCCAGCTTCTTGTTGCCCAAAATGGCTTCCTGCAAGAAGCCGGCGTTGCGGAGATATTCCTCCTGATTTGGGTAAAACATGAGGCTGCTCTTTCCAAGAACTTCTTCTTTGGCATATCCAAACATATTAATGGCGGTTTCATTTAAATATTCTATGACCCGTTCCGGGAATTTGACGACGAATATCGCATCGGCCAGCGCATTATTCAGGATTTCCAGGTAGGCTTTGCTTTCCTTGAGCGCTTCTTCCATTTTCTTGCGCGCAGTGATGTCATTCATGCTGGACAAAACGTATTTTTCATTGTTGATGGTGATCATCTCCGCCGAAAAAAGTCCTGTGATTATATCCCCAGATTTGACCTGGAACTGAAACTCCCGATCATGGACGAAGCCATTGCGTAATAGCTCTTCAGCAAGCAGTTGGCGGTTTTCATCTTTTTCCCATAAATGTAAATCCATTACGGGTTTCCCGATGACATCCGTAAGCTGATAACCCAACATATTCAAGAAGCCGTTATTGGCTTCCACAATCACGCCGTCTTTCAAACGCGTCAGATTGATGGCAGTCGGGGATGAATGAAATGCCCGGGAAAATTTTTCTTCCTGTATCGCGACGTCCTGAAGCAGTCGGTTATTGAACATCAAAACCAGAACAAAAGTCAGCAAAATAAAAAGGATATGATAAATCACTATAGGCAACGCAATGGATGATCCAAAATGAAAAAGATTGATCTGGTATTGCCAGCTGAAAAAAACGCCAACCATGCGGACGATACTGACCAGACAGAAAAAAACAAAAACCATGCCGACATGTCGTGTCAATGTCCGCATATTGGCGGGCACGCGATAAAGCATCAGCCAGGCGCACTGAAAACTGAGGATCAGGAAACCGGTCGAGAAATTGACAATTCTTGCGTTGAGATCCGGGTCCACATAGCTGAAATAAGCATGGACAAAGGTCAGTAAAACCAGAATGACATAATTATGAATCTGAGAACGCTTTTTGCCGACAAACGCTAAAAGTCCCATATATCCTAAAAGCATTCCCATCAGAATCAAATTGGTGGCAAGGACCATGGACGCCCAGTCAGGAATGTGGCCTCGTAAAAAAAGCAAAATAACCGAAAGCGTCTGACAAAGAAAATTCAAGGCCCAGTAAATCGTCCCCTGATAGCGCAGGCGGTTCTGCCACCAAAACGAGATGGCAACGCAAAGGCAGGCGATATCAACAAGCATACAACTAAAAATAATGGTCCGCATGTCCAGCAGCATCGTAACACTCCCTAGGGTCTCGTCGTTCGTATCTCGTATCTCGTATCTCGTATCTCGCCTGCCACCCGCAGGGTGGTAGCGTTTGCCCCCCCGCGGGATGATGCGAGCGTTGTTCGTTTTTTACGAGATACGCTTCACGGACGACGAGATACGTCTTTTGTTTCTTCCAGTTCCTTAATTCTTGCTTTCAGCTCCGTCATCTTCATTTCCCGACCGACAAAGACGCGATTCAGGGATTCCAGACGGGTGACGGCATCTTTCAGTTCGGCGGTTCTTTCGGCAACTTTTTTCTCCAGTTGTTCGTTGAGTTGCCGTGTGTTTTCTTCGGCTGCTTTGCGCAGGGCGATGTCCCGCACAAGATCGCTGTTGGTTTTTTCCAGCTCTTCCATCTTGGCTTCCAGCTTGCGAACCAGCACTTCATTGTATTGCTTCAGAAAAACGGATTCTTCTTCGTGCCCCTCAGTGGGAATATCGGGTGGGGTGGCGGAAGAACTTTCTACCAGCCGCAAGGTTTCCCGGACGGCCGCAAGGAAAGCATCCGGCTCCGCCGGCTTGACGATAAACTGCCGGGCGCCGAGGCCGAGCGCAAACTCCCGGTCCCGTTCGTCGGTGTAAGTGGCGGTATAGAAGATAAAGGGAATTGCCTTCAGGCGTTCATCCTTCATCCATTCACGGCACAGGACAAATCCATCCATGACCGGCATCAGAATGTCGGCGATGATCAGGTCCGGTAGATTTTGCCTGGCCTTTTCCAGCGCGTCCGCGCCATGAATAGCGGTGACAATCTCGTAGCCGTTACCCTGCAGCAGGGCTTGCAGGAGGTAGCGGTTTTCCTCTCGGTCATCCACAATCAGAATTCTTTTTTTCATGGGTCCTTCTCCTTCGGGGATGATGACAGCGATTCATGAAAAACGATTACAACGATTTGGTCATCGCCGTCATCTTGTCTTTCATTGTTGTAATCACGTCCTTTTAACCATTGTAATCTTTCTTCTCCAACTCCGCAATTCGCTTTTTAAGTTCGGCCATTTTCAGTTCCCGGCCGACAAAGACCTTATTGGTTTCCTCGAGTTTTGCGATGGTTTGTTTCAGCTCAGTCGTTCGTTCCTGAACCTTCTGCTCCAGTTCCGCGTTGATTCTGCTGATTTGCTCCTCCGCGAGTTTCCGCTCGGTAATGTCTCTGAACAAACCCACGAGACATTCTTTCCCGTCAACTGTAATCGGGGAAGAGCTGATATCCGCGAAAAATATCGTCTTGTCTTTTTTCAGGACAGGAATATTAAGAGCGGTCAATATCTCTCTTTTTCGCAGCATTTCGAGATGATGGAAGATCTGCGGAAGGGATTCTACGGGATGAATATCAGAGACCCCCAGTTTCAAAAGTTCTTCCGTCGTATAACCCAGCATATCGCCTAATTTCCGGTTGGCCATGGCGAATTTCCGGTCGTCAATTCGAACGACAATAATACCATCGGATGCGGAATCAAAGATCATCCTGAACTTAAGTTCCGCTTCTGCAAGCGCGGCTTCGTCTCTCTTTCGTTCCGTGATGTCGCGAATGATCATGCTGATGCGATCTTGATGTTCGCGATCCTGAAACTGCGCGATGGATACTTCCCCCGGAAATGTTGACCCGTCTTTGCGCAGAAATGTCAGTTCACCGGTGAATTGACCGGTCCGGGTCCGTTCCTCTATTGCCGCGGCCAGTCGCGGATCGCTGGCGTCCAAAATGCCCATGCGTCCTCCGGCTTTGATTTCCTCCTCACGCCTGCCGAAAATGCGGCAGGCGGCGGGATTGGCGGTAATAATTTCCCCGTCGGGTGACATCATCAAAACAGCGTCGAGACTGAAATCGAATAAAAGCCGGTAGCGCTCCTTGCTTTCGCTCAGTACGGCTGCGGCTTGCGCCGTGGAGAGGTGATCCGAAAGAATGGAACCGGCCAGAATCGTTGCCAGCGGATACAGCAGGAGAATGGGGAGACCGAGGCGTTTGAATGTTGCCAGGCTCACGCTCTCGGGCAGCGTGAACATCAGGGCCACCATCACGGCATGGACGGCCAGTCCCATGCCGTAGAGGCGAAGGATCGAAGGCGGTGAAACAAAGGGTTTAAAGCGATAGTAGGCGGCAAGGCCGATGAGGGATGATGACAGAATAACCAGAACCCCCATGGTTGTGCCGATGCCGCCCAGCGCAACACGGCAGGCCAGAACGATGGCGCAGGAGACCATGGTTGTCCAGGGGCCGAAAAACAGGGCGCAAAGGCTGAGCAGAACCGAACGGCCGTCGAAGATCAGCCCCTGCCCCATATTGAGCGGCCTCAGCATGCCGAGTACGGCCACAGAGCCGAACAAAACCCCTTGAAACAGGACGCCCATCCGGGTATTTCGAGGCCAGCGCTTGTCGATGAACCCGGAAATGACGCTCAAGGCCACCAGCAGCGCCAGATTTAGAATCAAATCAAGGTAAATCATTTAAAACCTCGCATCTCGTTGATCGTATCTCGTATCTCGTATCTAGTACAACGTCGATCGAATCATTTCAGGGGCAGGGTGAAGGTAAAGGTGCTGCCCCTTTCCCTGTCGCTTGCCGCGCTTATTTCACCGCCCATTAAATCGGCCAGGCGTCGGCAGATAGCAAGACCCAAACCGGTTCCTTCATTCTTGCGCGCGATCCCTGTATCCAGTTGTTTGAACGGTTGAAAGAGTTCCTGCAGATCCTCGGGATTGATGCCGATTCCGGTATCGGCGACAATGATTTGCACGGCGGGCAGTGAATTTGATGTCCGGTCCGCGAAGGCTGGCCGATCGTCCGTGATGACCGCTGCGGATAATGTGACAGTGCCCTGCTCCGTGAACTTGACGGCATTGGAAAGCAGGTTGAGCAAAACCTGCTCCACGCGACGCTGATCGCCTGTGGCTTCATTTATATCGGGGCTGATGTTGACGTTCAGGGCAAGGCCTTTTTTCCTTGCCGACGGCGCCACCGTGGCTGTGGCTTTTTCAATCGTGGCGCGCAGGTCGAAAGGCTCGGCATACACTTTAAACTGACCGGCCTCAATCTTGGATATATCAAGAACATCATTGATGAGCGACAAAAGATGCTGTGAGCTGCCCTGCACCATCCCCAGCTGTTTTTTCTGCTCGTCGTTAAGGGGGCCCGCGAAACCCTGCAACATGATGCCGGTAAAGCCGATGATTGAATTCAGCGGTGTGCGGAGCTCATGGGACATCGCCGCCAGAAACGCCGACTTGATGTGATCAGCGGCTTCAGCCCGTTCTTTGGCGATGCCCAGTTCCTCCAGCGTTTTTCTTAAAGACGCCTCGATGCTCTTGCGTTTTGTTATATCATTGCCGACGGACAGGATTTCCATCAGGGTTCCCGATTCATCGAAGATCGGTTTGTTGGTCCAGGCCATCCAGACCTTTTCACCGTTTTTTCTGATATTTTCATTTTCATTAAAGGCATGCGCTTCGGGGTTGCTGATGATGTCATCTATGAGCCAGGCAAGGTCTCGTCCCGATGATTCCAATTCCGGAACAATGGTTGCCAGTATATTCCGGCCGATGATTTCCGACTCAGTGTAGCCGAAAAATTTTTGAGCGTAGGCATTGAAGAAAGTAATGGATCCGTCGGGTCTCCATCTCAAAATGACACTGTTGGCGCTTTCGACGAGGTCGCGGTACTTTTTTTCGCTTTGCAACAGGGCCGTTCGGGTTTGCTCCCGCTCTTGGATCTGCCGGACCAACTGATCGTTCGCGCCTACCAGTGAAGCGCTTCTTTCTTTAACGATTTCTTCGAGATGGTCTTTGTAATTTTTCAGATCGCGCTCGGCGACGTTACGGTTGTATGTCAGCACGGATAAAAAAAGCGTGATGCTGGAGATGACGCCGATGTAGGTCTGAAAATAAAGGAGTGATTTCTGCGACAGAGGATCAGTGGCAGGATCGATGCCGACGATTTTACAGAAAATGGCCATTCCTGAAACCAGGATGACGGCCGTTGCTGAATACAACCGCCCGAATCGCAGTGCAATCCACACCAGGGGCGGTATGATCAGATAATCGTACTGATAATTGTACCCGAAGATCACCCCTGTCGATAGGGTCAAAACGAGAAAGACCATGACCAGTTCGATGATCTGCGCCCCGCTAAACGTTTGCGGCGCCTTTTTGGTCAGCATGATGACCAGCGGGGAAACGATCAATATGCCGGTTGCATCGCCCAGCCACCAGGTCAACCACATTTGAGTGGCTACGATCCATTGCCCGGTAGCCAGACAATAGCTTGCGACCCCGATGGTAGGACTGACCAGGGTGGCCAGCAGGCCTCCAAAAATAATAAAAACTAAAAGTTCTCTAATCGTATTAAAGGGGGTTTCCGTTCCGGCAAAGCGTTTGATGAACCAGGCGCCGATCAGTGCCTCCATCATGTTGCCGCAGGCGGTGGCAAGCGATGCCGCAAGAGCGTAAGACGGCGTGAGGCCTGCGCCTTTCAGCGCAAGAACATTGGCAAAAAAAGCGCCAATTAAAATTGCCGGTCCCATCCGGTATCCCCAGAGCAGAACAACCGCCAGAGCAATGCCGGACGG
>CAYVFA010000018.1:15697-24834 GCA_964450075.1 uncultured Smithella sp.
GCCCGGTTGTCTGTTTTTCAACTGTATGGCAAAAAAAGCAAAGTTCTGTTATGGTTTATCCCGTCATTTCAAAAAACATAAAGTGAGAAAAAACATGCCGCAGGAAGACTTGAGCAAACTTAAAATCGATCAATCGGTGAAAAAAAGTGTCGCAGGCGGCCGAAAAAAGAAGCCCATCATTATCGCCGCTCTGGTTGTCCTGCTGCTGATCGGCGCTGTTCTTTACCGGCTGGGTGTGATTGCTCAGACAGCCACGGTGGATGTGACGACTGTTTCTTTGGTTTATCCTGCTCAATCTTTATCCGTGTTGAATGCCAGCGGTTACATTGTTGCCCAGCGCAAGGCGGCCGTGGCCTCCAAAATGACCGGGCGTTTGACGGCACTTCTGGTGGAAGAAGGCAGCCGGGTGCAAAAAGGGCAAATTCTGGCAAAAATGGAAAACGCTGACGTTACCGCCGGGAAAGGTCAGGCCACGGCCAATCTGGCCAACACCAGGGCAATGCTCAGGCAGGCCACGGTGGAGCGGGATAATCTTCAGCAGGAGCATGGCCGCTACCAGAAGCTGATTCGTGACGGCTATGTTTCTCAATCGGAATACGACGCCGTCCGCGCACGCTATCGTCGTTCTCAGGAAGCCGTGCAAGGAGCAGAAGCCGCCGTGGAATCAGCAATGGCCGCTGTGTCAGGCGCCGAAGCAAGCCTCGATTATACCTTGATCCGGGCGCCGTTTGACGGCGTGGTCCTGACCAAGAACGCCGATGTGGGGGATATTGTCACCCCGCTTAGCGCATCGACGACGTCCAAAGCCGCTGTGGTCACACTGGCCGATATGGATTCGCTGCAAGTGGAAGTTGATGTATCCGAAACCAGTATTACGCTCATTAAAGTTGGCCAGCCCTGCAATATTCAGCTCGATGCCCTTTCCGAAAAACGCTTCCGTGGTGTGGTGCATGCCATTGTGCCGACCGTGGATCGTGCCAAAGCGACCGTGCTGGTAAAAGTGCGGTTTCTGGATAAAGATAGCCGGATGCTGCCGGACATGAGCGCGAAGGTGTCTTTTCTTTCTCGTGAACTCACGACTGAGGAACTCAAACCCCGGTTGGCCGTTAATCAATCGGCGCTGGTCCGTGTCAAAGAAAAAAATATTGTTTATCTGATTCAGGACAACAAAGCGCGCGAGACGATCGTTTCGCTAAGTGGAAAATTGGGAGACATGCAGGAGGTCACGGCAGGCCTGAAACCGGGTGACCGCGTGGCGCTCAAACCCGAAGGTCTGAAAAACGGTTCAAAGATCAAAGTGGCGGAGAGATAAAAGAACGTCGTTCGTCACTCGTCGTTCGCATTTCGTTAAAAGACGTACAACGCGTCACGAGCGACAAGATACGAGCGACGAGATACGAGAAAGGGGATTGCCATGCGCGTGTTTAAGAATGCCGCTTTTATTTCTTGTGAAGATCAAAACCGTATCTTCACATATCTGGTGGAAAAGGACGGGAAAATTCTTTTTTCGGGCGATCAGTTGCCGGAAGAATTCAAGTCGGGCGAATCGGTGGATTTACAAAATCGATGCGTTCTTCCCGCCTTTGGCGACACGCACATGCATTTCAGCTCCTTTGCTTACTTCAACTCCGGTCTGGACTGCCGTGATGCGGGCGACTTTGCCGAACTGGGTGAACGCATTCGCGCCTATATCGACCGGAGGAAAAAAGAAAAAGTCATTCTCGGCTTCGGCTGTTCGGCGCACACCGTCTCCGAAAAAAAGCTTCCGGACCGACATGACCTGGATCGTATAACAGATCATCCCCTGATGATCATCAAATACGACGGGCATGCCGCCGTGGGCAATTCCGCCCTGATTGCTAAAATGCCGACTGCTATTCTTTCCGACCCGGGCTTTGATAAAGACAGCGGCTGGTTTTATTTGAACGCTTTTTATCTGGCGGTAAACCGCATTACGGCATCTGTGTCGCTTCCGGCGCTTTTCAAAAATCTGATTGCGGGAAGCGACTATCTGGCCCGGAAGGGAATTGCTCTGGTGCATACGGCGGAAGGGGTGGGGTTCCCGCTCGATCTGGATGTCGATTTCATGCGCTTCGCCAATCGGGGCTTGCCGCAGATGTTTCAGATATTTTTCCAGACCATGGATGTCAAAAAAGTTCAGCGCCGCAAGTTGTCCCGCATCGGCGGTTGCTTTGCCAATGCGCTCGACGGCTGTTTCGGGTCGGAAGACGCAGCGCTCAAAGCCCCTTACACCAATAACCACGCTAACCGGGGCACGCTTTTTTACCCGCAGGCCGAGGTGAACGACTTTGTCATGGAGGCCAACCACGCCGGCCTGCAGATTGCCATACACGCCATTGGCGATGCGGCCATTGATCAGGCGCTGGTTGCCTTTGAGGCGGCGCTTGCTGATTTTCCCCGCACCGATCATCGCCACATGATCATCCATGCGGATTTGATGGATGAGGCAGCCATTGCCAGAGCGGCAAAGCTCAACCTCTGCATCGCCCTGCAAACGCCGTTTTTGTATTGGCCGCAGGAGCCGGTGGAATACCTTCAGCGTATCCTGGGACAACGTGTGGAAAATCTGATTCCGCTCAAGAGTATGCTGAGTGCCGGCCTGACCCTCGCGGGTGGTTCCGATGCGCCCTGTACGCTGCCCGATCCAGTTGCCGGGATCTATGCCGCCTGCAATCATCCCAATGCAAATGAATCCGTATCGGTTCTGGACGCTCTGCGCATGCACACGTCATCGTGCGCGAAGCTTTCTTTTGACGACAAGACAAGGGGCACGCTGACCAACGGCAAGCTTGCGGATTTTGTCGTACTGGATAAAAACCCCCTCCAGACCCCCGTGGAGAAATTAAATACCATCAAAGTCGAAGCCCTGTATTTAAAGGGTGAAAAATATGAACGGCAGGAGCAGCGGAGTATCGGGAGTCTGCTGATGGATTCGGTGAGGAACAAATATGGGGAATAGGTTCAGGGGTTCAGGGGTTCAGGGGTTCAGCGGTTCAGGGGTTCATACCCCTGCGGGGCACAAACAGTTCACGGCTAAAACGGAGAATGGCAGAAAATAGAACATGACCGAACAGAATAAACCGATTGTTGAAATTAAAAACATTTTCAAGAGCTATCACCGGGAGTCTCTCGTGGTGCCTGTGCTTTATGATATCACCTTTAACATTGCCGAAGGGGAATTTCTCGCCTTGATGGGACCGTCCGGCTCCGGCAAGACTACGCTTTTAAATCTGATCGCGGGTATTGACAAGGCCGATTCCGGCGCCATCCATGTGGGCGATATCGATATCACGGCGCTTTCGGAGACCGAACTTGCGGCCTGGCGCGCGAATTCCGTCGGTTTCATTTTTCAGTTCTACAATCTGATTCCCGTACTCAAGGCTGTTGAAAATGTCGAACTGCCGCTGCATCTGACCACGCTGTCCAAAAAAGAAAGGCATCAACATGCTGAAATGGCCCTGAACATGGTGGGGCTAAGTCATCGTATGGATCACTACCCCGGTGAAATGTCCGGCGGCGAACAGCAGCGGGTGGCCATCGCCCGCGCCATCGTGACCGATCCGACCCTTCTCGTGGCCGACGAACCAACGGGCGATCTGGACAGGGCTTCAGCTGAAGAAATTCTTTCCATGATGGAGCGCCTCAATCAGGAGATGGGTAAAACGATCATCATGGTTACGCACGATCCGCGAGCGGCTTCGCGTGCCTCCGTACTGCGCCACCTGGACAAGGGGTATCTCAACGATGATGCTGCTCAAAATCCTACTTAGAAACGCCTTTCATAACAAACTCAGGAGTTCGCTCACGATTCTGGGCATTGCCGTGGCCATTCTGGCGTTCGGGCTTTTGCGCACGGTCGTCAGTTCGTTTTACGCAGGCGTGGAAGCGGCGTCCACCTCGCGCCTCGTCACACGCAACGCCATTTCCATTATCTTTCCGCTGCCTATTTCCTACACGGAAAAAATCCGGCAGGTGGAAGGCGTCAAGCTGGTATCCTACGGCAACTGGTTTGGCGGCATTTATATCAATGAAAAAAACTTCTTTCCGAATTTCTGCGTGGAACCCCTGACCTATTTTGCTCTGTATCCCGAATTTGTTCTGGATGAAAAGCAGAAAAAAGCTTTTATGGCCGATCGCAAAGGCGCCGTGGCGGGGAAAAAGCTGGCGGCCAAATACGGCTGGCGAGTAGGCGACACGATCACGCTTAAAGGGACGATCTACCCGGGCAACTGGGATTTTGTTCTGCGGGCGATTTATACGGGCCGTGATAATACGGTTGATGAAACCCAGTTTTTCTTCCACTGGGCGTATCTCAATGAAGGGATAAAAAAGACATGGCCCCGCTATGCGGAGCAAGTGGGTTTTTACATGGTCGGCGTCACGAGGCCTGATATTGCGCCGGATGTGGTGCTCACGATCGACAAAACATTTAAAAATTCTCTGGCGGAAACCTTAACGGAAACGGAAAAGGCTTTCAATCTCGGCTTTATCGCCATGAGCGAGGCCATCGTCACAGCCATTCAGATGGTATCATTTGTTGTCATCTTTATCATCATGGCCGTTGTCGCCAATACCATGGCCATGACCACCCGGGAGCGCACCGGCGATTACGCCATAATGAAAACACTGGGGTTCGGCGCACAGGACATCACGATCCTGATCTTCGGCGAAGCACTGGTGCTCACGTTTACCGGCGCACTGATCGGCATGGTCCTGACTTTCCCTCTGGCACGGGCTTTCGGCCAGCAGCTCTCGACGTTTTTTCCGGTCTTTCTGGTTTCCAATCAAACGCTTTATATGGATATTATCGCCGCGGTGCTCATCGCGTTTCTGGCGGCCATCATTCCCACCCGTCACGCAATCCGTATTCGTATTGCCGACGGCTTAAGGAGGATCGGCTGATGGCGGTGCCTCTTTCCTACAGTTTCCACAATCTCTGGAAACGCCGTCTGACGACGGCTTTGACGGTTGCCGGCATGGCGCTGGTGGTCTTTGTATTTGCCGCCGTGTTGATGATGGCCGCAGGCCTCCAGAAAACTCTCGTGGAAACCGGTTTGCCCGGTAATGTGGTGGTCGTCCGGAAAGCCTCGCAATCCGAAGTCATGAGCACCATCGAGCGCAAGTCCGCTGCGGTTGTAGAAATGCTGCCGCAGATTGCCGCAGCAGGCAGAGGCGAACCGTTGATGGCCAGGGAATCGGTCGTGCTGATTGCCCTGAAAAAAAGAGGAAGCGAGCAGGCGTCCAGTCATTCCAACGTGGTGGTACGGGGCATCGGTGCCCAATCGCTGCCGCTTCGGCCGCAGGTCAAACTGGTGGCGGGCCGGATGCTCAAGATGGGCTCATCGGAAGTTATTGTCGGCAACAGCATCGCCAAAGGATTTCAGGGCGTGGGCCTGCAGCAGACATTGACCTGGGGGATGCGCACCTGGACGGTCGTCGGCATTTTTGATGCGGGCAACACCGGTTTCAGTTCGGAAATCTGGGGCGATGTTGATCAGGTCATGCAGGCTTTCCGGCGTCCGGTTTATTCCTCGCTGATTTTCAAATTGCAGAATCCGGATAGTTTTGACCTTGCAAAAAAAGCGATTGAAAATGATCCGCGCCTGACGCTGGAAGCGAAACGCGAAACCCGTTATTACCGGGATCAGTCGGAGATAATGGCCAAATTTTTGCGGATTTTGGGCACGTCGCTGACCGTCATCTTTTCCATCGGCGCGATCATCGGCGCGATGATCACCATGTATTCCGCCGTCGCCAGCCGCACGGCGGAAATCGGCACACTGCGCGCCCTGGGTTTCCGCAGGCGCAATATTCTGCTGGCCTTTCTGACCGAATCGCTGCTCCTGGGTTTCATCGGCGGTTGCATCGGACTTTTCTTCGCCTCATTCATGCAGTTTATTACGATCTCGACGGTCAACTTTCAGACGTTTTCGGAACTGGCTTTTAAATTCACGCTGACGCCCGGCATCATCTCGCAATCCCTGATTTTCGCGCTCGTGATGGGATTGATCGGCGGGGTGCTGCCCGCGCTGCGCGCCTCGCGCCTGAAAATTGTGGACGCCCTGCGCTCTGCCTGATTCATAAAATGGCTGAACTCTAAATCAATATGTGGTAGAGAAATTGGCGGTCGGCACTGCACGGCAAACTTGTATAAGGAAAGGAAAATATATGGAACTGAAAGACATTAAAAAGGTGCTCATCCTGGGCGCAGGAACCATGGGACAGCAGATCGGCTTTGTGTGCGCGATGCACGGCTACAGCGTTACACTCTATGACATTTCGGAAGACATCCTCAAGACTTCCGTGATGCGAATGGAAAAGCTCGGGGCGTCATTTTTCGTGCCCACCGGTAGAATGAAGGCCGAGCAGCTCCAAGCGGTCATGGGCCGCATAACCGCCACTTCAGACGCGCAAGCGGCGGCCAAAGACGCTGACATCATCAGCGAATCCGTGCCCGAGAATCCGGAGATTAAATCGAAGGTTTTTGCCCAATTCAACGAACTCTGTCCGGAACGGACTATCTTTACTACCAATACATCGCTTCTCATGCCTTCGCAATTTGCCGAGTCCACAGGAAGGCCGGAAAAACTGGTGGCGCTTCATTTCCATGACGCAAGGATGACCAATGTGGTGGATGTCATGCCCCATCCGGGAACAAACCCGGCGGTGACGCAACTGGTACACGATTTTGCCGTCAGCATCGGCCAGATTGTCATCATGCTGCATCGGGAAAGCAACGGATATGTCTTCAACGCCATGATTGCGAATCTTCTGACCACGGCGATGACCCTGGCAACCACGGATGTTGCCGGCATCGAGGACATCGACCGGGCATGGATGGGTGTGACGCTCATGCCGATAGGGCCTTTCGGCATCATGGACCAGATGGGGTTGAAGACCGTGTGGAACGTCACGGACTACATGGCACGTCATGTCCAGGGGGCTCAGGCTGACCAGATCAAGGCGAATGCGGATTTCCTGAAACAATACGTGAACAGGGGTGAACTGGGGGCCAAAACAAAGAAGGGATTTTATTCCTACCCGATGCCTAAATATACGCAACCCGGATTTCTGACAGGTGAAGTTAAAAAGTGAAAGGCATTTTTCGCTTACGCGCAAAGGGTCTTGATAATGTCCTTCGTCATTTTTATTCCCAGCAGCAGATTATCGATGGAGATGCGTTCGTCAATGCCGTGGACGCGGTTGATGTCTGCGCGCTCTAAAATCATCGGTGTGAAGCCGTACGCCGGATAACCGCGTTCCCGCCAGTAGCGTCCGTCAGTCGCCCCGGCGATTAAGAGCGGGAAGGTACCGGCGCCTTGGGAATGTTTTTTGACGACCTGTGTGACAGTCTGATAAAAAATATTATCCGTGCGTGCGATTCCCGAAGGCGGTGACGTCTGGATCATTTCTATTTTAATCCGGTCATCGGCAATGCGGGAGACGAGCCAGCGCCGGAATTCTTGTGCGTCCGTTTCGGGAAGCAGGCGGCAATCGAGCTGCGCTTCCGCGCGCTCCGGGATAACATTGATCTGATAACCGGCTTGAATAATATTAACGCTGACCGTATCTCGCAGCACAGCGTTGGTAAATTTTTCCGAAGCCAGTTTGCACCCCGCTAGCTTTAAAACGATGGGATGATCCAGATGTTTGAGCAGGAACGAAGCCGGGAACTTTTGGGTGACAGCCAGACCCGCAAACATGGCCGCCGAAGCCTTTCCGGCTTTCAGCGTGCGCGGGTTATCGATAATCCGTGTCAGTGCCGCAAGTAGTGTGATGTTGGCACAGTTGCGGTGGGGCATGGAGCCGTGTCCCGGTTCGCCTTCCGCAATAAGTTTAAAACGATAAATCTGTTTTTCCGCAACCGCTACAGCAAACATGACACCTTTCCCAAAAACATCTTTCAACCCGCCGCTGCCTTCATCCCACACCCATTCGGGATCGATATCCTTCAGATGATTTTCCACAAGCCAGCGCATGCCGTTGTCGCCTCCCGGTTCTTCGTCGGGCACGGCTGTAAAAACAAGGGGCCGGCGGAATTTCACGCCTTCTTTCAGAAGCGATTCCAGCGCCAGCATAAACATGACGCCCAGACCCTTGGTGTCGAGCGTGCCGCGCCCCCAGACAAAGCCGTCAGCCACCATACCGCTAAACGGCGGATGCGTCCACTGAGAGGGATCGGCGGCAACCACATCCATGTGGTGATTGATCATCAAAGGTTTTAAAGCCTCGCTGCCCGCGATACGCGCGACGACCAGGCCCCGTCCCGAAACAGGTTCATGGATGGTAATATCGGAGGTGATCTTGCGGCTTGTCAGCTGATAGCGAACCCACTGCGCGGCTGGCATTTCATTGCCCGGCGGATTGGTCGTATCAAACTGCACATAGCGGCTCATGGTCGCCACGGCATCTTCCATTATTTTTCGTTCATCCATGTTCCCGAACCTCCAGTTGCGCATCGTTTGCGTAAGAATAAAGAGAAGGGCCGCGAATGTCAAATCAATAAAAGGATGTCGTGGCAATTGATTATTAAGCCATTTTATGCGACTTATTGTGAAGATGTAGAAATATACCCACATCAATAATCAAGGAAGAAGCGGCTGTCTGATCCGTGCCAATTTATTAAAATGAATTTAAAAGACATGAACTTTCCACGTCAGTTGGAAGCGGATGGCAGCGCGGAAAAAATCCGCGAGGTCCTTGCCGCAAGGCAAACGAGGCTTGGAGCGGATGGGCGGATGATAGTGCCGGTGCTGAACGTCAGCAAAGCGCTTGTTGATGCCATTAAGAGAGCCAGGATGCAAAGGCGCGTCCGTTTCGGGTTTGATGATATTTTCGACAAGCTGGTTGCGGAAAAAAAAGGCATCGACGAATTGCTGCAAAAAACGAAATCGCCGCAGCAAGATCGCATCTCCCGCCTTCTGCTTTTTTCCAATGACGGCGTGGAGCGTCTCTATCGACATATCGAGCAGACCCTCATCGAGCATCATCTCCGAATTCTGGGCTGCCAGCTGGACATCGACAGTAATAAACTGGGGCAATTACTCACCGGCAGAAGCGCCGCCATCAAAGTCATTCTGGTTGAACACAAAGACGCGGTCTCCGATGTTTTGCGC
>CAYVFA010000019.1:0-23866 GCA_964450075.1 uncultured Smithella sp.
AATTGGGACGTGATAACAAGCGCGTTGCCATTTATTACCACAACTCGGATGTCTGTAAGGCCATTAACCGGGACCGCTTAAACCCGATTCATTTAACCGACGATCTGTCCCGGCATGCGGGCGGTATGGATCAGGTTCCTCGTTTTTCACCAAAAGTTTATGCGACCAACGACCTTGCGCACATCGTCGAGAACAATGATTTCATCTTTTTATGCGTCACCATGAATCGTCTGCCGGAATTGCTCAATTATCTCAAACCGATGATCGATAAAAAAGCAGGTGACACCTGCCTGATTTCACCCATCAAGGGGTTGATTTCCGATCCGATATCGACTGAATTGATTACACCCTCGCAGCTCATCAATAAGCACCTGTACAATCTCGGAAATAAGTATCAGATCGCCTGCGTCGGCGGCCCTTTTTTTGATGTCGATATCGCACTGGGCAAGCCGGTGTGCCTGACTCTTGCGGGGAACCGGCGCACCGCTAATATCATCAGGGATTACCTGCTGATGGGCAACCGGAAAGAAATCAATGCTTATTACAATTATGACAAGATCGGTGTGGAGGCTTGCGGGGCGTTGAAAAATATTGTGGCCAATATCAAAGGCCTGACCGATTCTCTGGATTTAGGCGATTCGATCCCCGGTACAATTTTTGCCCGTTCCGGTGTGGAAATCCGTTCGCTGACAAGGGTGCTGGGCGGCAGTTTTCAAGCGTTTCACTCGCAGGCCGGTGTTGGCGACATGTATGTAACCGTTTCTTCGCTAGCCAGTAAAAATTACCGCTACGGAAAATATTTCTATGAGTTATACACCGGCAATCCCATTGAAACCAATCTACGCGTGCTGGGTAAAATTGACGGCACGCCGGAAGGACCGAACACCATACGCAATGTTCATAAATATCTGGAAAAGAAAAATATGTACAGCCCGCTTTTTTCCTGTGCCAATACGATCTTTAATAAGGGTGGCCATAAAGATGCCATCAAAGATATGATTATTCATGCCTGCCAGTTTGATAAAAGGAGAAATGAATACATCGGCCCATTTTCCAGGCTGATGTATCGGGTTTTTCCCGATTACTGGTACAGACGGGATAAAGAAATATTCGATTGATCCCTCCCATAGGCGCAAGTATCATGTCTCAAAACAAAGTAAAAAATTTATGCCGGCAGTTGAGTAGAAAACTTCAGGGTGGCAGGAATAATAAAAAATCGACCGTGGCACAGGGTCAAAATGCGTTGACGATTGATGGGTGTGAAATTATGTGGAAGCAAAAAATCGTCTCCCCCGGGGAGATGCTGGAGAAAATTGATCCGGGCATGAGCATTTTTCTGGGAACGGGCATGGCGGAACCCCGTACGCTGGTCAAGCACCTGATGGAATCCGATCAATATAATTTACAGGATCTGGAGTTGATTCAGCTGGTCAGCCTGGGCGATGCCGTGGCCATTGATGAACGCTACGCCCGGAAATTTCGTTTAAAAACATTTTTTTCCGGCTTTCTCGCTTCCGATGCCATCAGTGCCGGCCGTGTTGATCTGATTCCCAGCCGGTTTTCAAGAATACCCTGGCTGTTCAAAACCGGCGCTATCCATATTGATGTCGCTTTTATTCAGGTGACGCCCCCCGATGAAAACGGTTATGCTTATCTGGTGGGTGCGTCGGTGGAGCGGCAGGCCATGGAAATGGCAAAAATCGTTGTCGGTGAGATTAACAGCCAAGTCCCCCGGACAATGGGCGATACGCTGGTGAATATGGATGATTTCCATTATCTGGTCGAAGCGACGGAACCGCCTTATTATGTCGGGCGATGGCCGCTTCAGGAAGTTTATCTGAAAATTGGCGCCAATGTCGCTTCAATCATCCAGAATGGTAATTGTATTTCTTATGGGATCGGGCCGCTTTTTGAAGCGCTGGCCAAAACGCTGGCGACGAAAAAAAATCTGGGTGTACACTCGCCTTTCTTTACGGACGCCCTGATGGATCTGGTGAAGACCGGGGCAGTTACCAATCGCCATAAAGGGATTTTCCGAGGGAAATCCTGTGCCTCCTATGTGATTGGCAGCAAGGAGTTAATGTCGTGGCTGGATTTAAACCCACTCGTGGAATTTCAGCCCCAGGACATCGTCATGGATCCGCGAACCATCGGACTGAACGATAACATGATTGCGATTTTCCCGGCCAGAAAAGTCGATCTCACAGGTGACATCGCGTTGCATACAGGCAAAGGTAATGTGACCGCCGGTCCCGGCAACGTTCAGGAACTGTTTTGGGGCGCTTCGCTTTCCAAAAACGGCCGAACCATTTTTGCCCTGCCCAGCCGCAACCGCAAGGGAAAACCCAATATCCTTCTGACGCTGGATAAATATCCTTTTCAATTTACCAATCGAGAATCCATGGATGTTGTGACGACGGAATACGGGGTGGCCTTCCTGATGGGCAAGACACTTCGGGAGCGAGCGCAGGCGCTCATTGAAATCGCGCATCCCGATGACCGCGCGGAGCTGGTCAGACAAGCCAAAGAAGCTAAAATGATTTACGCCGATCAAATATACTTTGCCGAGTCCGGCCATCTGTATCCGGATAAAATTGCCTGTTCGCATAAATTTAAAGAGAACCTGATGGTTCGCTTCCGGGCGATCAAGCCGTCCGATGAAGAAGAAATGCGCCGGCTGTTTTACCGGTTTTCCGATCAATCGGTTTATTATCGTTACTTTACTCCGATCAAGACCATGCCTCACAAAAAAATGCAGGAATACGTTAACGTGGATTACCGTTATACCATGTCGATTGTAGCGCTGATTGATGAATCCGGTGTTGAAAAACTGATTGGCGAGGCGAGGTATGCGCGGTCGCAGGGAGATTCTTTCGCTGATACGGCCTTTATTGTGGATGAAAACTATCAGGGAATGGGCATCGCCAGTTATCTTTTCGACCTTTTAATTCGTGCAGCCCGCGAAGAAGGTATTGCCGGTTTAAAGGCCGACGTGCTGGAAAACAACAAGTCCATGTTGAAAGTTTACGAAAAAGCGCCGTTTCCCGTGCAGACCGTACTCACAGGCGGTGTGTATAAAATTACCATTCCTTTTAATACACCTTAACGTATTGATTTCTGGCGTTGCGCTGTGGTTTGTCTGGAGACGCTTTCCGGAATGATGATACTTATTGGCCCTGATCAGCCGCAAGCTGATCGCGGACTTTACGCTTCTGATCCTGCACTTTGAAGGTCAGTTTGTAGGCCACATAATATTTGTAAATGTTGCGAACGTAGGTTGTTGTCTGGAAACCGATTTTCTGAGCGGCAATCAGTTCAACGTTGTTGAACCACTGGTTAGGATCCAGTCCGCGCGTCCCGGCGATTTTGCGCAACGATGAAATTCTTCCCGGCCCTGCATTGTAACTGGCGAAGGCAAAAAGGGAACGGTCCTGTTCGCTGAATTTGGCATCCGCAAAGTAGTCCGTCATGAGCATGTTCATGTATTTTGCGCCGGCATGAATGTTGGGCTCGATCAATTTAATGTCGCCGACTTTCAGCGACTTTCCTGTACCCGGCATGATTTGCATAATGCCGATAGCGCCGGATCGGCTGCGTTTGTTTTGATTCAGCCCCGATTCCTGATAACCCTGTGCAGCCAGCATGACCGGGTCAAACCCATATTGCCCTCCGTATTTTTTGAACAGCGCAATCGTTTTCTCGAAGCGTTTCCATTCGGGGGTGTTGGTCGGGTTTTTGATCTTGACAATGCGCTTGTGATATTGTGTCAGGCGGCTTGCAATGATGCCATGCCGGTTAAGATAGCCCTTGCAGAAGTCCCTGATTTCCGCTTCCAGTTTCGGACTGTCTTTGCGGACGGCCCAGCCGTTCACCGCGCCGCTGCGCAGCACGATGTCTTTGCGGATCCTGATGTCCGGCAAAACGTCCGCCCATATTTTAGCGATCCAGTCGTCGATGATGAGGTATTCAAAGATGCCCGCATTCAGCATCTCCATCAGATCTTCATCCTCCAGCGCGTCGGGAACGAGAACGATCGTAACCGGCTTTTTATTTTCTTGCTTAAAACGATCGTTTAAAGCCGTCAGGCTTTCATAGTAGCTTGTCGTTTGACGCACATGAATGGTTTTTCCGGAAAGATCGCTGATATCAGAAACATCAGGCGACGTCGTTCGTGTCACCAGAACTTCCGATTCGACGGGTAGTTCCACCGGTGCGACAAATTTTACGGTCTTTTGACGCTCCGGAGTAACCGTGATGTCTCCGGCGGCGATATCGCCTGAGCCACTGACCACATCCGCAAGCAGCCTGTCGCGTGTGCACGGAATGATAAAAATCGTCAACGGACGGCGGCCCAGTTTTTTAGCGTATTTTTTATTTAAATATCGTTCGAAATCACGCACCGTATCACCGGTCACGCCCCGTTCCTGCCCCTTATCATTAAAGTAAAGTGTTGGGCTGTGTGGCAGAAGAACCCTGATTTTCCTGTTTTCGAGCATTTGATCAAAGTCTCCCGTCCACGATTCATTTTCAAAGAAAAGACCGCGCCCTTGCTGCAGGTCGTCTTCGGCTTCCGCTAATGGCGATGCAATTGCAGTTTGAGGGGGCAGGTTGACCGACCCGAGTAAATAAGTGACAACGCCGATCACCAGAATGGGCATGATCCGATACAGGCGGTGGAGAAATATTTTTTCTTTCATGGACAACTCCCCGAATGTGGATTCCAGCGCACTTATTGATTGACTTTCTTCAATGCCGCTTCGATGAATTTGCTGAAGAGCGGATGGGGCTTGGTCGGACGCGATTTGAATTCCGGGTGAAACTGACAGCCAAGAAACCACGGGTGGTCCGGGATTTCCACGATTTCCGCCAGAGAGCTGTCGGGCGAAGCGCCGGTGATTTTAAGACCTTTTTCCATCAGGGCCTTTTTGAAATCGTTGTTGAATTCATAGCGGTGGCGATGCCGCTCAGAGATTTCTTTCTGCCCATAGGCGTCGAAGGCGAATGATTGATCCTCTAAAACGCAAGGCCAGGCGCCCAGCCGCATCGAAGCGCCTTTATCCTTCACGCTTCGCTGTTCGGGCAGCAGATCAATGACCGGGTATTTCGTGGTCAGATCAAATTCGGAACTGTTGGCTTTGTCCATGCCGCAGATGTTACGGGCGTATTCGATAACGGCCATCTGCATACCCAGGCAGATGCCGAAGTACGGGATTTTATTTTCGCGCGCGTACCTCGCGGCCAGAATCATGCCTTCAATGCCCCGGTTGCCGAAGCCGCCGGGAACCAAAACAGCATCGACATCCGAAAGATGAAGCGCCGCGCCTTCTTCTTCGATTTTTTCGGTATCGACAAATTTCAGTCTGACGCGGCAGTTGTTGGCGATGCCGCCGTGCATCAGCGCCTCATTGAGACTTTTGTAGGAGTCGGTCAGATTCACATACTTACCCGCGATGCCCACGCAGACTTCCTCCGCCGGATTACTGAATCGACAAACCACGTCTTCCCATGCTTCCAGTCTGGGTTGACCGGTCCACATGTTCAACAATTCAATGATCTTGGCATCCAGTCCTTCGCGATGGAAAACCAGCGGCACCTCGTAAATGCAACTGACGTCCTTGGCTGTAAATACGGAGGTTACCTCCACATTGCAGAACAGGGCGATTTTGGCTTTAATATCATCTGAAAGAAAATTCTCCGTTCGGCAAAGCAGAATGTCCGGCTGGATGCCGATTTCCCTGAGTGCTTTGACGCTGTGCTGTGTAGGTTTGGTTTTTACTTCGCCGGCGGTCTTGATGAAAGGCACCCAGGTCAGATGAACGAAGATCGCGTTCTGGCGGCCTGCTTCATTGCGGAACTGCCGGATGGCTTCCAGAAAGGGCAGGCTCTCAATATCACCCACGGTGCCGCCGATTTCCACAATGGAGACATCGAATCCCTCCGCGGTTTTGCGGATGAAATCTTTGATCTCGTTGGTGATATGCGGAATGACCTGCACGGTCTTGCCCAGATAATCGCCGCGCCGCTCCTTGGTGATAACGGAGAAATAAACCTGACCGGTTGTCAGATTGTTGGCTTTCTTCATGCTGGTGGATGAAAACCGCTCATAATGGCCCAGATCCAGATCCGTTTCCGCTCCGTCATCGGTTACAAACACTTCACCGTGCTGAAACGGACTCATCGTGCCGGGATCGACATTGATGTATGGATCCAGTTTCTGGTTGGTTACTTTCAGTCCACGGCACTCCAGCATGGCGGCGATGGAAGCAGCCGCAAGACCTTTACCCAGCGACGACAAAACGCCGCCTGTCACAAAAATGAATTTTGTATTTTTCACGCTGAATTCTCCCGCCTTTTTTGCCATGGCGTCCCAAGCGGCACTTAAGCCATGTTCTTCAAAACGATGCCTCTGTTCTTAAGCTCCTTCGGGTTGGCCAGAAGCCCAACGGCTGCGATTTTATCAAGGACATAAATTAATTCGCCGCCTTGTTTTGCGTATTGCTGACCATAAGATATAGGAATTTCCGTGGTTATATCACCCAGCAGCGAACGGGTGACAGATTCTGTTTTGCGTGCGCCGTTGGCCAGAAGGACGACAGTTCTGGCCTGATAAACCAGTTCGGCGCCCATGCTGATTGCGTACTGCGGTGAGTCTGACTTTTGGCTGAAGTGTCCGTCGGCCACGGCATTGGCAATCGTGTTGTCGTCAAGCTTCACGAGCATGACGGTGCTGCCTTTGAAAGGGATGCCGGATTCGTGGAAGGCCACATGACCGCGACCGCCGACGCCGATAATTTGAAGGTCGATCCCTCCGGCCGCTTTGATTTTTTTGGCGTAGCCAACCAGAATTTCTTTTTTGATCCACGCCAGATAAGCCGAGGCCGGGCTGGCCTTGATCGCGATGGATTTTCCGGCGTCCGTGCCCTTGAATTCCCAATCGCTTTTGTTTTCCTTCAGTTCTTTGATCAATATCTTCTGGTCAATAAGCGACCCGTAAGGGACGCGTGTTTCAATGAATTTTTTATGAAGATGACTGAAAAGTTCCTGAATCATGAAATAGGCGTAACTCTCCTTGTGGATAACCCGCTGCTGAACATTATCGCCCGGCAGACCGACATACTCATCCAAGTTGAAACTGCGGACCCGGCCCGCATCAAACTTGCCTGAGTTGGCTGCTTTGGCCAGAAGTTTATACATTCCCGTGGGTGAATTTCCCGTAGCCAGACCCAAAACAGCTTCGTCTTTTCCTTTGAGTGTTAAAATCGTCTTTTTGATGACCAAATCGGCGGCGACTTCACTCATTTGTGCAAAATCTTTTGTGACAAAAACAGTTGTTGACATGATTGCTTATCTCCCTGATAGTTAGACGAGTTCGCTTTTGACCACATCGGCGATTGCGCGACAGTATTTTTCCGTCGCAACATCGGTGGGTCCTTCCACCATGACCCGGCACATATTCTGCGTTCCGGAATAGCGCACGAGGACCCGTCCTTCATCACCCAGTTCTTTTTCCACTTGCCGGATGGCTTCCATCAGCTTGGGTACTTTGTCGATGTCCGGTTTTCTCTGGACGTCAACGTTGATCAGTTTCTGCGGGAAAATATCCATCATGCGCGCCAGCTCGGACAGCGGTTTGCCTTCCTTGATCATGGCGGCCACCAGTTGCAGTGCCGCGATAATCCCGTCGCCCGTGGTATGGTGATGGAGGAAAATCATATGGCCCGCTTCTTCGCCGCCGATGATGCCGTCGAGCTTTTTCATGTCCTCCAGCACATAACGGTCTCCCACCTTGGAGGCGTGATGTTTGAAGCCATATTTCTTGCAGGCCACGGTCAAACCGAGGTTGCTCATGACGGTGGTGACCAGCAGGTTGTTTTTTAACTGGCCTTCTTTTTTCAGAATATTGGCGCAGATGACCATGATTTGATCGCCAGTGATTTCCCGGCCTTTTTCATCAATGGCAATGAGCCGGTCGCCGTCGCCGTCGAAGGCCAGCCCGATGGCCGCGCCGCTTTGCACAACTTTTTCGCGGAGAATTTCCGTATGTTGAGAACCGCATTTATCATTGATATTGACGCCGTTGGGCGTTTTGTGGATGACATCCACATCAGCGCCCAGTTCGTTAAATGTATCGGGCGCCACTTTATAGGTTGCGCCGTTGGCGGTATCCAGCACAATTTTCATCCCCTCCATGGAAAGATGGCGGGGAAAAGAATTTTTGGCGAAGACGATGTAGCGGCCGTTGACGCCTTCAGGCCGGAAGGCTTTGCCGATATTTTGTCCTGTGGACATTGCGTCGGCAAGTTTGTTGCTGAGAACCATATCTTCAATCACATTTTCCTGATCGTCGGTCAGCTTGTAACCGTCACCGCCGAATATTTTCAGGCCGTTGTCCTGAAAAGGGTTGTGGGAGGCGGAAATAACCACGCCCGCATCGGCACGCATACTCTGGGTGACAAAAGCGATCGCCGGCGTCGGCATGACGCCCACCAGATGAGAATAGCCGCCCATCGATGTGATGCCCGATTCCAGGGCGCTTTCCAGCATGTAGCCGGACAGCCGTGTGTCCTTGCCAATGATGACCACGGCGCGGTGACCTTCCTTCTTAAATGAATGCGCTATCGCGCGTCCGACTCCAAAAGCAATTTCAGGGGTCATCGGATAGCGGTTGGCTTCTCCTCTGATCCCGTCGGTTCCAAATAATTTACCCATTGATGATCTCCTTTTTTATAAACTGACCTGTATAAACTTACGTTGATGATTCTTTTAACAGCATTTTTTAAATAGATTGAGGGAAGGGACTGCGCTCATCACCCTGGCGCAAAGAACATCGACAAGACTGTTCATCCAGCAAACGCCTTTTGACGAAACCGCTTCAGGCAGGCCCTGAATGGTCCCAATGTAATTTGCCTTTTCACTTCCCGCCGCTTTGTTGAAAGCCTCCAGGAAGGCCTCGCGGGATTGATCGGTTGTGGCTTGGACCTCCGTTATTTCAGCATTAAAAAGTCCTTCGATGAAGCCGATTTGTTCATTCAGCGCCTGTCTGTTAAGGGCATCCTTAGCTGAGGGGATAGCGGCTTTTTTTGCCATCGCCTTCAATCGTTTCAGACGTTCCTTTTTCGCCGCGGAAAGCTGCTCCAGGACACCGGCATAGAGAAGCGACCCGAGCGGTTGAGCTTCCAGGAAGGGCTTTCTAACATACGTGTACCACGCTTCGAGAGCCGTCAGGTTGGCCAGATAGAGAATGTTATTTTCCACGATGCGGATGATGCCGGGGTAGGCTGCCGGAACATAGTCCTTCACCTGGCTTGCGGGGGGCTGCTCAACAATCAGTTGATTATTCCCGGGATAATCATGCCGCAGAACACAGCCCGCTGCTACGACATTGCCGTAACCCAGGCGCACCGGACCGATGATTCCCCCCTGACCTCCCAGAAAAATGGGGGGCTGGTTAAGCATGACCCCCCGGGGGACATCGCCAAGCATCGAAGGCGTTGTTTTGTCGGCATCCGGTGTGAAATTGAAATGGATGTAAGAACTTCCAACCTCAGAGTGATTGCTGCGGCTCGTGCCGCCGGCCATGAGGCAATCGCAAAAGTTAATCAGGCTGCCCAGTGTGACGAAGGGGAAGAGAATGGTTTGTTTTAATCCGACACAGTGAGCGCCGCCTGCTTCTTCCTCCAGAATGCAACCTTCCCGGACGTGAGCGCCCATGCCCAGATTGGCTTTTTCCAGAAACACGGACTTGCTGGCAAAGCCGCCCTTTAACTCAACCTTTGCTCCGAGTTGACAATCTTCAACCGTCACCGGAGCCTCGTAGCCCAGTTTGCAGCCTGGCGAAATAACGGTTTTGCTTCCATAGATGCGACAGCCGGGATAAATCGTAACGCCCTTTTCCGAAATCTGACTGATATTGACTTCTTCTCCAATATCAATGGTTCCGGGGTTGGGAATATCCACGCCCCTGTCGATCAACTGCTTTATTTTTTCAAAGGATTTCGGCCTAAAATCCATATTGTCTCCCTGACACAATGTATTTCTTGCAGCAGGGAGCGGTCACTTAATGACCGTTCCCTGCTAATTTTTTTATCGGGCGCAAAGCGCCCCACTTCTTAACCTTCAGTCTACAGTCTTTAGTCTTCAGCCTATTAAACTACCCCAAACGCCAGCATGGCTTTGGCGACTTTGGTGAAGCCGGCGATGTTGGCGCCTGTGACGTAGTCGCCCTTCTTGCCGTAAGCTTCCGCTGTGTCGTAGCAGGCCTTGTGAATGTTCTTCATGATAATGAGCAGGCGGTTGTCCACCTCTTCGCGCGTCCAGGAGTAACGCATGCTGTTTTGGCTCATTTCCAGACCGGAGGTGGCCACGCCGCCCGCGTTGGCTGCCTTGCCGGGACCGTAAAGGATTTTGTTTTCCTGGTAAATCTTGATGGCTTCGGGCGTGGACGGCATGTTGGCGCCTTCCGCCACGCAGTAACAGCCGTTTTTCACCAGCGCCGCAGCGTTTTTGCCGTTGATTTCATTCTGAGTTGCACAGGGCAGAGCGATATCGACCTTAATGCCCTGTTCACGAATAACATCCCAGACATTCTTGCCCTCGAAGCAGGCGGTACCCTTATATTTGTCCGCGTATTCAGAAATGCGACCTCGCTTGACATTCTTCAGTTCCAGTACGTAATTGCATTTATTGCTGTCAATACCGGAATCGTCAATAATACAGGCTGAGGAATCGCAAAGCGAAATGACTTTTCCACCCAGCTGGGTTACTTTTTCCACAGCATACTGCGCCACGTTGCCCGCGCCGCTGATGGCGACGGTCTTGCCTTTAAAATCCAGTTTACGGGTGGCCAGCATTTCCGCTGCAAAGTAGGTTGTGCCATAGCCGGTGGCTTCGGGACGAACCAAACTTCCGCCGTATTCCAACGCTTTACCGGTCAGAACGCCTACGTGTTCATTGCGGAGCTTCTTATAGTAACCAAAAAGATAACCGATTTCACGGCCGCCTACGCCTATATCACCGGCCGGAACGTCAACATCAGCGCCGACATGACGGAATAATTCTCTCATGAACGCCTGGCAGAACCGCATGATTTCGCCATCGGATTTCCCTTTGGGATCAAACTCAGAACCGCCCTTGGCTCCGCCCATCGGCAGCGTAGTCAGTGCGTTTTTGAAAATCTGCTCAAATCCCAGGAATTTGATAATGCCGAGATTGACGGACGGATGCAAACGCAGCCCCCCCTTGAAAGGACCGATGGCGTTGTTGAATTGAACGCGGAAACCCCGATTAACCTTTACATTGCCCTTATCGTCCACCCACGGAACCCGGAAGATAATGGTTCTTTCCGGCTCGACAATCCGTTCATAGATATTGGCCTTCACAAATTCCGGATGCTTTTTAACGGTCGGTTCCAGCGTTTCCATGACCTCTTCTACGGCCTGATGAAATTCGGGCTGGTCCGGATCGGTCTGCTTTACTTTAGCAATAACATCTTTAATCACTGACATCGTTTAATCCTCCCTGAAATGGTTTTATTCTGTTTATAGATATTTGGTTTATCCATGAAATCTCTTTCTTATGGATTACAGCGTTTCGATATCCTTTAACTTTTCATATTCCATCACGGTGGACATCGCCTTGTTGTCCACCTCAATCCCTGCTTCACAGGCCGCAGCCACCGGGTTCAGACCGCCGATCAGAATCATCCCGATCTTATTCATATCCACATGCGCCTGACAGACCGGTTGGCCGGCATTGCCGACTGACAGGACACCATGAATGCCGGCCTTGGCGAAATCGTCCATGACGCGGTCAACCAATGTACGACTCAGCGCAGGAATTTCGCGGAAATTGGCCAGGATTTTTCCTTCACCGTCCGCCGCCACGTCCCCGACGGATGTCATTTTGCCGCGGATAAAAATTTCCGAGGGGTCGAGCGAGGAGCCGGCGTAATGAATCAATTCCACAAATCGCAAGGTTTCGCCTTTACGCACCTGGAGAATGCCGCCAAACTTGGAATCGATGGGGATTCCGTTTTTGAGCAGAACGCCGTTAATGACAATGCTGCACACCGTTGCCAGTCCGGTTTTGCCTTCGGGAACAACAATGTCGCCCAGCATTTTTCCGGCCTGAGCTACCGCTACGCGTGAGCTGACGGCCAGCTGCTTTTGGAAAACGGGTTTCATGACTTTCAGCGCTTCGGCAAACTGATTTTGCGGAAAGAGCGAAACATTGACCGGAACCAGTCCGCGTTTCTTTTTTACATCAAATGTTGTTTTAAACGACAGCACATCTATGCGCGAGATGGACAAAGCGATTTTATCCTGAACCCTCGCATCGGATAGTTCATTCATGCCTTGCTCTGTGACGGCCCGTCCGTCGCGACGTCCCACCAGTCGCGTCAGCCCTCGTTCATCCATGATCTTCAGGTGGTAACGGACCGTCCGCTCACTGAGCTGCACATTTTGCTCCGACATTCGGCGGGCAATGACCCGGGCACCCAGCGGTTCCGCGCTTTCGTGGAGTATTTTCAGTATCAGGAGCGCTTTACGCTCAATGTCTTCCGGCTTAAAAAGCTGCTTCATGGGTCCCCTATACGGCAAACGGCAATCGTTTGCCGTATTCCTACTTTTAAAATTTTATTTTGTCAAATAAAATTTTGGCTGCCGGGAAAATTTTGTAATCCCTTAAATTATATAATATTTATCCTTACGAAACCGATTTTACCGTCACGATAACGGGGCAGGTTGTGATTTAATTTTTCCGGCAATGCCTTCGATCGATTCACAAAACAGGAATTCCAGCGGCAGCGTCTCCAGATACTGATCCTTCCAGACGAGGTTGTATTCATTAATCAGGTTGCGGATGTCATCATACCGATATCCCAGCACCTCTATCTTTTTCGACAGGCTCAGGCTTTCATTGAAGGTGATATGAATCAACAGCAGGTTCACGATCCGGGCGCTTGTGCCCTGCAGGGGAATCATCATAATGGTGGCGCCATCCGTTTTGCCCCGGCCCAGATAAATATGGCCTGTGCTGACAATGGTTCTTTTTTCCCCCATCAGCGCTGTAGAGTGATCCGCGCGTGACGTCATGCCTGCAGCCACACCGCCTTTAGCCCGAATGGCAATGGCCGAATCCCCCGTGGGGTGATCCTTTTCGTCAAGTCCATAGATGTCGTAAAGTGTATATCCTCGCACTTCCCTCACGGCGGGCTGGAGGCGATGGATCGCCAAAATGTTGCGATAGCTCAGATGTTTCGCGGAAAAATTGAGGGTTTCGAGTAGATCGAAAACAACGCCCTTGAGTTCTTTTTCTTTCCGGCTGGTTCCTACCGTGACCGTTTTGGCCTGATGCCGGATGGCATCAATTGGACGGGTCAACGCATCAATCGCCGTTCCGAGCTTGACATCCAGCAGATCAAATGGATTAACCAGATTCTCTTCTCCTTTGAATTCCTGGCGAATATCCTGCAGCGGTAACTTGCCCGCGGCGTATTTCAACAAGAGCGTGAGATCGGCAATGGTTTTACCGTCCAGCGCACTGAAATTTCCGCTTTGGTTTCGGGATTTAAACCGGGCATAAAAGTCATTGATTGTGCGGCAAAAAGAAGCATCGGCAATCGTGTCTAATATGTCCAAAATGGATAATTTCTTTTTTGTCCGTCTCATCAATTCCGTTGACAGGTGGCTGCGGAACTCGCGGAAAATCTGCGCCTCATCGTCAATGGCGCACGCGGCAAAATAGCCCCACAAATGGCCGGCCATGGTGTTGAGGATCACCGGCAGGGGCGCGGGTGCGGCGGGTATGGCAATGACGGCGTCGGCTAAGGCGTCAAAGCGGTGGTCGTCCTCATCGGCGAAAACGACAACCGCTGATTGATGGGCTTTGAAGATCGCCACGTCTTTGACGACATCTTCCACAACGGCTTTTGGATTGCCGGACGCGCATACCAGAATAAGCGGTTCAGCGGACAGGTCAATGTGTTTCTTGTTTTCGACAATATCCGAAGAAATGGTTTTATAGCAAAGTTCGGAGAGCTTGATGCGGATTTCATCGGCTGCCGCCTTGTTGGGACCGCTGCCCACAATCGCCCAGTATCGCTTGCCGACGGTTTTTTTGACCGAAGCGGCAATGGCCTCGCGGTTCTCGAAAATCCGGTCCATGAGACGCGGAGCCGATTCGAGATACCGGAGTGCCGCTGCGATGTCGTCATCGGTTTTAGCGCCCAGAAGCTTTGCGAAGTTCAGGGCCAGCAGTTGTCCTGCAACAATCTGGGCGTAAAAGGCTTTGGTGGAAGCGACGGACATTTCAATGTCGCGTCCATCACTGGTGTAGAACACCCCATCGGATTTGGCGGTGATGTCCGACTGGCGGCGATTGACAATGGAGATAATGTGCGCGCCGCGTTCCCGGGCCATGGCGACGGCCCGGTTGGTGTCCGTCGTGGTGCCTGATTGAGTGATCGGTATGATGAGCGTGTCGGTCAGATCGTCTTTCAGTCCGAAACCGCTCAATTCCGAGGCGACCCGGGCAAGGATATTGAGATTGCTGCCTGTGAGGTAATGCGAAAGCGCATCAGACACCGCCTGCCCCGCTACGGCGGCCGTTCCATGACCGATGACGGTGATGTTTTTAATCGAGCCGCTGACAAGTCCATTCCGCACAGCGGCAGGAACCATATCCGTACCCAGGTTAAACGTGACTTGCGGCACACATGGATCGGATGACACGATTCGGTATTTGCCGCGCAAGGTTCTTTTGATGGACAAGGCGGATTCGGAAATTTCCTTGAGGAAGAAATGCGGGCAGCCGCTTCGGTCGATATCCCGCGTGGTGATTTCCGCTGTTTGCAAAAGACTGTCTGCAAGTGAAAGGGGTGTGCCGTCATAGAAACAGGCCGCAATGCCGGCAAGACCGCCGCCTTGATTCTGATCCAGGACAAAGATTTGTCCACCTGCTGCGCCGTTTCCTGTTTCCCCGTTCATCTTGATAAAGTGCGGCATGGCTTCTACCAGACCGTAAAGCTCCGAAGAAAACATGTATTGATCGCTGTTCACTCCTACGTAAATGGATTGACCGCTGCCTTTGAGTGCCAGAAACATCTTCCCTGGTTCCAGATTGCTTGTCATTGCGATGGCGTGCGATCCTTCAAAATCGCTTACGGCCAGACGAAAGGCCTGCGTTAAATCCTGTCCCGCCATGAGATATTTTTCAATTTGCAGCGGAATGATCTTCGTGTCGGTCGTGACAGCCGGGGCGATCAGATCGCCATCTTTCTCAAGGGCTTGCCTGAGCGCCGGGTAGTTGTCAATGTCCCCGTTTAAAACCACATGGATTTGTGCCGCGGCGTCTGGATACCGGGGATAGTCCGGCGTGGACAAAATGGGGGTATAATTGTTCACCGGATGACAGTTTTCCTCCGTAATGGCGCCGACGGAAGCCCAGCGGGTATGCGTCAATGCTGTTTCACAAAGGGTGCCTCCCGCTGCAAAATATTGGAGGATCCGGTCGTTTTGAATGGTGTTTCTTAAATCGGCAACGTTGCGTCCCAGTTCGCCGACGATGGAAAAAGTTTTATAGGTAAAGGCGACGCTGATGGCGGTGGTTATCCGGCTTTCGGATATCAAAATGGATTGATTGACGAGATCGCTATTTTTTGTCCGCTCCTGATAATCATCCGCCAGTCCATTTTCCCGGATTTGCTGGCGGATGTCCTGCATTTCTTTTTCATCTTTAACGACAAAGTTCAGTTGAATGCCTGCCGAGTCTCGCCCCCTGACTTCCAGACGATCCAGCGCGTTTAAAAGCAGGTTAAGCTTCCGGTATTTCCGGAAAGCGGCAGGCGTCACGGCAGAGGCGTTTTTTGCGCCGGTCAAGGTAAGAACTTTTTGAAGATTAGACAGAATATCCTTTTCCAGGGTCCAGCAGATGTCTTTGAGCCGAATGATCCGGCTATTAATGATTTCCAGATTGACGGAGTTGATGATGGCGGCCTGATCTTCCAGCAGTTGCTCTTCATCAGACAGAAAGGTTTTCATCTCTTTTGCAATATGGAACAAACCAGCCGCCCGGTCCGCCTGAAAAAAAAGAAATTCCTGCGCGTCTTCCTGTTTGAACTCCAGGACAGCCTGTTCCAGATCATCGATGGTTTCCACACCGTTTAAATATTTTGCTGCGATATGTTTTTCATCACAAACGGTTTGTAACCCGGCGCTTTGAACTTTTTTCCACTGGAGGGCTATGGTTTGATCGGCTGCCCTATCCGTTGTCTTTTTTTGCAGGCGACAAGTCATCAAGCCGGCAAAGCCGCAATTAAGTTGGGAAGAAAGCAGCGGGAAAAAGATAATGGCTGGCGACTGGATGTTATCCGGTCTGCAGCCAATTTGAATGCGGCAATGAAGAATAAAAAACAAAAAACGTGTTAAAAGATGGGACATTTTTGTGCGTTGCATTATCTCTCCTGAAATACGTGTCTTTTCGCTTTTTAACAACACCCTGCGGCATCATATAGGACAAAATTGTTCCGTTTTTGTCCGTAAATGATACGATTTTGGTGCTATGAGAGATATACAGCAAAAAATGTTCCTGAAAGATTTTAAAGATGCCAGCCCGGTTTTTCCTTCTCCAGAAATGCTCAGCTGGGGGTTGGCTTGTATGAAAAAAACTTATTTGATTTTTTCGCAGTCGATGCCCAGTTTGGCCATCTTATCAGTAAACGTGTTGCGGTTGATGCCCAGATAGGCTGCCGCTGTACTTTTCACATAACTGGATCGTCTCAGGGCGATTTTGAACAGCCCCTTTTCCACCATGGCCATGACTTCCTCGTGAAGTTTGCTTTTGCCGTTATCGGAAACCGACAGGACCGTCGCCAGGTCATCCAGCTTTTTTTCAATTATTTCTTCGACGGCCGAATGACATGTTTTCTGAACATTCATGACCGCTGCCGGTTTATTTTGTTTTTTTGCTTTCATGGCCATAAGACTCCTCGCGTTCCAATACCTCTTCTTTAATAGAAATCATTCACTCAAATATTTCGAATACGTTCGACAAAAAACGACGATTATAATTTGATCAGTTTCGTCAGGATAATCGCGATAATCAGGACCCCTGCAATCCAGGTTAAAACAATCAGAGACGTCCGTTCAATGGGCGCATCCAGGTAGCTTCTGACTTCCGTCTCCACTTTCTCGTCCCCCAGTTTGTCCGCCAGATTGCGGATCAGGTGGGTGTGATCCTGCAGAAGATTGGAGAACAAATAAAACCCTTTGGTTGTGGTCAGCAGGAAGTAAGCCTTGTTTCGCATGATGACAATTCCCAGATGCGTGATTTCCGCCCAGGTAAAATTTTTTGTGCGGAAAAATTTTCTAATGCGCAATCCGTGTTCGGAAAGCGCAAATTCTCTTTCGAAGGCTTCCACGGCAATGGCCAGCGTGATGATGGATAAAGCAGCGAGCAGTATTTTTTCCCAGGGTTGACCGCCAAAAAGACTCAGCGCCAGCAGCACAAACAAAAGCGCAACTGCGATGATAAAAGGAACCCTGAAAGCTTTTTTGATTTTGTAAACCTGACTCACCCATTCTCCCCGAACTATTTTGCGGCGTTTCTAATAAACGTTCCGCTTTTACCGCCGCTTTTTTCCAGAAGCAGGATATCACCGATGATCATTTCCTTATCTACAGCTTTACACATATCATAGACCGTCAGCGCGGCAACGCTGACCGCTGTCAGGGCTTCCATTTCCACGCCCGTTTGTTCGACGGTCCGGACCTGTGCTTCGATGATGACTTGCGAGTTTTTTGTGTCAATTGCAAATTCAAGGTCAATACCGGTCAGACCCAGTGGATGACACAGCGGAATGAGCTCGCCGGTTTTTTTCGCCGCCAGGATGCCGGCGATTTTGGCGGTCGTCAGCACGTTGCCCTTTTTCATTCGGCCTTCTTCCAGAAGTGCAAGGGTTGTGCTTTTCATTTTCACAATGCCACGCGCTTTTGCCACGCGAACAGTCTTATCCTTATCCGTCACATCCACCATCTGTACCTGGCCTGTGTCGTTAATGTGTGATAACTTTTTCATAGCGGTATCGTCTATTGGATATGATATTGGCCTAAACAATTTTGCCAGAACCTAGCACAGCGCCCCTTGTGAGTCAAGGCGCTAAGGCAGTTTTTGAAAAAATTAAAAACTTGATATAAATGCAGTAATTAGCTAATGCTTTTCCATCAAAAATTCATGCCCGGAGAAAAAAAGTGTTTATCAAAGTGCTCAGCATGAGTGTGATCGGGATGGAATCATACCCCGTGTCTGTGGAAGTGGATATTTCCCAGGGATTGCCGCAATTTGCCACCGTCGGCCTGCCGGACGCTTCCGTAAAAGAAAGCCGGGACCGGATCAAGGCCGCCATTAAGAATTCCGGCTACTCCTTTCCGCGCAGCCACGTGACGGTTAATCTGGCGCCTGCCGATGTTCGCAAAGAGGGAACGGGCTTTGACCTGCCCATTGCGGTAGGCATTCTGGCAGCGGAAGAACTGATCAAAGAATCCGCTCTTCAGAATTGTTTTTTTATCGGCGAATTGTCGCTGGACGGCAGCATTAAAGGGGTGCGGGGAATATTATCCGCCGTCTTCAAAGCCAGGGAGTCGGGCATCCAATCGGTTTTTGTACCCGAAGAAAACGCTCTGGAAGCGGCGATGGTGGAAGGCATCAATATTTACGGCGTCAAAACGCTTCCCGACGTTGTCGAGTTTCTGTCAGGCAGGCAAACCATCTTGCCGCTTTGTCTGGACACCGCAAATCTTTTTCGGCAAAATCGTCACTATGACATCGACTTTTCTGAAATCAAAGGCCAGAAGCAAGCCCTCCGGGCGCTGGAGATCGCAGCGGCCGGCGGCCATAATGTGCTGATGATCGGTCCGCCCGGTTCCGGTAAAAGTATGCTGGCCAAAAGGCTGCCCACCATCTTGCCGGATCTTTCCTTTGAAGAGTCCATCGAGGTCACCAAGGTATTTTCCGTGGCCGGCCTCCTGAATTCAGGAGAAACACTCATTGCCGTGCGGCCATTTCGTTCACCGCATCATACCATTTCCGATGTGGGCTTGGTCGGTGGCGGTCAGATGCCGCATCCCGGCGAAATCAGCCTGGCGCATCTGGGTGTGCTCTTTCTGGATGAGTTGCCGGAATTTAAAAGAAATGCCTTGGAATCGCTTCGTCAGCCGCTGGAAGAAGGAACGATTACGATTACCCGCTCATCCGTCACGGCGGGCTTCCCGGCTAGATTTATGCTGGTGGCGGCCATGAATCCCTGTCCTTGCGGCTATTTTGGCGATCGTGTCCACAGTTGCCGTTGTTCTCCCCAGCAGATCCGTCAGTATCAGGCCAAGATATCCGGTCCGCTTTTGGATCGTATTGATTTGCATATCGAGGTTCCGTCGGTAAAATACCGGGCGTTGACGGGAAAAGAAGAAGGTGAATCATCCGCTGAGGTCAGAAAACGTGTGGACAGCGCGAGGCATCTGCAAAAAAACCGTTTCCATCATACGGGCATTGTCACCAACGCCCGCATGTCTGAAAAACAGATCCGGTCTTTTTGCGCCATTGATGAAGAGTCACATCAGCTGATGGAAATGGCGATAGAAAAACTGGGTCTTTCCGCCCGCGCCATGAACCGTATTTTGAAAGTATCCCGCACAATTGCCGATCTGGATGGCCGGGAGAAAATAGAACCTTCCCACGTTGCCGAAGCGATTCAGTATCGAAGCCTTGATCGCAGCATCGTTTAGTGGTATGAGAAAAAAGTAACGACACAGGAAGACAGAATTCGGAATTCAGAATGTCGCACCACCAAATCCGCGAATGTCTTCGCGGGGGGTCTCATTCTGACTCCTGAATTCTGGCTCCTGTCTTCTGAACTTGATTATTGAAGAGGGAATGATGAAAATAAAAATTATCGAAGCGTTGCCAAAATATTTAAAGCCCAAGCCTGATTCCAGTAAATTAGGTTTTGGAAAACACTTTACCGACCACATGTTTACCATGAAATACAAGGAGGGTGATGGCTGGTATGACCCCGTTATTGAACCTTATCATCTCCTCCAGCTTGATCCGACGTCCATGTGTCTTCATTACGGCCAGGAAATTTTTGAGGGATTGAAAGCCTACCGGGGGGGGAATGACGAAATTTATCTTTTCCGTCCGCTGGAGAATATCCGCCGGATGAAGACGTCCGCCGAAAGATTGTGCATGGCGCCCATGGATGAAACGGTGTTTTTTGACGCCCTGAAAAAATTTGTTTTGCTGGAAAAAGAATGGATTCCCCGGGAACCGGGATCCTCTCTTTATATCCGTCCGACGATGATTGCCACGGAAGCGGCCCTTGGCGTGCATCCGTCTTGCGAATACCTCTTCTTTATTATAGCAGGCCCGGTGGGCGCCTATTACGCCCAAGGTTTTGGTCCGACGAAGATTTACGTGTCGGAGGAATATGTGCGCGCGGCGCCGGGGGGGACGGGGTTTATTAAATCGGCAGGCAATTACGCCCAGAGTCTTTACGCCAGCCGGATAGCCAGCGACATGGGTTATACGCAAGTGTTGTGGCTCGACGCGCGTGAAAACAAGTATGTCGAAGAAGTCGGCACCAGCAACATCTTTTTTGTCATCGGCGATGAACTGATCACGCCCCCGCTCGGAGGAACCATTTTACCGGGTGTGACACGCGATTCCGTTATTAAATTAGCGACTCATATGGGTGTGAAGGTTAATGAAAGACGGCTGGCGATGACGGAAGTGATCGAAGCCATCGAAAAAGGAACACTCAAGGAGGCTTTTGCTTCGGGAACGGCCGCCGTTATTTCACCGGTTGGGCAGATTTATTTCCGCAAAAAGGAATATTTGATAAACGAAGGCAAGACCGGAGTGCTTGCTGATAAGTTATACAATGAAATCCTGAAGATTCAATATGGAATTAAAGAAGATCCCTTTAGCTGGCGCGTTCAACTTGCTTAGAGAGCGCAAACAAGAATCGAGGCCGTTTCAGATTTTATCCCTTATATACAGGCACTTGAATTTGTATTCCACAATCCTGTGGAAAAGCTTGTTGATAACCATGTTGATAAATCGGGTAAGTCCGCAATGCTCAGGCTTTTAGACCGGATTGCTTAAGGTTTGAGCAGTGCAATTAGCGAATAATATCAATTATTTACTAATATGCCCTGAGATCATCGCTACTTATGCGCCGCTTGAAATAAAGATATAAACGCTATTAAAAAAATGTGCCATTTACGATCAAATTATGGAGTATTAAAAAATAAAAAAAGATGAAAATAATTATCGATAAAAATTGGTCATTTAGAATGATGAAGTCGATGGCTGTTTTTTTTGCCGTCTTTTTGGTGATGATTTCGCCCTGGGATTCCTTTGGCGCTGAAGTGCCTCCTATTGATGACACCGTGAACCGATTGCAGCAGATTTATGAGCAGACCCGGGATTTTCAGGCTAATTTTGTTCAGGAAACGACCGTGAAATCCATTCGCAAAACCGATACGGAAGAGGGGATCGTTTATTTTAAAAATCCTAAACAGATGTTCTGGGATTATAAAAAACCGAAAACGAAAAAGCTGATTGTGAATGCACAAAAATCCTGGCTTTATCTGCCGCAGGATAAAGCGGTTTATACTCAGGAATCGGACAAGATTTTTAAATCAGAGGCCTTAATTAAATTTTTGTCCGGTTTGGGGAAACTGCGGAATGATTTTACGATTAAATACGATTCTGCCGGGGCGGTGGATCCAAACGGTAACTATCTGCTGCGGCTGTATCCGCGTGAAAAAGGCGCATCCTATCAATATCTGCAAATGACGATTGACAAAAACGACTTTCATATTCTTCGGGTCAGTTTTGATGACGTTATGGGCAATTCCACTGTCCTGAAATTTTCCGGCATCAAAATGAATAACGGGCTTTCCGCGAAATTATTCCAGTTTCAGCCGCCGCCGGGTGTCAGCATCTTTAAAATGCCCTGACCCAATAAATCCATCAGAAGGAACGATAAACGAACGGGTAACCCTGTCCATTTTTTAGAATGTTTGAAAGTTCAGCTTCAGCGCTTTCAGACGCTCCATAAATTTCCGGTCGAATGTGACAACCATCGACCCTTTGATGTTTTTGCAAACCGTTGCGATCACGGCATCGCCGAAGTCGGAGACAGCCTCCGGCCACCATGATAAAACAAGTGAGAAATCAATAAGGTTTACCACTTCAATGCCGGGCATAGCGATTAAATCGGAAACCATCTGGGCGATTTCTTTTTTGGGAATGGAATAAACTTTTTCCATCACGAAAATGAATTCGGTTAACGTGTGTTGATGAACAAAAAGAGACACCTTGAGCTGGGCTGCCTGCTCAAAGAGAGAGGCGATTTTTTCCTGCTGATCGGGATTGCGGTCCGTCACGAATGAGATCAGGGCGTTGGTGTCGATAATATATTTCTTCACCGGTATTTCTCCAGGTTCTTTTCACGCGCCAGTTTAATATCCGCGACGATGTCTCCTTTTCCCACTTTCATTGCATTGCGATATTTCAAAAATTGCTGTCTTGCAGGATAAACAACCACTTTGCCGTTTTCCATCTTCCACTCCAGGGCGTCTTTTACGGAAAGGCCAAGATTATCACGGATAGCCTTGGGAACAGTTGTTTGATATTTTGAGGTAATTACGGATTGCATGCCAAGCCTCCTGTTTCTTTATTTCCTTACGGTTTTATTATAACGTAAGGAATATGGAAAAGTCAAGATGACGGATTATTCCGGTGCATGATGGTTCCAAGCTCAATCAAAAGGATGATCCCGGTTGAAATCCGGAGTCAGGGCATCGTCGTTGACGTCCTGAACAAACAGATTTTCAAAACCCAGATCAAGGGCGTAATCCACGATTTGATGATATTCATTTTCCGTGATTCTGCGTCCCAGTTGCGGATGGGATTTTACCCGTTCAATCGGCGTGTATTGCGACATGAGGCTGATCGGAATGTTTTGGGATATTTTGCTTTTCAGTCGTTTAAGCGCTCTTTTCGAGTTTTCCAGTCGTCCGGGCAAAACCAGATGGCGGACAATGATGCCCCTAGTGGCGATCCCATTTTCCATTTCCAGATCATCGCCTGTCTGGCGCACCATTTCCTTAATCGCTTCGATGGCGATGGCCGGATATCCCTTCGCGTCGGAAAACAGCAGGGCGTCTTTTTCCAGACCATATTTAAAATCGGGCAGATAAATATCCACCATGCCGTCTTGCATCCGGATGACGTCGGGATTTTCGTAGCCTCCGCAATTATAAACAAACGGAACGGTCAGCCCCTGCATACGGGCCAGACACAGGGCTTCCGTGATCAGCGGCGTTTGCGGCGTTGGCGTCACCGGTTCGACATTGTGACAGCCTTTTTTTTGAAGATCGAGCATTACGCGAGCCAGCTCCAGCACGGTCAAGTGGCGGCCTTCCGCACCGTGCGAAATTTGGTAATTCTGACAATAGACGCATCCCAGATTACAGGAAGAAAGAAAAATGGTGCCGGCGCCGCCCGTTCCCGAAAGAGGCGGTTCCTCGCCATGATGGGCAAGTGCGCAGTCCATGACAATATCCGCAGGCAATCGGCAATATCCCAACTCCCCTTTCGTCCGGTCAACAAGGCAGGCTCGCGGACAAAGCGTGCAGGACTTGTAAATGTTTAACAGTTCCTGAATGATCATTGTTTAACCGTAAATGGTGAATGGTGAATAGTTAATAGTGAATCGCCAACCGCTGAACCCTGAACCGCTGAACCGGTTTTTTCACATCTTTTCCACCACGTCCTTGATTTTTCCGCTTTCCACCAGTTCCAG
>CAYVFA010000020.1:0-23422 GCA_964450075.1 uncultured Smithella sp.
ATTCTCTATATCACTCTTTTCGAGGTGTCCGCTATGACTATACCAGTTCAAGACTTCATCAAAAATCTTAAAAGAGACGACGGAACGGTTAAGAATGTCTATCTGCTCCGCAAAGACAAAATCCACGAAAACAGCCTGCAGGTGATCAACCAGTACACCACCCCGTCGCCTGACGGCGCCACCCCTCCAGAGGAGGGGAATGAGAACCATCCTGCTCTGACGGCCACCCCTCCAGAGGAGGGGAATTATGCAACGCGAAAGAACCGTTACGACGTTACGGTGCTGGTCAACGGCCTGCCGCTCGTGCATATCGAGCTTAAGCGGCGCGGGGTGGCGATTCAGGAAGCGTTCAATCAGATCAACCGCTACCAGCGCGAGAGTTTTTGGGCAGGTTCCGGGCTTTTTGAATATGTGCAGTTATTTGTCATCTCCAACGGCACGCACACCAAATATTACAGCAACACCACACGCGCGGAACATATCAAAGAATCAAGCGAAGGCGCCGTCAAAAAAGGCAAGCGTTCCAGCAACAGCTTTGAATTCACGAGCTGGTGGGCGGACGCGACCAACAGACCCATTACCGACCTTGTGGATTTTGCCAAAACCTTTTTTGCCAAACATGCGCTTCTCAACATCCTCACCCGCTACTGCGTGTTTACCACTGACAAACAGCTTTTGGCGATGCGGCCTTATCAGATCGTGGCGACGGAGAAAATACTAAGCAGAATTGACGTCAGCACCAACTATAAAAAACTCGGCACCGTTGAGGCCGGCGGTTACATCTGGCACACCACAGGCTCGGGCAAGACCCTGACCAGTTTCAAGACCGCTCAGCTGGCGAGCAAATTGCCGTATGTGGACAAGGTGCTTTTTGTGGTTGACCGCAAAGACCTTGATTACCAAACCATGCGCGAATACGACAAGTTTGCAAAAGGCGCGGCCAACAGCAATACCTCTACGGCAATTTTAAAACGCCAACTGGAAGACACCAACGCACGCATTATCATCACCACGATTCAGAAACTCGACCGGTTTATCGGCGGCAACAAAAGGCATACTATTTTTGACGGCCATATTGTGCTGATCTTTGATGAATGCCACCGTTCGCAGTTCGGCGACATGCACGCCGCCATTACCAAAGCGTTTAAAAACTACCATCTCTTTGGTTTTACCGGCACACCGATCTTTGCCGTTAACGCTTCTTCCGGTGGCCGCCCTGATTTTAAGACAACCGCGCAGGCTTTTGGCTATAAATTGCACACTTACACCATTGTGGATGCGATTGCCGATAAAAATGTTTTACCTTTCAAAGTGGATTATATTTCCACCGTGCGCGAAGCCGAAGACATTCAAGATAAAAAAGTCCGCGACATCGACCGGGAAGCCGTGCTTGCCGCACCGGAGCGCATGGCAAATATCGTCCAATATATCCGTGAGCATTTTGATCAGAAAACCAAACGGAACAGCTTTTACAAACTCAAAGAACGCAGGCTGGCGGGTTTTAATTCCATTTTTGCCGTTTCTTCCATTGATGCGGCAAAAAAATACTATGCAGAATTTAAAAGCCAACTGGCAGACGCGCCAAGCGATAAAAAACTCAAAATCGCGCTTATTTACAGCTTTGGCGTAAACGAGGAAGAAATTGACGGCGTCATAGACGAAAACTCTGAAGACACCAGCGGGCTGGACAAAAGCTCAAGGGATTTCCTTGATAACGCCATCAAAGACTATAACGCCATGTTCGGGACTTCGTATGACACTTCTTCCGATAAATTTCAGAATTACTATAAAGATGTCAGCGAGCGGGTGAAAAACCGCGAGGTGGATATTCTTCTGGTGGTCAATATGTTTTTGACCGGCTTTGACGCGACGACGCTCAATACTTTATGGGTGGACAAAAACCTGCGTTTGCACGGGCTTTTGCAGGCGTTTTCGCGCACCAACCGCATCTTAAACACCGTCAAGACATTCGGCAATATTGTTTGCTTCCGCAATCTGGAAAAAGCGACCAATGAGTCCATTGCCCTCTTTGGCGATAAGGAAGCCAGCGGGATAGTGCTGTTAAAATCGTATGGCGATTACTACAATGGCTACAAAGACGGAGACAAGGAAGTCCGTGGATATGCCAATCTGGTAAATGAGCTTTTGGCAAAATATCCGGTTGGCGAGCGGATCATGGGTGAACAAAATCAAAAAGATTTCATCCGACTCTACGGCGCGATTTTGCGGGTGAGAAATATCCTCGTTACGTTTGACGAGTTTGCCGGCAACGAAATATTGACCGAGCGGGATATTCAGGATTATCACAGCGCCTATATTGATCTTTATAACGATTTTCGCAAGGCCGGTGAAGGCGAGAAGGAAAACATCAACGATGATCTCGTGTTTGAAATGGAGCTCATCAAACAGATTGAGATCAATATTGATTATATTTTAGGGCTTGTTAAAAAATACCACGAAGACCACATCAAGAATCGCGAACTGCTTGTCGATATTAACAAGGCCATCGACTCAAGCGTTGAACTGCGCAACAAAAAAGATCTCATCAACCAGTTTATCGCGTCGCTTGATATCCATTCGGTCGTGGATGAAGATTGGCAGAAGTATGTGGAAAAGAAAAAAATTGAGGAACTGGAATCGATTATTAGACACGAAAATCTTGATCACGACGAAACCTATGAATTTGTGAGAAACGCGTTTCGCAACGGAAGCGTTGCAACCACGGGCACTGATCTTGCCAAGGTGTTGCCCCCTGTATCACGTTTTTCCCCCGGAGGAGAGCGTTCCAAAAAACGAGAGACGGTTATTGATAAATTGACACGTTTCTTTGAACGGTTTTTTGATATTTCGCGTGGGGGGTTGTAGAAAAACACATTTAGAGAAAACGGGACAGGCACGATTATTTTCCGGGTTTGTCATGAATAGGATACAATATGTACATGTTTGAAAAATATCAAGATGTGCTTCAAAATATTGAATTTGCCATCGTCTCTATTTATCGGGAAAATCTTGAAATGCCCATCACCAACCCCACATCCCTCGATGAAATCATTCAATGCCTGAAGCGGATTTTAAAATTCGTTGAGAAGTGGAATAAACATGAAGACATACAAGGCTATTTGCGTTTTGTATCTCAATATGTCCGCTAGGCATGAAACGCACGTCCCTGCGTCCATCAGGCAGCGCTCATCCATCAATGATCAAATAATTTTCTGCAAACATCTTTAAATGTATGATCGATTTCTTTTTCCTTACCGCACCAGTAACATAAAGGAGTGGACGAATCCGGGGTCACGCTTCCGCAGCGTTTACATTCGCTCACAGGCGCAGAGTAGATGCTTTTCATTTCGAAAGGTTTTTCATTTTTTTCTCTATTTCTGCTGATGGCCTCTCTTTCACATACCAACTGACAAATCCGGCAATCCAGACAAAGCCCGCTGTTAAAAGAATAGGTGCACCTGCCGTCCTGGACAACACTTTGCAAGGCAAAAGACGGGCATAAAAGGCTGCACATCCCACAATGGACACACTGGCTGTTTATTTTAACGGTCGGCCAATAGGAGGGGGATGCTCCTTCGAGCCTGTTTTTAGAATAGACATCTGCCAAACGTCTCTGCCAATCAGGCAGACAGCTACCCCGCCTGGCCAGATCACTTTCCTGAGAGAAAGACTTTCGACGGTCGGGCATCTGACCCGCTGCCTGCCGCCCTTTGTTGATTAAGGACAAAAACAGATCCCGCCGTGACGTCACCTGCAATCCCGTCTCAATGGCTTTCAGACTTTTTTCAACTTTACCCTCACCGCCCTGGTGGATAAAGCTGAATTCCGGGGTGTGCCCCGAAGCGGCAAGCCATTCCGACGCTGTCGCGATATTAAATTCCAGGCGGGGAATAGTTTTAGCCCTGGAACATCCTTCGCATTGTTCCAGATGCAATTCTATTTGAGTTTTCAAACCCAGTTCATACCAGCCCCCCCGGGTAATGATACTCAGGCAAGCAGGGATTTGCAGGGCTCCCCCAGCCGGGCTTTTATGGTCCTGGTAGGGCGAAGAATGATTTCCACAGAAAAACTCCGTGATTTTCCAACCCTGTTGAGTGATATTTTCTATGATGGAAGTTTCATCCCATTGACTGGAGTTGAAGACCTGAGTCGGACAATCGCTGAAGCATAATCCACAGCCGTTGCAGTTTTCTTTGTTTAGGGAAACATGATCTTGATCCAGAAGAATGGCATTCTCGGGGCAATGACGTTTGCAGTGATTGCATGCCACGCCGCGATGTTTCTGGTTCAAACATCTTTTTTCGGCAATCTTAATCGAATAACCCTTATCGAACATCATGCTGTTATCCTGGAATGGATTAGACGGTCAGCATCCTGGCCATGAACAGGCGTCCTGTTTCGCCAATGACTCTGTACGCTTCATTTTGGCTTTCGGAAATACAACGATCAAAAAATTCTTTTGCCCATTTTTGCAAATGAGCATTTCTAAATTCCTTGATCTCTTCTTCTCTTCTCGCCAGCTCCTCTTGATTGTCCTCACGCAAGCCTTTGGCCTTTTGCAAATGCAGGTACATCATAAATTCCATCTCTGTAGCCATATGATCAGCAGGTTCATTGATTGCTCTTGACATCATGAGTCCCGCCTTCTTATAGCAACGTTCGGCGTCAAGAGAAGCCGGGCTGATGAAAAGCGCCGGCTTGGATTGAAGATCATCTTCAGGATCATAACGGAACGTCGTTTCGTAGATGGCGATGACCGGATTTTTAGGATGGGTGAACAAGCGGGTATATTCCCGTCGCATTTGCGTCAGCAGCTCGTCGTTGCTGTTTTGATCCTCTTGGAGGGCGATCAATCCGGTTTTTATTTTCTCAATCTCTGTCGCAGAAAAATTCAGCTCCTCGAAAATGGCCACAACATCTGCCGTGAAACTGCCATTTAATAACCCCAGAGCCAATTCTGCAGTCGGAAAATGCAGGGCCATGAACAATAATCGATACATATCCGATGCGGCCATCGATTCTTGAATTTCCTGCTCTTTTTTGCGTGCTTTCTGGATCTTTGCCATTTATTGCTCCTATCAAAGCCTCCAATTCAGAATTGCGGTCATAAAAGAGGCCATCCGCACAACCGTAAAAGGCAGAGCTTACGGCTCTGCCTTTTTACAGTTGCGGGTTATTCTGTTTCCCTTCACGTTAAATAGAAGATAGAAGGTTTTGTTCCTTTTTCTTCCTGCAATTTTTTGTATTTGCGACCCTTGATGGCTTTGCTGACATCGCTTTGCGGATCATCAAGATCTCCGAAAAAACGAGCCAGATTCTGGCAGGTATGGATACAAGCCGGCTCCACCCCTTTCGCCAGACGATGGGTGCAAAACGTACACTTTTCGACAACCTTCTCCTTATGAGGGGTAACGCCTGCATCGCCCATAGCCACTTCTATGGCATATTCCGGCTTTTTCGCATTAAACTGGCGGACTCCGCTGTAGGGACATGCCGTGATGCAACGGCGACAGCCGATGCATTTGGCATAATCCTGAATGACAATGCCATCCTCTTTTCTTTTATACGTAGCATTGACGGGACAAACCGCCGTGCAAGGCGGATTTTCACAGTGCTGACAATTGATGGGTAAAAAATCCATTTTTAATTTGGGAAAAGTTCCTTTGGGGGTATCGAGACTTTCCCCGCCAACCGTCATAATCCGGTTCCACCAGATTTTATTGGGCAGATTGTTTTCGACCTTGCATGCCACGGTACAGGCATGGCAGCCAGTACAACGATCTAAATCTATTGCCATTGCATATCGCATGATTTGATACCTCCCCTATACCTTTCTCACATTAACCAGGCAGTCAAAAAAAGAAAAATTGACAGCCATCGGATCTGAAGTCGTGTTGGTCAATTCCTGATAACCACCCTTAACGAATTGTTCCCGCTGCCATCCTTTGGGAATGGACAAGACACCCGTACTGATCGCATCATTAACTTCGGCTTTCAAAACCACCCGGCCGCGATCGTTAAAGACTTCAACCAGATCTCCCGTCTTAATTTTCCGGGCTTTAGCATCCTTGCGGCTGATCTTGGCCAGCGGCTCCGGATCCAGTTCGCGCAACATTGGCGTATTGAACCATTGGGAATGAACGCGGTATCGGGAGTGCTCCTGAATGTAAACCAGCGGATATTTTTTAAATAAGGGATTTTTATTCCACGCTTCTCCCGGTGCTTTAAAGTAGGGCAGTCTTTCTTTTTTGGTTATTTCAGTCAAATCCTGCCCGTAATTGACGCGGGGTAATGGATTCTCCGCATAAAGCTGAGCCCGGCCGGCGCTTTTTGTTAAAAAGAATTTTTCGCCCCGAACATACGGCGCCTCGGATTTTCCCTGCACCCGGATTGCTTTTTCAGCTTTTAAACGGTCGTAAGTCACATTCATTTTACGCAGGCCGTCCGTATCCAGCATCATTTTGACCCAGTAGGTATCGTCAACACCTTTCGGGAAAAACTTTTCCAGGCCCATCTTCCGGGCGATCAAACCGAAAATCTCCACGGGAGGTTTGCTTTCGTACAAAGGTTCGATGGCTTTTTCCTGCATCATCATATACGGATTGTTATAGGAAACGCGCAGGTCATCGACTTCCATCCAGAAAGCCGCGGGCAGGACAATATCCGCATATCGGGCCGTATCCGTCATCTCAAAATCAATCACCACCCGAAAATCGATGTTGGGCAAAATATCCGTAAACCATACATTCTGCTGGCACATGTTGCTCATGGAATTGGAACAAAATGTCAACATGGCCTTGATGGGATAGGGCTTTCCGGCCAGAGCCTGATCTTTGACGACTTGATGGAAAATGGTTTGCGGTATTTTATCCGTTGCCATTTTACCGTTGGTCACAAAGGCGCCCTTATAATTTAGGGGCATATACATGACATAATTGCCGACGAAACCCGCACCCTTCACACCGATATTACCCGTAATCGAGGCCATGACAAGGGCGGCAAATGCCCACAAATGGCCGTTCTGGTAATGATCGATGCCGTAATTGGTATAAACCATGGTGGGGCTTTCGGCATACAGCTTGGCCAGATACTCGATCTTGGCTACAGGAACTTTCGTTAGCTCACTGGCTTTTTTTACCGTGTATTGCTTCATGTGATTTTTGAGAACCGTAAAGACGGTTTCAACGTCCACGCCCTGAACTTTATAGGCTCCTTCAATCGCCACATCCTTGGGTCCGGTTTTCAACAGGACGGGCAAATTGGCTACGCTATCCCAGACATAAAAATCATCTTCTTTGGGATCGGTTTTAGGATCAAAATCGCTTTTACGCAACATTTTGCCGTTGTCCTTCCGAACGAGGAAAGGAGCGGTGGTTCTCGCTTTCATAAAGGGGACATTGATCAAATTATGACCAATAATGTAATTCGTCATCGCCAGGGCCAGCATTAAATCAGAACCGGGAACAATGGGAATGAATTCATCCGCCTTATTCGCCGTTGCTGAATAGATGACGTCAATGTCGATGACTTTTGCCCCTTTTTTCTGTGCTTCTTTGATGATGCGCCAGTTTTGGGGCGTCGAGTAAACCGGGTTGGACCCCCAGACAATGATTTTTTTCGCATCCAGCAGGGTCATGGGTTCACTGCCCCACAACCAGACCCCGCCGCCGATGACGCGATCCGTTCCATGCCCCGTGGCCTGGTCATAGCAGACATTCAGCTTGCTGGCACCAATCGAATTCGCGAACCTGTTGTACATCCCCAGACACCCGTTGACAAAGCCATAGTCGCCCGATCCGATGTCGAACGCCAGCGCCTGGGATCCATATTTAGTTTGAATGGCGGTAAACTTTTCAGCAATTTCATTAATCGCCGTGTCCCAGGAAATTCTTTCCCATTTATCTTCGCCGCGCTTGCCCACGCGGCGCATGGGATACTTGACACGGGTGGGGCTATAGGTTCTCTGGACCAGGGATAATCCTTTCAGGCAGCATCCGGTATAGATGCCATCCGGATAAGGAGCTGGCGTTGTTTTGACAATCTTGCCATCCCGTACATGAGCGTCCAAACGACAGCACTGGAAGCAGTTGGAACGGCACACGGTGGAATACGTGGTTTCCTTGCTGATTGCGGGAATCTTTTCATCCGCTGCCACCGCTAACGCCTTCATGCCTGCGCCCAGAGGATCTGATGCCACCACGCCCGTGGCCACAGCGGTAGCTGCAGAAACCTTTAAAAAAGTACGGCGGGACCAGCCAGTTTTATGCGCATCTTTTTGCTCTTCTTTTTTCATGCCATCAACCTCGCTTTCATTTGTCTTCGGTCGAAACTTTTTTTTGCAAGATATTTTAAGTTTAATGCCACCTAAAGTCAACATGCCTTAAATAACACATGCTTTAAATAACATACTAAAAACTGGTTGTTGGCTTTATTTCTTATCAGGGAGAAGTCTTAATTTAACCGGCACGTTCCGCGCGCTCCCCACCGGGAATCGCCGAATGCAGGGCATTGGGGTGTTTTACATTTTGCTCATCGGGAAAAATAAAGAGACCGTTGTCCCGCGACCCAGTTGGCTTGTGATTTCCATTTTGCCGCCGTGCGCGAGCATGAGGTGCTTAACGATAGAAAGGCCAAGTCCCGTGCCGCCCATTTCGCGCGAACGCGTTTTATCCACGCGGTAGAATCGCTCACCCAGGCGCTGGATTTCTTCCCGGGAAATGCCAATTCCCGTATCGTCAATGGTCACGACCACCTCCCCCGTTTTTTCTTCGGCGCTAAGGGTGACCTGCCCTCCCTCGGGGGTAAACTTTACCGCATTATCCAACACATTGACCAAAACCTGACTGAGCCGGTCGCGATCAACTACAATAGGCGGCATTTTTTCGGGCACTTGATTATTCAAGTGGATTTTCTTGGCCGCCGCCCCGGCTTCCATCAGCGGCAAAACACTGTTAATCACCTCCGGAAGCGCCACATTTTCAATACGGAATTTTACCTCGCCCAGTTCTATTTTCGACAGGGTCAGCAGATCTTCCACCAGGCGATTGAGCCTCTGCGCCTGCTTGAGCATGATATCCACAAATCGCCTGGCGTCTTCAGCATGGTCAATAGCGCCGGCCTGGAGGGTTTCCAGATAGCCGATGATCGCCGTCAGCGGTGTTCGAATTTCATGCGTGACGTTGGCGACAAAGTCCGTGCGAATCCTTTCCAGCTTTTTGAGTTTCGTCACGTCGTGAAAAACAATCATATTTTTTTCTTCGCCGGGATAACCGTGAACTTCCGAAATACTGACCCCCATGATCACCGGATCCGCACTTCCCAGCGTGATTTCACTGGAGACTGTATCGCGTGATTGTTTGAACCGTTCAAATGTTTTCTGTAATTCCACATTGCGAAAGGCTTCCATCAATGTCTTGCCGCTGATGTCCCCATAGGGTTCAACGAGCATATTGCCAAGCGACGGGCTGACAAACTCGATGGTCTCATCCGTGTTTAAAATTAAAACCCCTTCGTTGATACTGGTCAAGGCGGTCATCAATTTGCTTTTTTCTTCATGGGCCAGACGGATTTTGCTTTGCAACTCATCCACCAGATAGTTGATGTTATCCGCCAGTTTTTTTGTTTCATCGGAGGTCTGCAGAATGATGCTGCCTTGCGGCTCACCATGGCGAAGCCCCTCAGTAAACCTTTCCATCATCCGGATCGGCAAAGCGAGTTTATAAGAAATGAAAAGCGCAACCAGCAGAGCAATAACCGCCACGATACAGATGGCCCATAATATTTTCTGATAAACATGATTCACCAGAGACTGCACATCATGCAGAGGGCGGGCCAACCGGACATAACCTGTGATCTCCGATTTTGTTTTGATGGGCACGGCGACATAAAGCATATCCACACCCAGGGACTGGCTAAAGCGGGTAGCCTTGCCCTTGCCCCGCAGCCTGGCTTCCTGTATTTCCGGACGGCTGAAGTGATTTTCCAGTTGGGCAATGTCTTTTTCCGAATCCGCAAAGACCTTTCCCCGGGCATCGGCCAGTGTTACCCGAGAACCGGAGATGTTCGCCATCAGCCGCAACTGATCAGGCATCTTGCTGGTGGCGTTTAAATCAATCAGTTCGGCATAAGTCAGAAGCTCTCCCTCGATCTTACTCGTCATCACTTTTTGAATTTCATCCCTGATGAAAAAATTCAAAACGAGAAACGAACAGAAAATGATAATCAGGTAGGAGAAAAATATTTTTAAAAATAGATTGCGTTTCACGCCGGCTCCTTATTCATTGGCAGGACAGGTCTGATGGCGGACACAGCGCCCCGTCACCATGTACGTCACCATATCGGCAATCCCCTTGGCATGATCGGCAATCCGCTCCATATTTTTGGAAATCTGCATGATCATCAGGGATCGGTGAATCGATTTTGAATCTTCCAGCATGAACGTCAGCAGCTCACGAAATATCTGTTCATTTAAATCATCAACCACCTGTTCTGTTCGCTGAACTTTTTCGGCCATGGTCAGGTCGTTGCGAATAAAACTATCCAATGAATCCTTAATCATGGAGCTGACCAGATCGCTCATCCGGGGCAAATCGATATAGGGTTTTAGCTGCGGTTCGTCGTTTAATTGCAGAACCTTCTCGGCAATATTGACGGCCATATCGCCGATTCTTTCCAGATGGCCGGTAATCTTGATCGCCGTTGTGATAAACCTCAAATCAATCGCCGTCGGCTGTCGCAGAGCCAGTATTTTGATGCAGCGATCCTCCAGCTCCGTGTCCATGCGGTCGATTTCATCATCATCCTTGATCACTTTCTTTGCGATGTCCGAATTTCTTTCAGACAGAGACCGCATCGCCAGTTGAATCGCCTTTTCGGTCAGGGCACCCTGGTAGATCAGGCCATCCTTGATTTCCTGCAATTCCTTTTCGTAGTGCAAACTGGTGTGTTTTTTTTCATTCATGATGCCCCCTCCGGTTTATTTTCAACCGAATCTTCCTGTTATATAGTCTTCCGTCTGCTTCATATCGGGTTTTGTAAATATTTTCTCCGTTTTATTATATTCGACCAGGTTGCCAATGTAAAAGAAAGCCGTTTCATCGGAGATACGAGCCGCCTGCTGCATATTGTGGGTCACAATGATGATGGTATAGTCTTTTTTCAGCTCCTCGATGAGTTCTTCGATCTTGGCGGTGGAAATAGGATCGAGTGCCGAGGTCGGTTCGTCCATGAGCAGAATATCCGGTTTCATCGCCAGCGCCCGCGCGATGCAGAGCCGCTGCTGCTGGCCTCCGGAAAGATTCATCGCCGACTTATTCAAGATATCTTTAACTTCATCCCATAAAACCGCCTGTTTCAGGCTCTGCTCCACCAGCGAATCCAGATCGCCGGTTTTCATACCGGTCAGTTTGGGACCATAAGCGATATTATTGTAAATCGTTTTTGGAAAAGGATTGGGCTTCTGGAAGACCATGCCTATTTTGCGGCGGATTTCCACCGGATCAACATCGGGCGCATAAATATTTTTCTCTTCAAAGAGAATCTCCCCTTCCACCCTTGTCCCGTCGATCAGGTCGTTCATCCGGTTCAGCAGCCGCAGCAATGTCGATTTGCCGCATCCCGAAGGTCCGATGAGGGCGGTCACTTTACTTTTCCCAAATGTCATCGATATATCCGTGAGCGCCCGGCTGGGACCGTAATAAAAATTAACGTTGCTTAATTTAATAATAACATTGGAATCCATTTTACCACCTTTTATTTCTTCTCATATATCCGCGAATCACAATCGCAATCAGATCAATACCTAAAACCACCGCCACCAGAACCAGCACCGTGCCGAATTGAATGGGGCGTGTTGCTTCAATATTCGTTCCGGCGGTAGCCAGCACATAAATGTGATACGGCAGCGCCATGACCTCATCAAAAACCGAACCGGGCAGCTTGGCGGTAAAATAGGCGGCGGCGGTGAACATGATCGGGGCCGTTTCACCGGCGGCGCGGCCTATCCCTAATATGGAGCCGGTCAAAATACCGGGCATGGCATTGGGCAAAACGATCCGGTATGTCGTCTGCCATTTGGAAACGCCCAAAGATAAGGACGCTTCACGGAATGTTTGCGGCACGGATTTCAAGGCTTCTTCCGAAGCGCCGATGATGGTCGGCAGAATCAGAAATCCCAGTGTCAGCGATCCGGCCAGAATGCTCGATCCGAATCCCAGAAAGATGACAAAGAATCCCAGGCCGAACAAACCGAAAACAACAGAGGGCACACCCGCCAGGCAGTTAATGCCGACTTTGATGAAGCGGACAATTTTCCCCTGTCGTGCGTATTCCGTCAGATAAATCGCCGAGGCGATACCCAGCGGCAGACCGATGGCAATCGCGCCCACCGTCAGATAAAGCGTCCCCAGAATGGCGGGCATGATACCTCCCTTCGTCATCGAATCCGTTGGAGGCTTGGTGATAAATTCCCAACTGATCGAGGAAATACCATTGACGATAATATATAAAATAAGCCCGCCCAGAGCCAGGGTAATGATCAATGCTGAAGCACGCACCATTCCGAAAAAAATGTTCTGTTTGAAATAGCGCCACTTCATGGAATTGTATTTTGAAGGCTTCATCTGCTTTCCTTTAAAGCGTTGCGGAACCGGTCTGGCGGAATTTGTGAGACACGTAATCGGCAATCAAATTAAAAGCCAGCGTCAGGCAGAACAAGACAATGCCTATGGCAAAAAGCGCCTGATAATGTTGACTGCGGAAGGGGGTTTCGCCCATTTCCGCCGCAATGCTCGCGGGCATGGGGCGCACCGAATCAAACAGACTCTCCGGGATCGCGGCTGCACCTCCAGCCACCATCAAAACAACCATGGTTTCGCCGATGGCTCTCGCCATTCCCAGCATGACCGCCGTGGAAATGCCGGACAGAGCAGCCGGCACGATCACCTGAGTAATCGTTTCAAATTTTGTCGCCCCCAACGCGTAGGAAGCTTCCTTAAATTCGCGGGGCACGGCATAAAGAGCGTCTTCCGAAATACTGGAGATCGTGGGAATAGCCATCAGCGCCAGAATCATCGATGCATTGATAATATTGAGACCGGTGGGCAGATCAAATGTCTCCTGCAGCCAGGGCGCGACAATCACCATGCCGAAAAACCCGAGCACAACAGAGGGCAATCCGGCCAACAGTTCGATAACGGATTTGAGAATTTCCTTGATCGCCTGGGGCGCGATTTCCGAAATGTAGATTGCCGCCAGCACCCCCAGCGGTACGGCGATAACCGTGGCAATAAAAGTAACGATCAGCGAACCGACAATCAACGACAAAATACCGAAGGATGGCGGATCATACGTGGGATACCATTCCATCCCGAAAATAAAATCTTTAACGGATACGCTGCCGAAAATCGGCAGACCTTCCCGGAACAGAGAAAAGACAATCAGCCCCAGAACAATCACCGAAACCAGGGCGAAAACCAGAAAAATATATTTGATGATAATTTCTTTAACTTGACGAGTCATAAAAGACCCTACTTCTTTTTACCAGCTTTTTTCACATCCATCAGAGGAACAAAGCCTTCTTTAACAACGATCTTCTGGCCATCCGCTGATTTGACAAAAGCAATATATTTCGCCATCTGGCCTTGGGGCTCGCCATTGGTGTACATGTAAAGCTCGCGGGACAAGGGATATTCTTTGGACATGGCAGACGCAATGGTCGCCTTGATACCGTTAACTTGCAGTGGTTTTAAGCTCTTGTTGACATAACCAATACCCACATAGGCAATCGCATACTTGTTTTTCGCGACCGCCGTCACCAGCGCGCCATTGGAGGCCAGCATTTGAGCTTTCGGGGTCACCTTTGCTTTCTTCATGACAAAATGGTCCCAGGATTCAAAGGTGCCTGATGAAGAATCACGGGAGATCACCACAATTTTCAAATCATCACCGCCCACTTCTTTCCAGTTGGTAATTTTGCCCTGATAGATCTGGCTTAACTGGTCGATGGATAAATTTGTTACTTTGCTTTTCGGATGGACGACGGGGATGATCGCATCGTAAGCCACGACATGCGCAACCGGATTAATCCCTTTGGTCTTGGCCAGCTCAATTTCTTTCGCCTTGATTTCACGAGATGATGTGGCGATGTCCGTGGTTTTGTCGATCAATGCCTTGATGCCTTCGCCAGACCCTCCGCCGGAAAGAGAAATTTGCACGCCGGGATTGGCTTTCATATACGCTTCCAGCGTGCCCTGCGCCACCGGCAAAACCGTTGTTGATCCTTTGATCACAATGGATTCAGCGGCCAGGGATACCCCTGCCGTGAAACATAACATCAAAAGTCCTAGGGCTGTTTTCTTAACAATATTGAACATTTCATCCTCCTCATTTTTTTATTTAGGAGCAATATACTGATAAAATGTTACAGCTTCATGACAATTCGATGAATTAACAATAGCAATGCAATAAAACCAATAACAATAGTGGCTTAACGGGCAAAGTAATTTACGGAAAGGTAAATGCAGGCGGAAATAATGGCGGAAATGGGGATGGTTAGAATCCAGGCCCAGATAATATTCCCCGCAACGCCCCAGCGCACAGCGGAAAGTCTTCGGGTGGAGCCGACGCCGACAATAGCGCCGGTAATCGTGTGGGTTGTGCTGACGGGAATACCGGCCAGAGTCGCGCCGATGATTGAACAGGCCGCTGCCGTTTCGGCGCTGAAACCACCGATGGGCTGGAGTTTGGTAATCTTGGTTCCCATTGTTTTTACGATGCGCCACCCGCCGAACATGGTGCCCAAAGAAATCATCGTATAGCAGGCGATAATCACCCAGACAGGAATATGAAAAGTATTGCCCAGCAATCCTTTGCTGAAAAGAGCCATGGCAATAATCCCCATTGTTTTTTGCGCGTCGTTCATACCGTGCGCCAATGAATAAACCGCCGCGGATAAAAGCTGAAGTTTACGATAAATTTTATCCGATTTGGCTATATTGGAATTCCGGCTCATATTCATGGATATAATCATAAACGTAAATCCCAGCACCATACCGATAGCAGGTGAAACAATAATAAATATCGTTGTTTTGGTAATACCGGACCAGACCAGTGTGCCGGTACCAGCTTTGGAGACGGCTGCCCCGATGAGGCCGCCGATCAGCGCATGGGAGGAACTACTGGGTAAGCCATAATACCAGGTTGCTATATTCCAGATGATCGCGCCGCCTAAAGCAGACAAAATAACCAGATTATCGACAATGTCCAGATGAATGATGCCTTTGCCAACCGTATGGGCAACCTCGGTACCGACAAAAAACACGGCGGCAAAATTAAAAAAGGCCGCCCATATGACAGCATGTTTGGGTGAAAGAACGCGAGTGGAAACAACGGTGGATATAGAATTGGCCGAGTCGTGAAATCCGTTGAGAAAATCAAAAACCAGTGCAATGGCCACCAGAACAAAAACAAACGCCATAGACTCAAGCATGTATCGGGATTATCCTTTCTGTCATGTTGGACAGGTCTTTACAAACATCAGACGTTTCTTCACAATCATCACCTTATGAGGTGAATGGATTTGTCACATACACCACTTATGCCTGCGATTCAATAAAAACATAAATTATTCTTCAAAAACAGATACTTTAGAATTCCGAGATTCGCGACCGCAACCGTGATTTTTCGATCCTCAGCTACAGGTGAAATGTTACAGCTTGATGATATTCAATTAAAGATACGGATACAATACGGGAAAATGAGGCAGGTGCTGGTGCTTGCAACGGTCAATTTACTGCAAATCGGTGAATTTATAACCGAAGCCACGAACGGTTAGAATGTAGCGGGGATGATCCATATCTTTCTCAATCTGGCTGCGCAATCGGCGAATATGCACATCAACGGCGCGGTCGGTAATAAACGTGTCATCGCCCCAGACATGATTTAGAATTTGATCTCTTGAATAAACCCGGCCGGGGTTGCGCGACAGGAAGAAAAGAAGTTTAAGTTCAGTGGGGCTCAATGCGACCGGCTTGCCACCTACAGTCACTGCGCAGGACACATAATTAATAACCAGTCCGTCAAACTCGAAGGTTTCCTTGATCACCGGTTTATTCCCTTCCTGGATACGCCTCAAAATCGTTCTCACTCTGGCGATAAGCTCTTTTACACCAAACGGCTTGGTCATGTAATCATCCGCGCCGATTTCCAGGCCGATAATCTTATCGACCTCATCGGCTTTAGCCGTCAGCATAATAATCGGCAGATGCGCTACTTCCTGATTGGCGCGAATGGCCCGGCAGATGTCCAGACCATTCATGCGGGGAAGCATCAAGTCCAGAATGACCAGATCGGGTTTTTGTGTTTTAATGGTTTTGAGAACGTCCCCGCCATCGTAAGCCTTAATCGTAGCATAGCCTTCCTTTTCCAGATTGTAGGACACCAGGTCGGCAATATCTTGTTCATCATCCACGATTAATATTTTTGTCATGCATGTAATCCACGATAAGGGAATTTTGCAGGGAACACCGTTGCGGCATCATTTGCCGCCATTTGAAACAAGTTTTACCCGAAAATTAATCGGGGATCACTTTGAATACTTCATCACCTGGGCGCACACGATCAGAAACCTTCAAGCCGATGGAATCGCCGGCAACAGCTTTTTGCACCGATTTATTATCCACTTCCATGGACTCAATCACATCGGTAAATTCCGTCGTATGGCCGGAAAATTTAATACTGTCACCAACCTGCAATTCACCTTCCGTAAGATGCACGGCGGCAACTGAAGGTTTTGCAAAAAATTTGACGACTTCGCCGATTTTCTTTTCTGCCATCACGATACCTCCATTTTTATCTTCTGCTGCTCAATCATCGAACCACTGATAACCCAGAACATTCTTATCGTGTGGCACTATAAAAAAATCGGCGGTGTATGTCAATTGAATTAGTAAATTCAATGCGTGAGTCTCCTTTTTGAAAAAGACCGGACGGGGATCATGCCCGTCCGGTCTTTTGTTCGTTTCAGGCCTGCACCTGCGCATGCCATCCGATTTTAGAAAGTCAGGGTCAGCTTGTTGATAACCAGAAAGTTGTTTTCGGTGTCCTGATTGACGGCCGTTTTGCCTTTATACCAATCGCCAGCAACAAAGTAACCGCCACCCAGCATGTAAGACAGATTATTGGTGATTGTATATGTCCCGGTTAAATCGACTTCATAGCCATAATCCCGGCCGACCCATTCACCTGTATTGGCAGGTAGAGCATTGAGAGTCTTATCCGCGCGGGCATAAGAACCGGACAGCATAATATCCAGTTTGTCAATCGGTCGCACCCCGGCGCGCAACTGGCCGAAATAGGCGTTGATCATGGTGCCCGCATTCGACGTAGCCGTGCCGTCCCAACCCGCGGGGGTTCCCGCCCAGTAATCGACATCATTGTTAAACAGGATCAAACAGGGGTTCCAGTCACGCCCGCCGTGAACGGCAAACCCTTCGTTTTTATCCCGCGTGGCTTGATCGTCGCCAGAAACGTATGCAATGGTGCCGCCCATATAAAACTTGCCGAAATCAGCCGTGGCGTCAATCCAACCGCTGAGACCCTGCAAATCAATTTTATCTCCTGTTGTGCCGGTAGCTAAAACATTGTCTTCATATTTGCGCTTACCGGTCGCATAGTTCACTTCAAACTGCAGGGCGACCGGACCGATCTTGGCAATCGCATAAGGAGTAATTAGAAAATAATCTACCTTATATGAACCGGCAGCAGTCGGCGCTGCGGGCCACACGGGACTTTGCGGACGATTTGCGCGCTGATTGTAATAATTGACATTCAAGCCTGCCTTGCCGCCTTTCCAGCTGTAAACGCCTTCGATGCCGTATTTATCATTATCCGCATCCGCAACACCGGCAACTGCGTTACGTGTGCTTTGTTCTTTCTCTTTGGTATAAGCCAGATTAAGCGTTACAGGGCCAAAGCTGTTGGAATACTTGATTCTTCCCTTGGGACCATAGCTGTTGCCGAAAAGAGTGCCGGTCGATCCATCATTCATGATACCGACAGCAAAAGCGCCGATCGGTGATTTGTAATCGATATAGGCCCAGTCAAAAGCGATGTTTTCATTTTCCGCCCTTGTTCCCGCGGAATCAATGGCCGCAGTAGCAACACCGCTTCTTGTTGCTCCCCACGCTCTTTCCATGATGTCCGCGCGTGTGACCAAGGTCAGGCCGGGTGATACTACAAAGTTGGTCCTGACTCTTAATCTCTGGTAATAAAAAGCGGTGGAAGGACCGTCGGTAGCTGTGCCCTTCTTGACTGTCGTGCGGTCCAGATACATCCCTGCCGCATAATACTCGCCGCTGAATTTTACATCAACGGCCATTGCCTGCGCACTGAAGGCCACCATCAGCCCCAGCGACATCAATACTAACCAAAATCTCTTCATTTTCTCCTCCTGAATCAACATCAATTTAAATTTTCCGCCTTCCCCACGAAACGGGCATTTCATGAACAAGACGCCTCATTTATTAATGTCCGGGACTATAGAGGTTGTTTATTACAGGATGATGTCAATATGGTGATAAGTTGGAAAAGATGATGATGCCCGACGAAATAAAAAAATGGCCTTACGACAACCGTCTGTCGCAAAAAATTAATTTATCCGCTTTTTGAGAAAAGTTGTGTTTGACCTTCACAAAGGAAATGCTAGAATGCAGGCGTTATCCGCTCCCATTTCATGACGATAATCGAAGTTATGAAATGCGTAGGCCGTCGCTGTAACCTTAAGGCCCGGTTCACCGGATGACACGTATCTTTATTCACAGGCAATGCTTGAATGAACTATAAACCGACGCCAATGACTAAGGTAAAAAAAGCAATGCTGGCCGATTCTGATAATTGGCATATCCCCTTTTTCGATTTTGTTGATGACTTTAGATATTGCCGGAATGTGCGCATGATGATGCCGAGGCATATTAATCTCGATAATCCGCGATTTGACGCTTTACTTGCCTCAACGGTAGAATGTCTTTGCGATGAGTTGCACCTGAAAACGCCGGAATGGATTATGGACGTTCCTGCCCTCAAAGAGCCGTGGTTTGTGGCAGGTGTGGAAAATCTCAAGGCCATGGCGATAGTGGAAAGTCCGGTTTATTTTCGCAGACGGTTAATCTTTGTTTTGGAAAACTTTTTAGATAGGGTTTAGTTATGCGTGGTGGAAAGGCAGATGATTTTCTGTGTGAGATGGCTAACGTTCCAAAACGCATTCACCGCCTGCCGATGGACATTAAGCTGCAAGTAGCGCAGCCGGGAAACAAGGCGTATCAACATGCCCCGCGTGTGAAAGTTTTTAAGCACAGGGACGACGAACCAGAAGCCTTTATTGTTCGCCTTGATTTTGATGCTGCTAAAATCGGCATACAAGAGGGCGTCTTTTCCGGTTTGATGGATAATGGGCAGTTTAAGCAGTTAATTGATTTCATAAAAAAATACCGCGTTCCTTTGTTGAATCTCTGGTATCGCCCCGGCGCGGACATTCTGGAAATGCGCGACGAAATGGACGCGATAGACAGCGGCAAAGAGGTTGATTTGGCGCGTTTCGAGAGCAGCAGATTCAAGAATGGGCTTGACAAGCGATTGCTGCGCGCCTAAAAATTACCAAAAGATATTGTTTTTGCTCCCTCGTTGAGACGAGTACGTATAGACTCTTCGAGCGTAGGACCAGCAGGGTTCAAGTTCACTATAGCCGATCTTCTGAAAAATGCAAGAAAAGCTGACGGCACTTTTGTTTATTCCACACGACGACCAAGGCGCTCCATGCTGGTTCAATCTTGCAGATTGAACCGAAACAACATGATTGTGTCCGCTGGGAGTAAGCGATTTAAAAGCTAAAAATCAACATCCTGCCCGTCTTCCTGAATAAACATGACGGATGACAATAGCTGGCGGGAAAGCCCTTTGATTTGCAATTTGGCAAGGATTTTGGAACGGGCGTTTTGCAGAAGGCGGATTTGTCGCGGCGCGAGGGCGTGTGTTTTGTGGTCGCCGTAAACGACAACATAGACAACATCTCCAATCAGGGCCGCTCTTCCACGCAAATGGCCCTTGTGTGTGGGGCTGGACAATACCGACTTATCCCCTTTGGGCGGATTGGCAAAATGCTCGTTGCCCGCGTCCAAAACTTCACCTTCCGGCGTTACCCAGAAAACCAGCAGTGGTCTGGCATGAGTAATCGCCCTGATTGCCGTATCCACGGAAGCGTGTTCCAAAATTGCCAGAAACTCCCTAGAATGAACAGGTTTTTTTGATTTTCCGGCCATGTCAAACGGCGCAAAAATATCCTGATCTGTTTTCATAACTTTTTGAGCCTTTTCATAAGCTCGCCCGTGCTTATTTCACCATTCCAGTATTGCAGCAAGACGGCCTTATTCAGACCGATATATTTACCCACCTGGCGCAAATCTTCAGGCGAGAGTGCATTCTGTTTATTTCTGGCCAGAATGCGGGGGTTCTCTGATAACAGCACTGGTATCAAGTCCCCTTCGTGAACGCTTTTTGAATGCGAAGAACTCACTTTAAGCCTCGGATCATTATGCTTGCCCCTTCTGTTCACATCCACCCAAATAATCATGTCCAGACCGGTATCGTTCTGGAATAGATTCGCCATTTCAAACAGAAAATCTTCGCCGTCCGTGTCTTTTTCGTGGCAGTCAAACGGCGCAAATATATCTCTGTCGTCTTCCCGGATCATGACAATCCTTTCTTGTTCAATGGACTTTTCTATATCTGATCCACGGATATTCCCAAGGCATCCGCAAGCGACGGGCACCTGCTGGTTAATCATCCCTAAACCTCTTCTTGGCCGCTTCTCCGATTTCCTTCTTGCTCTGCCTCAGCAATCCTATTTCGTATTCTGTCAGCATTCTCGGTTTTGAGAAGGTATCGAGCCTCTGATTGAGTAAGGCAGTCGAAGGCGTGACCGAACTTTTTCGTCCACCATTCTTCAAGTTCTCTTCCATGTTTTTCCCTCAATACTTATGCAGATGCAATCCGGCAGACTCAACCAAAACCGTCCGGATCAATCAACAGAATTGTTCCGCTGGATGTTAAAAGATTATTATCCCCAAGTCTTTGCAAATTTTTCTGGCGAGGTAATCATTGACTTCCGTATGCCGGGGCACAGATGAACGTTTATTAAGCGCCGGATTCCACCACCAAGAATGATTGCCTCCTTCTCTGAGCAATTCACATCCCTGTGCCCGTAGATGTTTCAGGAGATCATGGCGTTTCATATAGCAATTTTTTCTTCCTGATAACCGGCGCCCACTGCGTCAATCGCATCTTGACGGTTATATTCAAGCGCCTCTTTTAAGGTGATCCGCAGGCTGGATATTAATTCATCGTGGGTTCGCTCCTGGCAGTTGACGCCGGGCAATTCTTCGATCCAGCCAATCCACCATTCACCATCCTGCTTGACTATTGCGTGATATTCTTGATTCATAACTAACCTCTCCTAACCCCCTTAACTATTTCGCTATATCATTAAACCTGGTGCATCTTTTGACGTAGCCGGATATACACCTTCCGGCAGTTTCTTGATGGAAAGCAAACGTCACCGTTCAAACCGCTTCTTGAATAATTTCCTCTGTGCCATGCATAATAAAGGCCTTCTTCATTTGCAAAGCACTCTATCACAGCTTCTATGCTGGTTCAATCTCGCAGACTGAACCAGAAAATTCCGGAGCAATCAACATGATTGCTCCCACTGAGGCATCGTTTATTCAAACGGCAACCCACCGATTAGCTTTTTTACCGCACGAAGAAAAATCCTGAAAGGTTGTGGATAGTTGCCGTCATCGGGCTGATTTTGACCGCCTGGGTATGCATTACTGCCAGTGGATTTTATTTCCAGATCAAGAATTTTAAGACGGACAAACCAGCGTGTCCCGTCAAGGATATTTGGATTGCTGTATGATTCCTCCCAATCCCATACCTTTGACTTATTGCAGGCAAGCCAAAACCGTGCCCATGAATTGGTTGTTGGTGTTACTTCTGTTTTATGCGATTTTCCGTATTCAATGTCACATTCTTCGTAAAGTAAACGGCCACCATCCCACAAAAGATTATATGATGGTCCCAAATAACCGCCAATCGAGATTTCGAGCACCTCGGGCATACCTACAAGTGGTGTTACTTTAACAAGGTCCTCTATCTTTTTTAAAGCGCTCAAAATAAGGTCGAAACTCTTTAGCGACGGATTTATGCCTTTTTGAAAATACCCGGCCAAATATTGTTCAGATTTTGGATGAAATCCATGACGATAGCAGAAAAGATATGCGACAGCTTCGGCTTCGAATTCCTCTTCATGGATTTCTTTTGCCTTATAACAGGGATCATCGCATTCATTAAGATGGCCGCAGAAAATATGCGCCAACTCATGCACAAGTGAGGCAAAGCGAATTTCCAGCGGATGATTTTGGTTTAACGACATAATGTAGTTGCTCAGACGTCCAGCGCTTTTCTGTTCTTTCTTGGGTATGCGTAAATTTGGAGATTTTAATTTCACTTGACCAGCCAATGCAATGTCCAGTGGCTGGCTCATAAAGATGAGCCCTTGATGACCGCATGATTTTACCATTTCTTTATAAAGGTGTTCCACGGTTGTAATGTTTCCTTCAACCGGGTAAAGTCTGCGGCATACTTCTTCTGTGGGCAGATTAGGTGCATAACCAGATATGGGATCATCATTAATCCCATCAATATCTTTGATATCATAAACAAACTCCACCGGCCCAAAGATTTTCATAATGACGATAGGATGGGCGCCCTCGCGAAGCTTACGCTTATATTTATCTTCCCAGTATTTTTCCGAAAGGACAAGGGTTGCGCCGGGGCGTTGCTGCATGACGAGAAACGCATTATAAGGGGCGAGATAACGACTTTGCTTGATAAATGTCAGCACATCAAAGAAACTGGCCATTGCCTCGCTTTCTCGATATGTGCGTGTCTTCTCCAGCAGATATTCGATTTCAGACTTAATGATTTTATCTTCCATTGCGCCTATGCTTTCCAAGAAGTCCCTCATCATTGGACACCTTCCACAATGGCGATTTCTTCCGGCGTCAGGTTGTAAAGCTGATAAACTAACTGGTCTATTTGGAATTCTTCAGTGCTACAGTCAGCGTTTCTATTTTTTAATTTCGTAATTTGTTTAGCTAACTGGCTTATTTCATTATCATTATTGCGCTTAGGAATTGGAAGCTTTTTAAATTCTTCAAGTCTTATTTTCGGAAACAAATCGTCAAACTCATTTTTCTCGTACTTAAATAACCACACAAGCAATTTTGAACACAATACCCCTAAAACAAAGTAAACATCAACCTCCTCATTTTTGGGAAGTGCGATATATAAACTACGGTCAATAATGAAA
>CAYVFA010000021.1:0-22947 GCA_964450075.1 uncultured Smithella sp.
TTTTCAACGCAGGATAGGTGAACAGACCGCCTTTTTTAATCAGAACCTGATTGATATCGGGAACAAACCCGCCGCTGTATCGCAGCTTGTAGCCATCCTGCTCCAGTTTTTCAATAAACTTCAAATGCCCATCCGTCCAGTCGCGGCGCAACCCTCCCGGTGAGAAAATAGACCCCTTTTCATTAAGCTGAATTTTTTCTTCGGAAAGGACATATTCCCCTTCTCTGTCCAGAACAAACTCATGCGTGCCCTTGCCTGCCGAATAGATCATCGTGATCAGCGGACCGTAGGTGATGTAAAGCGCGGCCACCATCGAATTCCTTCCGCAATCAAAAATGGAATTCTGATGAATGCCGATAATGGTGCCGATGGCCAGATTGGTGTCCACCAGGGATGAACCGTCGAGCGGATCGGCCGTGACAATATATTTTTCTTTGCCTGTTCCTATGGCGATAATGTCTTCCAGCTCCTCGGACGCATAGTGGCTCACAAATCCGGAATTCTGCAATTTATTTTTCAAAATATCATCGGTCACGCGGTCAAGTGCCAGTTGTTCCTCACCGAAAATATTTTTAAAACCGGCCAGCTTGCGGTTGGATTCATGGATGATGGCGGAGATATATTTGCCGACCACGGCAATCTGCCAGATCAGTCGCCGCAACTCCACCTCGATGCCCTCCTTCCACATGTGCCGTCTCAGATCAATAATATTTTTTGTGTAATCGTTTATGCCTTCTCCCATAGATTCTCCTTATTGACTTGCGTCGCCCGTACCGGCCAGGATTTTTTCCAGAGAACTTTTCAGTTCAGTGAGCGAGTAAGGTTTGACCATTGCCCCGACAAAGCCGTACTTCCAGTATTCTTCAATGACCGGATCATTCATATAGCCGCTGGAAATCACGGCTTTCACTTCCGGATGGGCGTTTTTCCATCTGCCGATCGCGATTTCGCCACCCTCATCACCGCGCATGGTCAAGTCCATGATAATGAGCGAAAAAGGGTTGCCTTCTTCCTTGGCCCGTTGATAATGCTCCATGGCGTCGCCATGATTTTTTGCCGTTACGACATTGTAGCCGATATGCTGCAACATACTGCCGGTTACATCCAGCAGGATTTGCTCATCATCAACCAGAAGAACATTCCGTTTGGGTGCAACCTCCGCCTCTTTTGCGGCCGCCGGCTTTTTATCATTTTTTTCGCCGTTGGATGCTGGAATATAAACCGTAAAGGTTGTTCCGCTTCCGGGCGTGGAGTCAACCACCATCATGCCTTCATGGCTTTTGACAATTGAATAGCAAATCGCCAATCCCAATCCCATTCCCTTGACGCTGCCCATTTGCTTGGTGGTAAAGTAAGGATCAAAGAGTTTTTTCATGTGTTCCTGCGAAATGCCCACGCCGCGATCCCGGACAAACCATTTGATATAATGACCCGCTTTGAGCGGTTGTATCTGATCCGCGGTTAAATTCACATTTTGAGCGCCAATTTCAATGGTGCCTCCCTGAGGCATGGCTTCAGCCGCATTGGTTACGAGGGAATGGACGACTTGATGCATTTGACTTTCGTCAATTTGCGCCGACCACAAACCTTCGGGAAGCTCAAACCGGCAATCAATATTTTTCCCGCTTAAGGATATATTGACGGCGTCACGAATGACATTGGCAATAGATGCGGTTTTTCGCTGCGGGGACCCTCCCCGGGAATACGTCAACAGCTTTCGGGTCAGTGTCTTTGCTCTCATGCAGTGTTCTTCGGCGCTGACCAGCCTTGTATAAAGTGAGCTGCCTGGAATGGCTTCCATTTTTGCCAGAGCCAGAGAGCCGAAAACAGCCGTCATAATATTATTGAAATCATGAGCAATGCCGCCGGCTAAAAGGCCAATCGATTCGAGTTTCTGCGCCTTGGCCAGTTCCGCTTCCATAAACCGTCGTACGGTAATGTCCCGTCCGATGCATTCAAAATAAAGGATGTCTCCCGCATCATTCCGGACGGCAATCACCGTAAATTCCATCATCACCGTCTGCCCCTCGCTGCCGGTGCAGTCGATGATGATGTTTCTTAAAACATTTTTTTCGCCTTTTTTTTCGTCAACCGCGGCCATCCAGCTTTTAAGATGCTCTTGATGAATCACTCTCATTGCAATTCTGGCATCCGACAGGTAGTCGGCAAGCGAATAGCCTAAAATTTCCTCTGCCGCTTCATTAATATAGATCATCCGGCCCGTGTCGGCCTGGATGCGGAAAATCGCCTCATCGGCATATTGCGCGAGACGTTCATAAACCGTTTTAATTTCCTGATTTTCCGCCTTCACACGGTTCAGTTCCGTACAATCACGAATAATAGCGGCAACCCCGCTGATGTCGCCTTGTTCATCATGATGAACGGTGGCATTGACAAGGAAAATCGATGGATTGCCTTGATCGGTCCCGATCCGGCAGATTTTGTCCTGAATGTCCCGCCCCGTTTGAAAAACACTTTGAAAGACAGATTCCTCCGAGCCTGAAACCTCGTCGATGCATTTGAAATTCCATCGCGGATCATGGAACGGGTATCCAATCATCTCATGGTTTTTGAAACCAACAATCCGCTCCAGCGCTTTGTTTACGTAAGAGATCAGGCCTTCTTTACTGATCATCAGCATACCATCGTGAACCATTTGCAGCAAATGCTCAAGATCCCCGTTAACTTTTTGTATTTTTTTTATCGTGGATGCTTCTTCCATTGTTTGCCCTTTTTCATCAAAACTCATTTTTAACAGTCCACGATAAACAGCATGAACTGTTAAAATTCTCTTAGTTATTAATCAAATATCCATATTCTTTACAAGCAAATATTTCCAAGATATTGCTTTATTTGAATGGCAAGGATTGAGGCTATTTGGCTTGTCCAATTTTGGTAATGGTGCCTTGGGCGGTTGCACACAGACTCTCTTTTGCATCTTTACAGGTAAAAACATCGCAACGGCAGACGGCCTGCGTTTTTCCGACGTAAACCGCCGACGCGCGCGCGATAATATAATCGCCCATCGCCGGTCTCACATAGTTGATTTTGTATTCCGATGTAACAACACCCGGCCCCAATACAGAGCCGCCGACATAAGTCAGGGCATTATCCGCCGCGTAGCTGACGACGCCGCCATGCAGAAATCCATGCTGCTGTTTGAGCTCAGGTTTGGCCGAAACCTTCAACTCGGCGCTGCCGGCAGAAAAACTGATCAGTTCTGCTCCGATTAAAACACTGAACGGTTGAGCGGCCAGAATCTGCCGGCCCAATTCAAGCATTTCATCCATTTTAGGTATTACCCTCTTGTAATGTTAGCCTTTGATCTGTTTTATAACAACTCCCGGTAAAGCGTTTGGCGAATTTTTTCATATCCGCGGCAATTTCGGTAATTTCTCCATAGTGCGTAAAGGCACGGGCGCGCGTTTCGGTAATGCCGATGGAAATGCCCATGACTGGAAATTGAGAAGCCTTGCCTGAGCGGTCAAAGGATTTAATAAAGCCCTGTTTCAAATCGGCGTTGTCATACAGTCCGGTAATCAAGCTGTCGAAAGCCTTGATAATCTCTGTTGCCGCTTCTTCCACCAGCGCCGTGTCAATAATAAAAACGAAATCATCGCCGCCGACATGACCGATAAAACTGCCCTGCGGCTGTTTGCTTTTAATCACACCCAGAATAATGCGGCCTGTCATCTTGATGACCTCATCGCCGCGGCTGAAACCGTAACGGTCGTTGAAGGGCTTGAAATAATCCAGATCGGCATAACCGAACGCAAATTCTTTTTTACCGTCGATACGCTCCTGTATTTCCTTGTTGATGGAAATATTGCCCGGCAAACGCGTCAGGGGATTGATTTCCACGATTCGCTCCGAACGCAGGATGGACAGATTCACGCGCGCCAGAAAATCCGCCTCTAAATCCGGCCGGCGGATATAATCTTCCACCAGCAGGCGCGCCCAATCGGTGATGGTGAATTTTTCCGGCAGAACCGCCAGAACCGGGAGTTGCTGGAACATTGGATCGGATTTCAAATCATTTAAGACATTTTGTCCCACTGGATCATCATCCGTAATACTCATGACGATAAGGTTGGGAATGGAATTGTAGATATAGTCAAGCGCCGAAGGCATGTTGTTGAAAGCCACGACCTGATATATATCTTTCAGGCGTCTTGCAATCACATTATTCAGAACAACATCTTTACAGACGACAACAACTGTTTTCATAAATCAGGACATGTCTTCCGCTGCTTCCATATTATCTTCCATCTCCCTCAGGACATCTTTAATGTCCTCATTGGAAAGATTGAGAAGCTCATAGGCAACCGGGTTGACTTCCGGTACAAAATTTTCTCCGGCAAAACCAAAGCCGCGCGCACGCACGAGCAGATCGGCCATGTGCACAATCGCCGTTTCCATCGGCGCCGTTTTCGCCAGCGTCGGGCGGTGATGAAATTCAATGACTTCAATCAAATTGGTTGGGAAACGCCACTTTTGCGCCAGCCAGCCGCCGACATCGGCGTGCGATGCGTTAAACTGATTTCTTTCCGCATCAAAAATCGCTATCTTTTTTTCCTCGGCCTCTTTCATAGCCTTTTCATATTCCTGGGAAAATTCGAGCGTCAAAATAACTTTACCGATATCATGCAAAAGCCCCGCGACTGAAACTTCTTCCGGTTCCTTCAAGTTTTTCTTCTGAGCAATGACACGGGAAGCAATCGCGGTCGCCAGTGAGTGTTCATAAAGGCCGCTCATGGTTTTCTGCATCAATTCAAAAACGGACACCCCCAGGAGCAGTCCCTTGATAACGTTCAATCCGAGGAGCATCGTCGCGTGAGAAACGGAAGCGATCCTTCCCGGAAAGCCGTAAATCGCGGAATTGACCATTTTCAGTACCTTGGTGGTCAAGGCCGGATCGTTAGAAATAAAGGCGCTGATTTCTACAATCGTGATTCGCGGCTTCTCTATTACGGAGGAAAGACGCTTCAAAACCGCGGGCATGGTGGGCAGTGCATTGATATTTTCTACTTTATGACGCAAGACTTTCGGATCCATTTTAGTTATATAATCCTTCGATATGTTCTTTGACAATTTTTTTGATGGAATTCATGAAGGGTTTGCCTTCGACCAGAGCAAATCGGGTCTCCAGATTTGCCAACGCGTCTTCCACGGAAACCGTCTGAACCGGCGGACCGTCGATAAAAACACTGGGAATTTCCATATCCTGAATTCTTTCAACCCATTTTTCTGTAAGCACCGTGCCTTCACCCAGCATGACCATGCCGTTCGGCGTCATGATGGGCTTGGCCAGTGTCATGCCGGGCTCAAGCTTGGTTACAGGAATTTTCGGCATTGCTGTAACTCCTTCTCGTGTAATGTTGGATCCCATCAGGTCAACCGTTTTTGTTGACCTGACTTTTTTAAGTAAAAGCCGGCTCACCCAATTCTTTTTCAATCTGATCGGAATCAGCGGCATTAAACTGCAAAAGCCTTTTTAAGTGATAAAAAGTTTCCTCATCCATGACCAGAAAAGAAGCAATGGTTTCATGATCTTTGGAACGGAGAATTTTGGCTTCAATACTTAAATGCACGTCTTCGTTGAGACGCAGATCGATGGTGCATGTCTCCCCCGCCTTAAACGTTTGCGGGCTGACGAAGTTGATCCCCGTCATGCTGAGATTGTTTGTTTGAACTTTTACTTTTTTACCTTGATGCAGTAAATTCAGCTCAAAATTAACCGGAACTCTTGTTCGCTTTCTTCGTTCCCTGATCATGGACATCCCTTTCTGAAAAAACGCATACCACGGAAAAAACCAAAAGTCATAAGCACTTACTGTCTCTATATTTTCACATCTGCGAATTTTGGTCAAGTCTGATTTTGCCCAGATCCGGAAATATTATTCTTTCACCCTCCGTCCGATAACACAGAACCTCAATATGGATCCGCTGCAGGGGTTGAACATACCGGTTCATCTCACGCTCCGGGAGCATTAATATGGCCGAGGGACGACCCTCCAGCGCGGATTGCCCTAAAAGCAGTTTTGCCGCCGCCGCCAGCACACTTTTTTCGCCGGGGTCGTCACAAACCGCTAAAATATGGGAGATACGCCCGGAGGCAGACGACATCAGGAATAATTCGGTGTTGGCGTCATTGCCGATTTTAAACTTCCAGCGGCGCAGAAGTGTCGCCAGATGACTGATAATCAAATCATGATCGCAGGAGTTGATCGCTTCATCAGCAGGTAAAGAAGGCGGATTCCCGACAAGTTCCTCACGAAAAGATACATCTGAGAAATTGAGTGACGTTTGAGGCGAAAAGGATGCGCCTGATTTCAGCTTTTCAATTTTTCCGACAAATTGCGTGGCTTGCAGGGCAAAACGAGCGCTTGCGAGCGCTCCGATCACCGCAACCTGCGAAAGCGAGTCGCCATCTTCCATCCAGGCCCAGATGCCGCGATAATTTTCTTCAAACAGGGATTTACCGATTCCTTTTTTGCCACCGCCGATGATGCCGCGGTGAATGACGTAAACGCGATTCCACGGATTCCTGGCAAAAGCCGCGCCGGTTCTCCGGTCTATTCCCGCCCACGGAAAATTGATTTCCGCGGTTATCGGCAGGCTGCCTCCTGCCTGCGGTTTGCCCATCCCGAAGGCGTTCCAGTATCGGGCATCACGGGTTGTCTTGGAAAATACCCAAATACCCAGTTTTTTCGACCAGGAAACCTTTGCCGCAAAACTTGCCCCTTGATGTCCCAGCTTCACCTTAATCTTGTCATCGACAAACGGCTTGAAGCTTGAGGCAAACTGCCGCGCGTATTTCGCAATCAGTCTTTCATCTTCAATAACCTTCAGCATATCCCCATAACCGCCTCTCGCCTACAGTCTGTGTTTTCTTCTTTACACTAATCCAGCCGTTTTTTAAAGCGGCCGATTGCGCCTGCAAAGACAATCGTTCCTAAAACGGCCAGGGCAAGATATTGCGGCCAGAGCACCTCAAGGCCCACGCCCTTGAGAAAAATACCCCGGAGAATGACCAGAAAGAATCTCAATGGATTAAGGAAAGTTAGCCATTGCACGACTTGGGGCATATTGGCGATGGGAAACACAAAACCGCTGAGCATGAAAAAAGGCATGATAAAAAAGAAGGACGTCATCATCGCCTGCTGCTTGGTTGACGATATGGTCGATATGAAAAGTCCGATGCCCAGCGTGCTGAGCAGAAATAAACAGGTGGCGAAGAAAAGCAGTAAGATGCTGCCCTCCAGAGGGATCTTAAACCAGTAAATGGCCAATACAATAACCGCCGACATCTGGGCCAGAGAAATAATCACATAAGGAATCGTTTTGCCGATGATCAGTTCATGTGATTTTAAAGGGGTGACAATCAATTGTTCCATCGTACCGTCTTCCTTTTCCCGGATGATGGCAATAGCCGTCAGGATAAAAGCCGTCACCATGACTAAAACGGCAACAATGCCGGGAACAAAAAAATACTGGCTGTCCAGATTGGGATTGTACCAGGTTCGAATACGCGCATCGACCTTGCCGTAGCGCATCTGACGGAGATAGAGCGCACGCAGTTCTTCGCGGTTAAATTTATCCAGAACCGATGCCGTATAAGCCACCCTCATGGTCGCCATGTTACTCATGGAACCGTCAACAAGGATCTGAATGGAAGCGGTTTGTCCTTTTCGAATAACGGATGCGAAATCCCGGCCAAGCTTAATCCCCATATCGATTTTACCCTGCAGCAGCAGTTGCTCCAATTGACGTTCCGTGGCTGCGTGATGGGTGATATGAAAGATCCTGCTGCCGGTAAAACTGTCGGCAAGCCTGCGGCTTTCATAGGTTTTGGAATAATCCAGAACGGCCACACGAATATGGCTGATGTCGTAATTGACGACATAACCGAAAATCATCAATTGAATAAAAGGGAAAACAAACATCATCGCCCGGTTGCGCTTGTCGCTGAAAAGCTGGATAAATTCCTTGCGTACCAATTCTCTGATGCGAAGCCAGCTCATAGGCCTTCCCTTTTTAATAAGATGTAATTCAAGGCTGTCAGCAGCGTAAACATCAACGCCAGAACGGACATGCTGGGCCATAAATAAGCCAGTCCCAGATTCCGCAGATAAATTCCTGATAAGATGTCGATAAAATAAGTTGCCGGAACCAGCAGGGTCAGGAGTTGCAGAAACGACGGCATGTTGATAACCGGAAAAACAAAGTTGGAAAGAAGCAGGGACGGCAGGTAGGTGGTTAAAATGGCGATCTGATTGGCCATCAATTGTGATTTTGTGATGTTGGAAATCAGCAGCCCCAGGGATATGGCAACGCTTAAATACAGAGAAGCCGATGCAATCATCAGCCAGAAATTGCCTTTCATCACAATGCCGAACAGGATCTGTCCCAGGAGAATCGCGATCAGCACATTGGTCAACCCGATGAAAAAATAAGGGATAGCTTTGCCCAGCAGTAATTCTCCGGCTCTGATCGGCATGGATTTAATGGTTTCCATGGTGCCGTTTTCATATTCCCGGGCAATGACGAGGGAAGCCAGAAGCGCGCCGATGATCATGATAATCACGGCAATGATGCCCGGAATGATGAAATTGCGGCTTTCCAGATCTTCATTGAACCAGATACGGATGCGTCCGTCCACCGGAGGTTTGATTGGTTCCTGTCCCTCGCGGTTGAGAAAATTAAGCAGCAATTTTTGATTGTACTGCTCCGTGAAGGCGCTCATATAGCCGCGGATAATGTTCCCGAAAGTCGGATCGCTCCCGTCAATAATAATTTGCAGTGGCGCTTCCCGATCGGCGCGCAGATTCTTCATGAAATCGGGCGGTATGACCAGGATGACTTTCGCCCGGTCATGATCGAGGTACTCGATGGCATCCTGGGCTTGCGGCAGCATCTGTGAAACATGAAAATAGGCGGAGGCGTCCAGCCGGCGGATAAAATCACGACTGCTTTCGGATTTGTCATAATCCACTACAACGGTTTCGACGTTATCGACATCCAGACTCAGCGCATAGCCGAAAAGAATAATGAGAATGAGCGGCATCGCGAATGCCAGATAAAGGCTGCGGTAATCCCGGATCAGATGATAAAATTCCTTGCGGATGATGGCTTTGATTCGGGTTGGATTCAAGGGTTCGTCCTTTTCATGAGCGCGATGAAAGCATCATCTAAATCAGCGTCCGGCTTGCCCGGGCAGGCGTCTTTGATAATTTCCGCGGGGCTGCCCGTGGCCACAATGTTACCAGCATTGATCATAACGATTCTTTCACAAAACCGCGCTTCATCCATGTAGTGGGTCGTCACAAATATGGTCATGCCGCTTTTGGCGAGTCGCTTGATGAAATTCCAGAAATGCTGCCTCGTGACCGGGTCAACGCCGGAAGTCGGCTCATCCAGAAACAAAATATCCGGCTTGTGCAGAAGCGAACAGCCCAGAGCCAGGCGCTGGCGCCAGCCCGGAGGCAATTCCCCGGTTTTGCGGTTGCGCACCTCCTGCAGGCGCGACATATTCAACACCCAGTCAATGCGCTCCGGCCATTGGGATTGGGGCACATCGTAGATTCCCAGATAAAAGCGCAAGTTTTCAAAGGGCGTCAAATCTTCATACAGAGAAAATTTTTGTGACATGTAACCGATGGAACGCTTGATTTCTTCGGCCTCCTTCATGATGTCATGCCCGGCAACCCATCCGGCTCCGGAGGTCGGGGTAATAATGCCGCAAAGCATGCGAATCGTCGTAGATTTGCCGGAACCGTTGGAGCCGAGGAAACCAAAGATCTCGCCCTTTTTTACGGAAAAGGTAATTTTGTTGACCGCGACAAAAGCGCCGAATCTTTTTTCCAGACCACTTACGGAAATGGAATCAGAGCTGGAAAGTGTCATGGGCCAGGCCTCCATCCACTTCTTTAATGCGTTCAATGATCGCAGCTTCCAGCGAATGATATTTGCCGCGAATCACCGAAGGCGCTGCCGTATCCAGAAGGAGGGAACGGTGCATTAATCCCAGATGATCGCATTTCTCACCTTCATCCAGATAAGCGGTGGAAACAATGATTGTCATGCCTTCCTTTTTCATACTGCCCAGTATTTCCCAGAATTCGTGCCGCGATACCGAATCAACACCGTTGGTCGGCTCGTCCAAAATCAGTAATTGCGGTTCATGCGAAAGCACACAGGCGAGCCCCAGCTTTTGTTTCATACCGCCCGAGAGATTGCCTGCAAGCCTGTCGGCAAAAGGCAGCAAGTTGGAAAACCCCAGATACTTTTTTTTGCGCATTTCCCTTTCCCCGCGTGCGATTCCGAAAACATCCATAAAAAAATTGATATTTTCATCGACGGTCAAATCCTGATACAAACCGAAACGCTGCGGCATATAGCCGATCATATTTTTTATTTTCTGTTTTTCGGTCACCACGTTGAGGCCGCCGATATAAATTTCACCCACGGTCGGTTTGATCATGGTCGCAATCAGCCGAAGTAATGTTGACTTGCCGGCGCCGTCGGAACCAATCAGACCAAAAATATTACCGCCATCAACCTGGAAAGAAACATCTTTAACGGCTTCAAGAAGTTTGAAACGAAGCGTAACGTTTTTGACTTCCACCATTGATCGGGAACTTTCCGGAATTGTGACCATAGGCAAGCCTGCTATTCTCCCAATACGGCATCGGCCGGCATTCCTGCTTTGAGTTCGAAGTCGGGATTCGGGATGGATATTTTCACGAGATAGACCAGCTTCACCCGTTCTTTTTTGGTCTGGATGATTTTTGGCGTAAATTCTCCTTCCGGGGAGATGAAAGACACATGACCTGTATAGCTTTTGCCGGGAAATGTATCGACCTTTACCAAAACTTTCTGGTTGGGTTTGACCTTGCCGATTTCCGTTTCATCAACAAAGATTTTCAGGTCAACCCGGGACAGATCGGAAATGGTCATGACTTCGCGTCCGACATTGACCGTCTCACCGGGTTCAATATTGCGGCTGGTGACAACACCGTTCTGTGGCGCTTTCAATTGGGTATAATCCAGCTGAATAGCCGCTTGATTAAGCGCTGCTTTGGCAACATCAATCTGCGCTGATGCTGTTTCAATTTCCTGGCGGGCTGAATCAATCCGTGTCAGATTGCCTTCGGCCAGTTTGAGCAGAGACAGACTTTCGTTGAGTCGCGATTTGGCAACATCATAGCCCAGCTTCATGGCGTCGCGTTCCTTTTCCGTGACGACTTCCCGAGAAAAGAGTTCCTCATAGCGCCGGTAATTTTTTTCCGCATCCGCCAGTTGGTCCTTTGCACTTTTCACACCGGCTTCAGCCCGTGTTACTTCGGAAGGCAATGTTTTTTTGCTGACGGTCAAAGCAATGGCGGCCTGCTGTCTGGCCTGCATCGCACGATCGAGGTTGGCTTTGGCCTGATCATAGCGCGACTGGAATTCCGCCCGGTCCAGCTGGGCAAGAATTTGATTTATAGTCACCGGCTGGCCTTCCCGCACATGGACAATGGCTACGCGGCCCGGCGCCTGAAAAGATAAATTGGCCTGCGTCGTTTCGATGGTTCCGGAAAAGAATAGTTCATTTTGTTGGCCTCTTTTCTGACCGAAGTAAACAAAAGCTCCCACTCCGACAAAAAGGATGATGATCACAACCATGATAATTTTCTTTTTCAATGCTTTCCTCCATTTGGAAAAGAAATGATTTTAAACCATTCCTTACGGCTTGATCGCTTTCAGCACCAATTTGCCGACTTCCTCCCCCAGACTCCCCTTAAATTTTTTATCTCGGGCTTTCAACGCCGAAGGCAGCCATGACTGTTTGTCTTTAATCAGCGAGGCTTTGGTATGAAAAAGAATTGTGCCGATAATCATCATATGAACGAGAAATGGCGAAACCTCAGCAAAGACACCCTTCTTTTTCCCTTCATCCAGAATATCGAAAAGAATGCCCAGAACCGCCGCCATATCTTCCACCACCACCCGGGGCAGATGCGCGCCATCTGAGGCCATTTCCCGCATAATAATCGGCGGCCACTCGGGATTTCGGTCCACCGCGGCGGCAATGCCATGGACATAAACCTTAAACTTCTCTTCCGGTGTATCAACGCCAGCGACAGCATCGGCAAGGCCCTGGGCAATATTGCCGAGAACCTGATGAATCACATTGGCGTAGAGGGTATCTTTATCGCCGATTTGATAATAAAGACTGGCTTTGTTCACGCCGGCGCGTGCGGCGATCTCATCCACATGCGTTCCGTTGTAACCCTTTTGGGCAAACACGGCGCGAGCCGCCATTAAAATTTTCTGGGCCGTCTTACCCGGTTTGTCGATATCCATCACTTTTTTAATCATGGACTCCACCGTATCAGCTATTGATTGACAGCACCCATTGCTCTTTGCAGACGGGCGTAAGAAATATTGTAATCCCCCAGAGCATTGGCATACTCGGACTTGGCTTTCGTCAGCAGCGTCTGAGCGTCCAGCACTTCCGTTGAACGCGCCACTCTTTCTTTATATCTGGCTTCGGCAATGCGAAAGTTTTCCTGGGCTTGTTCGATGACTTTTTGTGAAACATCAATCTGACTGGCAGCTTCCTGCAGTACGAGGTAGGCTTGTTTGATCTCCAGCATAATTTTGTCATTCAAGTCTTTTGACAGATACAGAGCCTGATTTTCTTTTGCCCTGCTGGCATCGACGCGATATTTTGTTTTACCCCATTCCCAGAAGTTCCAACTGGCCACCGCCATGAGCGACCAGCTTTCCATATCTTTATAATGGCTGCCCGAAACGGACGGATGATCGCCAAAACGGTTGTAATTGCCCGCGACACTGACGACGGGGAAATATTCGCTTTGAGCGGTGCGAACCAGCTTGGCGGCCTGAGCCGCCTTGAGTTCTGATATTTTCAGCTCAGGCCTTTGTTGCCTTGCTGTTTCCAGGCATTCCTCATAGGATTGTTTAATCGGTTGATAGGTGAGAACATCGACAATTTCAACCGGAGCTGACAGGTTACGTTTTAAAATGATATTGAATTGGGATTTGGCAAGTTCCACGGCGTTTTTTGCCCGCATCACCGCCTGCTTGCCATTAGCCAGTTCAACTTCAGCCTGCAATAAATCATTTTTGGGTATTAACCCGACACGATGAAAATTCTGGGCGATGTCGCGGTGCGCGCTCAGCATTGCAACCGATTGCTGTGCCGTTTCCTGAATTCTGCGAGCCCTCAGAATGTTGAAATAAGCGATTTTCACATCCTGTATGACATCCTGATATTTTGCTGTTTCTTCCAATCGGGCGGCGTCCTCCCCGATTTTATTGGCCTGATAATTCGCCAGAATGCCGCCACCTGCAAATAGGGGCTGTTTGGCTTCAATAGCCCAGTTGTAGTTGTCTGCTGTTCCGGTCGTCATCGGCTGAGCTGCTATCTGGGGTGGAAGACCCTGAAAAAAGAAATTAGGGGCTTCGTTGAGACGTGTATAATTATAAGACGTGCTCATTTTGGGCAGAAAGCCGGTGAAGGCCTCCCTTCTTTGAGCTTCAGCGCTCTTAACGCCCTCTTTGGCAATGTTGAGCGTCATGCTGTTTTTCAGAGCAATATCGATACTTTCTTCCAGCGTTAGAGTTTCCGCGGCAACGCCTGTCCACGGCAGAAGCAAAGCTGCCAGCAATGCGATGATGCATGGGTATTTGATGCTCATTATTTTCACCCCGTTTATCAGAATCCAGCCCAAATTTTATTTTGTGATGAATAATCAACCATAAGGTTTAACCGGATAGTTAAATATGATGCCGAAAATGTCAAGGATAATTTATGCCTTATTGATCACATCCGTCCGGGTCAAGAAAGCAATCTTTTTTGTTTTAGGCAATTTTTTGATTTTCATTTCCAGGCGCAACGCTTCACTCCTGCTCATTTCTAAACTGGTCGAAAGCAGGGTCACCGGCCTTCTGGACCGGGTATATTTGGACGCGGTTCCCCGATTGTGGCTGATCAGCCTCTTTTCCAGGCCATTGGTTGTGCCGGTATAAAAGCTGCCGTCCGAGCAACGCAGAATATAAACGATCCATCTTTGATGTTTTTGTTCTATTTCTGATTTCATAACGGTTCATCTATACCGTAACGCTTCAGATATTGCCATGGAAAGCGGCATGAACAGTAATGCTTTACCAATCCAGCAACCCGTGCTAAGGCTTTAATATAACGTGTGGACAGGAGGAATGGAATGTTGAATTTTCTGCCAAAATGGCTGGTAGGCTGTATTGCAATGTCCCTGCTGGCTGTGAATGTATTATTCTGGGTACCGATTTTGATTGTTTTTTCCATTGTGAAATTTTTACTGCCTCTCGGGCCCATTAAACGCGTGCTCGATAAAATCCTCCTGTGGATTGCGGAAAACTGGATTTCCTGCAATTGTCAATGGATGAACCTGACACAAAAAACCATCTGGGATGTTCAGGGGCTGGACAACCTGAATTACCGGGGCTGGTATCTGGTGGTCAGCAATCATCAATCCTGGGCTGATATTTTTGTACTGCAAAAGCTGTTGAACAGGCGCATACCGCTTATGAAATTTTTTCTCAAAAGAGAATTGATCTGGGTGCCAATGATGGGATTGGCCTGGTGGGCGCTGGATTTTCCCTTTCTGCGCCGCCATGGTGTTGACTATTTAAAAAAACATCCTGAGCAAAAAGGCAAGGATTTTGAAACCACCCGCGAGGCTTGCGAGAAATTTTCGCACATGCCGACCAGTGTCATGAACTTTCTGGAAGGAACGCGATTTACCAAGTCCAAGCACGCCCGGCAAAACGCCCCCTACCAATACCTGCTGAAGCCCAAAGCAGGCGGTATTGCGCTGGCCATGAGTGTGCTGGGGGATAAATTTAATTCTCTGCTGAACATTACGATCGTCTATCCAGACGGCATTCCATCCTTTAAGGACTTTTTATACGGCAGGGTGAAAAGGGTTGTTGTTCGAGCTTCTTCCATTGAGATACCGAAGCGGTTTCTTAATGGCGATTATGAAGGGGACAAGGAATTCAAGGCGTCCTTCCAGCAATGGGTGCAGGATTTATGGAAAGACAAAGATGCGCAGATGGCAAAATTAATGCAGGAGACTAAAGTATGATGACACTTTAGTCCCCTGCCTGGTTTTAAGCAATATCTCTATGCCGCTTGCGGCGCGCGGGAGGACCAACTCATCCTTCCTGCATCTTTAAACGAACGCTGAGAGGGCCTTTTGGCCGAAGGTGTCCGGGGCGAAAAGGGTTTCCGACCGTTATGGTTAGCCGGTCTCGTCAGCTGATGAGCGCGGGCTCCCATCGCTTCACAGCTGGACAGGTTCATGGTTAAGCCTTCAACATTCTGATAATGTAACTTTTCTCCCAGCATCTTCTTCAGTGAACGCATGAGTTCGCCGTCATCCCCGGTCATAAAAGTAAACGCATCCCCGGTCTTCATGGCGCGGCCGGTTCTGCCGATCCGATGCGTGTAAGCATCCGAGGTGGACGGCATATCATAGTTAATGACATGCGAAATCCGGGTGACATCAATGCCGCGCGCGGCAATATCCGTAGCGATCATCACTTCGTAGCGGCCATCCCGAAAGCCATCGAGCGACTGCTTGCGTTTCTGTTGTGTCAGATTGCCATGCAGGGAGGTCACTTTATGGCCCACTCGGCTTAACTGCTCGGCCAGGTTTTTGGCGCGTGATTTGGTCCGGGTAAAGACCAGCACGGATTCCGTGTCGGTTTTCTCCAGAATGTCCTTGAGCAAAGCGGTTTTCTGTTCCGTTTGCACCGGATAAAAACTATGAGAAACGGTCATCACCGGAGCGGCGCCTCCAATCTCAACATGTACAGGATTGGAGAGCAGATCATCGGCCAGAGAGCGAATCTCACCGGGCATCGTGGCGGAGAAAAGCAGGGTCTGACGATGAGACGGCAGATGTTTGACAATTCTACGGACATCCGGCAGAAACCCCATATCAAACATGTGGTCGGCTTCATCCAGAACCAGAACTTCCACTTTGGATAAATCCAGCGTGCCGCGACCGATGTGGTCGAGCAGGCGGCCGGGACAGGCTGAGATGATATCAACCCGTGACCGCAGTCGATTGATCTGGTTGTTGATGCTGACACCGCCATAGATGGATGTGCTGCAAAGTCCCGTTTTTCGTCCCAACTGCTGAATTGCTTCATGGGTCTGTTCACTTAACTCCCGTGTCGGCGCAATGATCAGGGCACGAATAGGTCCGCGCTGTCCGTGCAACAGACGTTGTAAAATCGGCAGCACAAAAGCGGCGGTTTTCCCGGTTCCGGTCTGGGCCAACCCCATAATATCCTTGCCTTCCATAATGGAAGGAATGGACTCGGCCTGAATGGGCGTCGGTTTTTTGTAACCGGCGGCGTGAACCCCCGCCAGTATTTTTTCATCTAACTTAAACTTCTCAAAACTCATTTCTTTTCCTTTTTTGTATGTTACCAGCAACTATTTAAATTTAAACCCAATGAAAACCGTTATAAGGCTGGTAAAGGCAAGGCCCTTGCAGACGCTTATCGGCGTTTGAAAGACCAGGTCTCCAATACGGCAAAACATTTGGATTCTATTATGATTAGCGGGATTACCCTTAGCAAATTTCCGACGAAGAAAGGTGGGAAGGTCAATATGTATCGCTATTCCTGAGGGGTCACTACAGGTAAAACCTATAAATAGCAAGCAATATCTTGTGACAGCACATTAATGCTTTTTTAAATCAACCGGTAGGGCGGAAACCCTGAAAACTTCTGCAGGCCCGCTGGTGAAGACAATCATGAAGGGTATTTGCCCCCGGGGTTGAACTCTGTCTTCCATCGTTTTCACGTCTCTAAGAGCCGCCAGAATCGCATTGGCATCGAGACTTTCCAGCTTTTCATCAATAATAATATTGCCGCAGAAAGATTCCGTTGAGGAAAGCGCAGCACCTTCAGCGCTATAAAGATTCGCTGCAATTTTTATTCTGGAAACAGGACGATCCGTTGCATTTTCCACAAGGCCTTCCAGCACTCTGATGTTTCCCCCCAATCTTTCATTATGAATCAGTTTTTGTCGAACTTGAATCAGATGGATTCCCGGTATGGCTGCAGATGCGCTACTCGGGCCGATTTTGGAAAGAGAAATATAGGATTTGATGACATTCATCAATTTGCCGCCCTGCAGCGGAGAAAACAAGAAAAATCCGACCAGCGCAGCAATGAGCAGAATGACGGAAATCCCGATTCCGATCCATTTTCCCATACCAGTACTTTTCTGTTCCGGCGCGAAATCGTAGGCATTCGTTTTTTTCACTTTCTTTTCAGGCGCCTTTTTCGGTGGTATTTTTTCCTCTTCCGGCGGAGGCGCTTTGGGCATCACGGGCTCGCCCGATGAGGCTGTTTTGTCAAGCCGTGTCATCGTTTCTAAATTTTCGGGCGTCCGGGTGTCTTGTCTATCGGTTTGTTCGGACGGAATTTCCGCCTTCGTTTCTTCTTCAAACGGTGCGAATGAAGGCGCAGGCTCGCGTTCCCGCGTCGGCAGTTCAGGTGGTCTGATCACGATCGTATCGGTTAACCCGGAACGCATTTCCTGCTCATCCGGTGCGGATACCTTTTCTTCATAAGCTGACTCATCCCTCGGCTCTTCGAGCTTCGGCGCGGGTGTTTCCATCTCCAGCTTGATTTCCGAAGGTTCGGGCGCTTCTTCGGCCTTCGGCTCGGGCGTTTCCATCTCCAGACCAGATATCTCCTGAGCAGCCGATTCCATCTCCAGCTTGATTTCCGAAGGCTCCGGCGCTTCTTCGAGCTTCGGCGCGGGTGTTTCCATTTCCAGACCGGATATTTCCCTGTGAGCCGATTCCATTTCCAGTTTGATTTCCGATGAAAAGGAAGATGGCTCTGTCGGCTGGACCATGTTTTCAGGGGAAAAAGATGCATCTGACTCTGCAAATGTGGACAAAAAAGCATCCAGCTCTTGCTTCTCCCGCTGTAAATCAAACAAATCTTTTTTGTTTTCCATGCAAGCGTCCTTACCTAAACCGTTTGATCCGGTCCATGATGTTTTGCCTGAAGGCTCTAATTCTTTTCAGGCTTGATTTTCGCTTTTTCATCAGACTTAAGGTTAAGTTTCTCTACCGGAACACGAATGACATCTTTGCAAACACGGCAGTTAAAAATCATCTCCGAACCTTTTATTTCTTCGTTCTCAATGATATATCTTTCTCCGCATTCCTCACAAAAAATGATCATTTTCGCGCCCCTGTCTTTTATTCTTGATTTTTAGTTCACCCGTTTAACCACCACTTTTAAGAAGTCGGATCTCTTCTTTCAGAGCGTTGATTTCCGCCTGGAAAGTTTTTTTCAACTCATCGAATGCATAGACAAAAGCTTCATGAGGCGGCAGTTCTTTCATGGCCGCAATGATTCTTTCCTCATCCTCGCTTCGTGCCGGAGGCAGTATTTCATCAACGGGGGTATCAGGAGCCTCCGCGGGAACCACCGGTTGCCGGGAAACCCATTCGATTTGATCTTCTCCAGCCGTCTCCCTCAGAGATAACGCATCACCGACGGGTTGATCGATCCCGACTTCGGCAAATGATTTTTCTTCAGCAACCTCAATAGTCGCAAATTCTTCTTTGGGTTCCTTCTGGAATTCTTCTTCCGGTCGTTCCATTTCAAGTGGCTTCATTTCTTCAACAGGTGCTTCAGATACCTGCGACTGAGAAGGACTTTCAATGTCCGCATTTTCCACCCATGATTGATAGTGTTTGATACTTTCCATTAAAAAAATGCGTTTGCCCGATTCTGTTATCCCTTCCGTAACCATGACGCCTTCCAGATGGTCGTAAACAGACATCAACAGGTTGATGGTATCCTGATTGGAACTGGCGCCTTTGACCCGTACATACCTTCCCACAAAACGAAGAATTCTTAACAATCCCTGGATAATGTGGTCACCTGTGTAAAACAGATGCAATTGATTGACCTCATCTTCGAATTGCTCCAGAATCTGATCGTTGATTTCCCATTCAAGGGAAAGAACAATGCTTTTTAAATCTTTTAAATGGGATTGCAGTACATCCGAGGGTGGGAGCAAAACCTCCTCCAAGGTGGGGTCAGACTCTTTAATTTCCTCCAGCCCGGACTTATCTTCAGTTTGTTTAACAGCACCCGCGTCCTTGTCGTCTTCACCGAAAATTGCGGAGAAGCGTTTTTCGATTTCAGAGATAAAAGCCGACCGATCCTGGACTTTAACTGTTTCTGAAGGGATCGCGGAGGGGACGCTTGTTTCGGTGAGAGGTGGGATGTCCCGTAAGTCTTCGTCTATGGCGGGTTTGGCATCTCCGGCAACGGATGATTGATCCTGTAGAGCGGGTTCTCCTGCAGAAATTTCCGCGTCATGGTTTGTAACTTTGAGAATTTGAGTTTTACCGAAATCCACCGGTTTCAAATCGGCGGCCACTTTTTCCATCTGCTGCAAAGGGACATCGTTATCCTTTTCTTTAACCGGTTTGGGGTCTTCACCAAAAAGGCTGTCCAGACGACTTTCTACTCCCTGAAGAAATGACGACTCTTCTTTATTGGCCATTGTTTTTGACTCCTATTTCATTTGCTGTTCAAGAGACGCCAGCGTCAAGGAAATAATTTTCTTAAGGGTCAGAACGACATTATCCCCGGCAACAGCACTGGCTTCATATGCGGGAACTTTCAGCTCTGCGTTGAGATCTTTTTCCAGTGTGTCAATATCCAGAATTTCAATGCCTTCTTTGTCAAGATCCCTTTTATTGTATTGAATCACCAGCGGGATCTTACGAATGTCTTTGTTGTAAATCTTGAGATTATCTTCAAGATTGCGAATAGAAATAATATTTTTTTCCCGCCGGCCTACTGCGGAATCCGCGACGAAAACAACACCGTCAACTCCTTTTAAAACGAGCCGTCTTGTTGAATCATATTTCACCTGACCGGGAACGGTGTAGAGTTGAATTTTGACGTCAAAACCGCCAATTTTCCCCATATCCAGAGGAAAAAAATCAAAAAACAACGTGCGGTCGCCTTGTGTTTTAACCGTGACCATTTCTGAATTGACCTGAGGACGGCATTTTTCATATACATATTCAAGGTTCGTTGTCTTGCCGCACCTGCCGGGACCATAATAAACTATTTTGGCTTGAATCACTCTATCTTTCAAATTAATAAATGCCAATCGGATACCCCCTGCTATTCCAACGCCGTAATCCGGCCATGTCTTTTTTGGTATTTGAAAATTCTTTAACTACGCCGTCACTACTTCGAGCAACTCTTCAACGACTTTTGTCATTTTCAGCCTGAGGAAGCCAAGCGAAATCTGATTATTGAATATAATCACCAGCAGCAATTCCTCATTGACTTTGCAAAAGTAAATATTCTCCTTTTCACCCTTATGGAATAGGAGAGAAAATTCATCTTCACCAACAATCTTGGCCATACAACTCATGGCGCCAAAGTTGGCGGCGGCCAGCGCAGCCAGTGAATACAGGTCGATCGTTTCATTTCCGTCATGAATCGATGCAATAACATTGCCGGCCGTATCAATCAGCATCACGCTCTGGACACCGGACCCAATCAGATTTTTTGTTAAAGTAACGTGTATCGCATCAAGTTGCTTCTGGCCTAAAATCATATTTTATTTCCTTTATTCGGGTCACAGTATTATAATATTTATGAAGATTTATCAAGGACAGAACTTGGCTCGAAAATGAGCGGCGGCGCTTTCTCCCGCGACATATCCGGTTGAGAACGCGGCCTGCAGATTATAGCCGCCCGTATCCGCATCAATATCCATCACCTCGCCGCAAAAGTAAAGGCCTGGGATTTTTTTGGACGACATCGTGCGCGGATCGATTTCATCAAGTGTGACGCCGCCCGCCGTCACAATGGCCTTGGCGAGCGGCAGCGGGGCTTTGATATTGAAGCGTAATGCTTTGAGTAAGTCGATCATAGTTTCCCGTTCGGCGGCGCTTACCTGATGCCCCTGCTTTTCTTCGTCCATGCCGGAAAGAGCCATCAAAGGTTCAATCATTTTCGCCGGCAGATACTCTTTCAGGATCGTTGCAATTTTTCTTTTGCCACAATCGTTTAAATCCGATTGAAGCCGTTTCCGCAACTGCTCTTTCGTCAAGGCGGGTTTTAAATCAATCAGGATCGAAACCGGCCCGTTTTCCAGCGCTTCAACAACCGACAGACTCATCAGTAGAACAATCGGTCCGCCCAGGCCGAAATGCGTAAAAAGCATTTCACCAAACCGGCTTTCAATAATCGGTGGCCGGGGCGTTTTCTTTTCACCGCGGCCATAATCAAAACCGGGGGTAAGCGCTGAATCCACCGCTTCCGCTTCAGCCCGAAACGCAGTAGCGCGGACATTGCGCAAAGACACACCCTGCATGGACCCGGCAAGCTTTTGTTCACGAACGATCAGGGGAACCAGCGCAGGTCTGGGCTTGATAACCGTGTGGCCAAGCGCCGCGCTGATGGGATAGCCGTCACCTTCTGAACCGGTGCGAGGCCAGGAAGCGCCGCCGGTCGCGATAATGACGCACGGGGCGCGATAATGACCATTTGTTGTTTGAACGGAAAACAGCGAATCTTCATCATGGGTCACAGAGCTTACCTTGGCGTTGAAAATCGTGCGGACTTTATTTTCAGCCAGATATTTCTGAAAAACACGCACCACATCGCGGGCGTCATCGGAGACGGGGAAAATTCTGCCGCCGCGTTCTACTTTGGTGGCAAGACCATATTGTTCGAAAAAGGCAAGCAATTCCGGACGGAAAAAACGGGAAAACGCGCTGTGCAGAAAACGTCCGTTTTGACCATACATGGCAATAAACGTCCGGAGTTCGGCGGCGTTGGTCAAATTGCAGCGTGTCTTACCGCTGACCAGAATCTTTTTGCCCTGGCTGTCTGTTTTTTCCAGAAGCAGTACGCGAGCCCCCGATTGCGCCGCTTTCCCGGCGGCCATCAAACCCGCCGCGCCGCCTCCGACAACAATAACATCAGGCTCTGTGCTTACTGAATGATTCATCGCGTCCCCATAATTTACCAGCTACCACAGATATCAACATGACCGGAGGATTCCTTCAGATCACGGGCTTTCGTTGCCTGGGCAGCATGCAGGCGGCGACCCCTCCTGGATCATGACCGATATATTGTATTTGGAGACTATTTCTTTTCTTCCTTGATGCCGGCAATTTTCTTGGCCAGTTTTTTCTTCTGCTCCAGATTCCCCTGACGGGCGATCATGATGCGCTGTGCCTGAGGCGATCCGGCGCCGTGCATGGATTCAGTGCGGTAACCGACCGCTGCCGTGCCAAGCGTGAGGTTTTCGACCAGACGCATGATCCGCGAGCGGTCTTCACAGGAAACATTAGCGCTGCCCTGCATGTATTTTTCCAGAACCTTGCCGATTTCAGGATTTTTGAAATCCTGCTCGGAAGGCATAGTCACCATCATACCGCCCGCGATATCTTCGGCTAGACGGCAAATTTCGTAGGGAAACCGTGTGACGTTCTGTTTGCAGACATTGGCCAGCAACAGGTCAATCAGATACGTGCCGGAAGCCGTTTTGTGGCCCTGTGCAGAGCAGGCGATTCCGCAGGAAAACAGGGTTTCGTTCAGATGCGTCATTTCGATGAGTTTGTCTTTGACGTGGGAGGCCTTGGCCGCTCCGTTGTAGTCCGCCGCCGTTGCCGCCGCGCCGATCAGCACGTCGCCGACGCCGGCTTTGCAGCCGCCATAGCTCTGGCGATGATAACCGGCAAAACGTTCGACCAGCATGCCGGAAAATTCGGTTTCCCCGCACATCAGGACGTTTTCCCATGGAATAAACACGTTGTCGAAAACCATCAGCGCTTCATGGCCGCCGAATTCGTGGTTGCCGACGTCGAT
>CAYVFA010000022.1:0-22365 GCA_964450075.1 uncultured Smithella sp.
CGCGCAGAAGTTTATTATCCTGTTTCATCTTTTTTGATGAGGAGATAAAAGGCGCAATCGCCGCGTCAACGCCCTTAAAATAAACAGGAAACAGATTGCGATAAATCCTGTCGGTGATTCCCTGAAGAGGCGCAAGGTAAATGATCATGAGTTATCTTCTCATCCTTTTGAATACAGCTTGTTTTTTATCATATCTTTTTTAAATTTGGGAAAAACTCAAATTGCCGATTGATCATCAACAAAAATCGTAATGTTAAAAAAATGGGATTTCAGTGTTAGCCTGAAATCCCATTTCTTTTTTTGATGGCAAACGGCCAATGGAGGTTCAGGCGGCCGCGCATAAGCTCACGATTGCTTCTCCAACGCCTCCCTGGCTTCGTCCTTGGACTGAAAGATATGCGGAGCTAGATGCCGTTTTTTCAGCTCGTCGCCCAGCTTCATCCGCAAAAATGCGCTCGTGGTATAACGGGTCACGTCACTGTAATACTTGGACACGACAAACTTGACCATTTTGACGTACTCGTCTTCCAGCTCCGGCACGATCGAAAAGTTGTCATAATTGACAATCGTCTTCACGCGCTTGCCCAGCGGGGCGCAGATCTCCGCAACCCGAGAGCGGATCGCCTCAATGTCGTTTCTGGTCTTGACGGCCAATCCTTCAAAATTAACATAAAAGATATTATTTTCGGGATCATAGGTCAGTCGCTCGTTAATGGGGATGCTCAGCAGATCATCTTTGAGTCCCATCGGCATGGGTTTGAAAATCCGTTCATCCATCAGGCGGAGATTTTTAATGATGGGTTTAAAGTCCATCTGCGCCAGAACCTCTTTTTCCAGATCGATGCCGGGCGCTATTTCGATCAGCTCCACGCCTTCCGCCGTCAGCTTAAAAACACAACGTTCCGTGATGTAGTAAATTTGCTGATCCCCTTGCTGCGCGGTTTTTCCGCTGAAGGTGATCTGCTCCACATCGCTAATCAGTTTTTTCATGCTGCCGTCTTTAATGATTTTCAATTTCCCATCGGCAATAGCCAGCTCAGACGCTCCTGCAGTGAAGGTTCCCCCGAAGACGATTTTTTTGGCGGTTTGAGTAATATCGATGAAGCCGCCACAGCCGGCCAGTTTGGGACCAAACTTGCTGACATTGACGTTGCCGTGCGAATCCATCTGGGCCAGCCCCAGGCAAGCCAGATCCAGGCCGCCGCCATCGTAAAAGTCGAACTGCTGATGCATATCGATCAGACAATCCATGTTCGTTGCCGTTCCAAAATTTATGCCGCCGGACGGGATACCGCCGATGGATCCTGCTTCGGCCGTCAGGGTCAAATACTCGAAAATGCCTTCTTCGTTGGCCACACTGGCCACGCCTTCCGGCATACCGATGCCCAGATTAACGACCATGTTCGGCTGAAGTTCAAAAGCGGCGCGGCGCGCGATGATCTTGCGTTCGTCCATAGGCAACGGTTCCACCGTGGCTGTGGGAATTTTGAATTCGCCGCTGAAAGCCGGATTATAAGAGGTGCCGAAGGTCTGCCAGTGATTTTCCGGTTTGGCTACGATTACGCAGTCCACCAGGATTCCGGGAATTTTGACCTGGCGGGGATTGAGCGCGTGGCGATCGGCAATTCTTTCCACCTGAACAATAACGAATCCGCCGGAGTTTTTTGCCGCCATGGCCATCGGCAGCATCTCCAGCGTCAAAGGTTCCTTTTCCATCGTAATGTTGCCATCCATGTCCGCCGTTGTTCCACGCAGAAACGCGACGTGAATCGGCATCGTCTTGTAAGCCAGATACTCCCTGTTGTCAAAATGTATCAGTTCGACCAGATCTTCTTGTGTCACCGCATTGACTTTACCGGCAGACAGACGCGGATCGACAAAGGTTCCCAGCCCCACATGCGTGATGGTACGAGGAACATGTCCGGCAATATCGCGAAAGAGATGCGTAATGACGCCCTGGGGGAAATTGTAGGCTTCAATTTTTCCCGCCAGCGCCAGCTTCTGCATTTTAGGAATTAACCCCCAATGCCCGGCAATCAGTCGTTTAACCAGTCCTTCATGTGCCAGACGGTTGATGCCTTTCTCCTTGCTGTCGCCAATCCCGGCGGCAAAAATCAGTGTGAGATTTTTCGGTTCTCCCGTTTTCAAAAAACGATCTTCCAGCGCGCACAGCAGCTCTTCGGGCGAGTAACCGACAAAACCGTCAACGGCCACAGTATCTCCATCCCGAATCACACGGATGGCGTCTTCAACGGATACCACCTTGCCACGTTTCATACCGGAACGAATATCCGCAATGACCGGACTGACAATGCTTTTGCTGTTCACATCTTTGCTGTTCATGCCTTTCCTCCATTTTTATTGTGATCAGGCGGTCATCGTTCCACCATCCACATAAATCGTATTACCCGTAATATAACTGGCGGCATCCGAAGCCAGAAAGAGCACCGCCCCGACGACATCTTCCGGTTCAGCGATTTTTCCTTTGGGAATAACTTGACAGATCATTTTTTCCAAGTCGGGATTAGCCCAGATGGGCTTGCTGAAATCCGTGCGGGTAAATCCGGGCGCAACCGCATTGACATTAATACCCAGCTGTGCCCATTCTTTGGCCATGCAGCGGGTCAGGTGCTTCAGTGCGGCCTTGCTGCATCCGTAGGCCGCCATGCCCGCCTCGGCCTTATCCGCGCCGACGGTTGTGATATTGATGATTTTACCGCTTTTCTGCTCGATCATCTGACGCGCAACCAGTCGGCTCAAAAGCCAGACCGCTTTGACATTGGTATTAAAGCACTTGTCCCAGCCGTCCTCTCGCAGATCCAAAAGGCCGCGCAGAAAACTGCGGGCGGCATTGTTAACCAGAATGTCGATTCGTCCGAATTCCTTGATGGTGACATTGACTAGATTTTCCAGCTGTTCATGCACCGTCAGGTCCGTTGCCACCGTCAGCACCTTCACGTCTTTTTTACGGATTTCATCCGCGACGGCGTCAATTTCGGCTTTCGTCCGGCTGCACAAAACAACATTGGCACCGGCTTCGGCCAACCCCAGGGCAATCACCCGGCCAATCCCGCGTCCCGCGCCGGTAATGATCGCTGTTTTACCTGAAAAATTGAAAACATTTCCCATGATCTTCACCCTCCTGTGACAATAAATATTGCCGAGTCATTATTTTAAAATGTTGTGCCCATTTATAATCTTTTAGAAAAGTGTTTGCAAGCGCTGAAACATTTTTTTTAAACGAAGCACGGGGTTCATTCCGGTTATGGGGATTGCGAAAAATTTCGCGATGATGTATAGGGCTTCAACATTATTGAAGCGCTCCGCAACAAACCGCAACGAGCCCGCAATATATACATTTCAAGGAGTTTACCGTGACGACACACAAAGATATGCAGAAGTGGAAAGAAACCGCAGCAAAGGAACTCAAGGGAAAACCTCTGGAGTCACTGAACTGGGAGACACCGGAAGGCATCACCGTGAAACCGATTTATACAGCGGAAGACCTGGAGGGTCTCGATGCCGTCAACACCCTTTCGGGCATGAACCCCTATCTGCGGGGACCGTCGGCCACGATGTATGCCAATCATGCCTGGACCATCCGCCAGTATGCGGGATTCGCCACCGCACGGGAATCCAATGCGTTTTACCGGAAAAACCTGGCGGCGGGGCAGACGGGTTTGTCCGTGGCTTTTGATCTGGCCACCCACCGGGGCTATGACTCCGACCATCCCCGAGTGGCAGGCGATGTCGGGAAGGCCGGCGTGGCCATTGACTCCGTTGAAGACATGAAAATCCTTTTTGATCAGATTCCTCTGGAAAAGGTGTCCGTTTCCATGACCATGAACGGCGCGGTGCTGCCTGTTCTGGCCGGATATATCGTCGCTGCCGAAGAGCAGGGCGTGGAACAGAGCAAACTGGCCGGCACTATCCAGAACGACATCCTGAAGGAATTCCTGACCCGCAATACCTATATCTATCCACCAAGACCTTCCATGCGGATCGTCTCGGATATTATCGCCTACTGCTCAAAGAACATGCCCAAGTACAATACCGTCTCCATCAGCGGTTACCATATCATGGAAGCAGGGGCCGATTCCGTTTTGCAGACCGCCTTTACCCTGGCCGATGGCAAAGAATACATCCGCGCCGCGATTGACGGGGGACTGAAGATTGACGATTTCGCGCCGCGGCTTTCCTTCTTCTTCGGCGTGGGAATGAACTTCTTTATGGAAATCGCCATGCTGCGTGCCGCAAGGTATCTCTGGCAGAAAATCGTGAGGGAGTTCAACCCGACCAATCCGCGATCATCGGTGCTGAGAACGCATGTGCAGACCTCCGGCTGGAGCCTGACGCAGCAGGATCCCTATAACAATATTATCAGAACCACGCTGGAAGCATTAGCCGCCGCATTAGGCGGCACACAGTCCCTGCACACCAACTCGTTTGACGAGGCTGTAAGTCTCCCGACACCGCTTTCCTCCCGCATCGCCCGCAACACGCAGATCATCATTCAGGAAGAATCGCAAATCTGCCATGTAGTTGATCCCCTGGGCGGTTCCTACTATGTCGAATCTCTGACCGCGTCGATTATCCAAGAAGCCCAAAAGATCATGGATGAGATTGAAGGACTGGGCGGCATGGCCCGCGCCATTGAAACCGGCATGCCCAAGATGAGGATTGAAGAATCCGCTGCCCGAAGGCAGGCCAGAATCGATCAGGGGAAGGACACCATTGTCGGTGTCAACAAATACAAAGTCCAGGAAGAAACACCGATTGAAGTTCTGGACATCCCCGCTACGGTCCGCGACGAACAGATTGCCCGAATAAAAGAAATCAAAGCCAAACGCGACAATCAGGCCGTACAAAAAGCATTAGAGAACATCACCCATGTCGCCGAAAAGGGCGGCAACCTGTTAGAAGCGGCAATTGTTGCCGTAAGATTAAGAGCAACGGGAGGAGAAATATCCGACGCCATGGAAAAAGTATTCGGCCGTTACGTGGCCACAACCCGGGTAATATCAGGAGCTTATGCATCTGAATACGGGGACAGTGACGTCATCAATAACCTGCGGGCACGAACAGAGAAATTTCTGGAAAAGACAGGCCGTCGTCCAAGACAACTCGTGACCAAAATGGGGCAGGACGGTCATGACCGGGGCATCAAAGTGGTGGCCACGGCTTACGCGGATATCGGTTTTGACGTGGATATCAGCCCGATGTTTCAAACCCCTGAAGAAGCGGCCAAAATGGCCATTGAAAACGACGTGCATGTGGTGGGCGTATCCAGCTTGGCGGCAGGTCACAAAACCCTTGTTCCACAGCTCATTGAACAACTGAAAAAAATGGGCGGGGAAGATATTATCGTAGTAGTCGGCGGTGTGATACCTCCCGCGGATTATGACTTCCTTTATTCCAAAGGCGTCAAGGGGATTTTCGGCCCCGGCACCGCCGTCACCGACTCGGCGGACAAGGTGCTCAAACTGCTGGAAGAAAAATACCTCTAATCAAGGAAAAGCTTTTTTGCAAAGGGTGGACAGTTCCTGACGTTTCAGAGACTGTCCACCTGCTCATGTCAGTTAGACTTGCTGACGGGTGTGAACTTTTCCGATATATCGATGATCATCTCACGATCAGGCAATTCCTGAAACGAAAGAGCCTTCTTCGGCTGCTTGTCCAATTCGATCATCCTCACGGCTCTGCTGGTCTGCGTATGAAAATAGTAACGCTTCCGCTTCAGATCCGAAAGCGACGTCCACGCGGTGGAGTCCTGGATCTGGCCCTCTCCGGTTGGAGAATTGGCAATAATTGAACCTTCAGGAATATCGAACTGGTTGAGAATCCGGAAAGCTCTGTCGATGGCTTCATCCGGCGCTGTCTTGGCCGTCGGCATGGCCGTGCTCAGAAAGAACATGGCCCGTACAAACCGCGCAGGGGGCGTGAAGTCACCCGGCAGGCCGACGGCGCCTGTGCCGTTGCCCATCTTGTCATACGTCTTCCCGTTGAAAACGGCGTTTTCCCTGCTCAGTGACTGCAATCCGATATAATTCTTCATGTTGGTCATGTGCCAGTCATAGGTTGGATTGTTGGTGATCACACCGATGCTGTCGAAGATTTTCGCCTTCCCATCCTTGAATTCGATGACAATAGATGCGCCGCTTTCGTCCGTCACGAGATAGTGCAGCTGCGGACAGGTTTCTTTGTTGCACAGAAGTTTGCCTTTGTATTTCAGAGTAAACTGCGCAACATCGACGGTTCTTTTCTCCAGAGCATCCCGGACTTCCTTCACAGTGGCAAAACTGCTCAGAACCCAGGACACGAAATCCGTATTGGAAATAGCCCTGCCGCTCGCCGGTTTGCTGTGATATTCCTCATATCCCATGTGATAGAAACCACCGCAGGACAATCCCTTTTCATTGATTCCGTCTGCTACCTCGTCAAGAACCGGTATGCCGGGGCGAGCCGGACTCATGCCCGCGTGCTGGTATTTTGCCTTCCATTGAAGTCCGGTGATACCGTCGCCGCAGGTATTCATCATGCAGGCTTTGTAAGGATAGCCTTTGGGAACCGAGATCAGACGCCATCCGGTGACGTCCGAACCAAACTCCATCGTGCGCGCCTGAATGGCATAGCGGCTACCGTCCTTATCTTGAGCCGAGAACGCCACACCGGTACAGGCGTCGGCCAATGAAAACGTCAGGGAAACCAGCATCAGCACTGCAGGCAAAAGCATTTTAATTTTTAAAAGCACCATCATTTCCCCCTTTGTTGCCTGAATGAAATTGTTTGTTCAAGAGGTAACTATTCGTCAACGCGTCCATTGAATTTATCCCCCTGATAACCGATAGCCTACAGCCCTTAGCCTTCTTTATATCTTCATCCCGCCGTCACAGAAAATGACCTGTCCGGTGATGAACGAACTTTCATCGGAGGCCAAAAACAGAGCCAGATTGGCTATATCCAACGGCGACCCTTTGCGGTTCATCGGTACAATAAACGGCAGCATCGCATCCATTTGCTTGATGGTTTCCGGCGGCATGCTCTTCATCATGTCGGTCCAGATCATCCCCGGAGCAATGGCGTTGACATTCACACCTTTTGCACCCAGCTCTTTGGCCGCTGTTTTGGTCATACCGATCACGCCCGCCTTGGAAGCCGAGTAGTTAAGCTGTCCCACGTTGCCCAGCGCGCTGGTCGATGAAATATTGATAATCTTCCCATAGCCCTTCTCTCGCATGACACGCGCCGCGCACTGAATACCGTAAAATACACCGGTCAGATTGACATCAATGACGGCATTCCACTGATCATCGTTCATTTTATGCAGGATGGAGTCACGGGTAATTCCGGCGTTGTTGACGATAATATCAAGCGTGCCGAATTCTTTTATCGCCGTATCCACCATCTTCTGCATGGTGGCCCGATCCGATACGGAACCCAGAACGTAAACCGCCTGACCGCCTTTGGCCTTTACCTGATCCACAACGTTTTTCGCATCCGCTTCGTTGACATCATTCACAACAATTTTCGCGCCTTCTTCAACGAATCTCATGACAATTCCTTCGCCAATGCCACGCCCCGAACCCGTTACAATTGCTACTTTGTCTTTCAGTCTCATACCATCTCCTTTTCTATTTTTTCAGTTGATAAACTGTGCTGGCTTCTGTCCAGTCCGCAAGTTCCATCTGGTTCAACCGCCGGACAAGGTCGCTGATCATGCCTGTTGATTTCTCATCATAGACTTGAAAAATCCCTTCTTTGAAACCAAGAGGAAGCAACTCTTCTTTTTTTCGCGTGGCAATAATTTTTATTCTTTCCTCAGCAAAAGCCCCCTTGTAGTTCGGCAGAAACATGGCTTTCAATTGAATGCGGTTGCCCGCAGGCGGGAATTGATAAGCCCTTCCCGCCCGGGTATGATTATCGGGTATATTTGCGTTGGGTAAAAGTAACGTTACGGAACCATCAGCGGCTATGGAGAAGATATAGACATAGGCGTCTTTGCTAACCGAGTAGAAGATTTTTACTTCATCGCCTTCTTTAAGGTCTGTTCTTGAAAGATGGAGTTTGACGGAAAGGCCGCCTCCCTTTTCGGGATAAACCGGTTCGATCAGGGCTTTGATGGTTACTTTATACAAATGCCGATTTCGAGTGTCCCAATCAGCGGCAATCGTTTTTTCTTTGGTAATTTTCCCCCGCACGGCGGCATAGATCAAGTCCTCAGCCACTTGACTGTTGGATACGAGCGTATGCGATTTAATAAAAACCCCCACTGCCTGCTCGACAGCTTTCGCCTGGGCGTCCCGTCTGGCTCTGCCCTTGACCTCTTTCAACGTATCGAGCTCTCCTTGCAGCGCTTCGCCTTCAGCTGTCACCCAGACCGGTTTTTCTACCGCCAGGCTTGCCAGCGGAAATATGAACAGGATAAGCAAAACAAATATTTTTTTCATAATGTTCACTTCGTCAGGCTAAACCTATTTTATTGATGTCATCCAGGGTGTCAGGTTTCAAATCTGTAATCTCACGAATTCGCCTGAGGCATTTCTGAATGGAAGCAACTTTTGCAAAAACGATATCCTTATCGGGCATAAATTCTTCCTTTCAGAATACTGTCTTCACAAATTTTGCGCGTCTGTTTTAAATCATCGTATTGATTAAGCGTATCCACGTAGAACTGGTTATAAAACTTTTTATCTTTTGCATGAACAAGAACGCCGTTTTTTAAGACCTGCATCTTTAAAATCGGCGATGCAGAATTCAGCACGGCTATATCAATGTCTCTTTTAAACATCGCGTTCAAATGACCGGCCAGCTTATGCACCTCAAAAACATCCGGCCGGCTTTCAAAAAGAATCCCGACGTCGATGTCACTGTCCTTCGTCATCATCCCGCTTGCCGCCGATCCGAAGAGGAAAACAAGCAAGGTGCCGGACGCTGATGCAAAATAATCCGCCAGCTTTGCATGTATTTCAGTATCTTTTATTTCGTATGCCATTTCTATCCCTTCCGTTCCGTGAAACCCTTTATCACAAAGCAAGAAAAGATGCCCTTGTAAAGATGGGCGCGTCCTGCCATGACCGTGCGCCAGGACCTGCAACCCCGAACAATCCTATTACTTTCCCCCGATCAACTGCGGGGGTCTGTTCGTTGTTGAAAAAAACTTAACCCGTTGGCCTTTTACGGATGATTTCCTTGCACAGCGTCAGATAGTCTTCCGCGCCGTGGCTTTTCGGGGCGTATTCAAAAATGGATTGGCCGAAACTGGGTGCTTCGGCCACCGCGATGTTTTCACGGATGGCGGCATGGAAGACCCGATCCCCAAATCGCTCGCGGACCTTATCCATAATGGCATTGTTGAGCCTTTTTCGCGCGTCGTATCGCGTGGGAATAATCCGATAGGCAGGTTCGTTTTTATTGAATTTCTTTTTGACGTCCTCGATCAGACTTAAAAGCCTGCTCATTCCCTTCAGCGCCAGAAACTCCATCTGCAGCGGGATAAAAACTTCCTGGCAGGCAACCAGGGCATTGATAGTCAGCAGTCCCGACGAAGGTGGGCAATCAATGATTACGTATTGAATATCGGAAACCGCCGACAACTTTTTTTTCAGAATCGACTCCTTCCCGGAAAGGGCGGTCATTTCCGTCTCCAGCAACGCCAGATCAAGATTAGCCGGCAATACTTTCATGCCCTTGATATCCAGAGCCGCATCGGCAAAAGGAGTTGTCCCTTTCATGACCGAATAAACCGTGCCTTTCAAATCGTGCGCGTCCAGCCCCAGAGAATAGGTCAGGTGAGCCTGGGGATCAAAATCAATCACCAGAACTTGTTTCTTAAGCAACGTCAGTCCGACAGCCACATTGAGCGCGGAAGTCGTCTTGCCGACGCCCCCTTTCTGATTACAAAAAGCAATGATATCAGGATTCAACATGATAAAAAATCTCCCGGAAATTATTTTCAAATCAGATAGGTGATGAAGTTTTTAACGATACCGTCCATTATTGCCGGTTTTTGCATCGAAATCAAATGACCGGTTCCGGCAGCCGATCCATACCGCTCCTGCGGTAAAAGCGAAACAGCCTTCTGAATATCCGCCAAGCCGTTAAAGAGCGGAATGAAGGCCACTCTCATCATAAAAACAGGGCAGCAAGGTGCCGCCCGCATCTTACGTCTTTAAGTCAGAGAGCTCCTTTTTCATAAACCGACACAATCTGTTTTGAATAACACCGTCACACAAGACCGGCAACAGGCTATTACACGGCAACGCTGTCCGCGGCCTGCAGTTCTTCAATGGAAAGGATTCTATCAATATCCAGCAGGATTTTAATAGAGCCGGCGGCCTTGGCCATTCCCAGAATGTATTCGGTATTGAGCTTCGTGCCGAAAGACGGCGTCGCTTCAATATCGGCGCCTTTAATGTTGAGCACTTCCGATACGGAATCCACGACAATGCCCATCAAAATAGTCCGGCCTGCCGCCGTGATCTCGACCACGATGATACAGGTTCTTTCGGTAAACTCAGCGGCTTCAATCGAAAATTTCAGACGCAGATCAATGACGGGGATGACTTTACCCCGCAAATTGATAACGCCCTTGATGTATTTGGGGGTCTGCGGCACAATGGTAATGGGCATGATCCCGATAATTTCTTTCACTTTCAGGATACCGATGCCGTATTCTTCTCCGGCCAGATTAAACGTCAGATACTTGCCTTCTTTATCCGTCATCGCGTGAACTGCCTGATCCATAATTTTTGTCTGTTCAGCCATTATTTACCTCCTCCTCAAACCACATCTTTCCCGATTATTTTTTATAAACATGAAGCCCCTGACGATCATGCCAAGCGGCTGCCCGTCAAAAAACAAAAACAGCAGCGGCAACAACCGTCGTATAATTATTATCCTTGCATATTTTTGATTGGGTCACATTCAACGTCCGGACAATCTTACCGCTGATTTTGAAAATTTCTTTTTTCTCATCCCAGCTTTCATCCACGTTGAAATCAATTCCCAGAGTCGATGCGAGCATCGCCGCGGCCAGATCTTCGGCATGATCGCCGGTTTGTTTTTCGGTCAGACCAAAGGCGTGATGTTCACTGATATAGCCATAAGATGATTTATCGGCGGGAATCGCACAACCGACCGACGCAGCCAAAAGCCGTTTGGGTTCGTTGCTGCAGCACCGGCTCATCACGCAATACGTAATGGCGCCGGGAACAAGGTGCTTGAGACCTTGAGACTTGGGAATCATTTTACACCGGGGCGGAAAGATACTGGACACTTGAACCAGATTACATTTCTCAATGCCGGCATTACGCAAGGCACGCTCAAAGGAATGCAGCTCATCCTTGTGCGTGCCTACGCCTTTGGTGAAAAATATCTTTTGGGGAACAAAATCATGCATATTGATCTCCTTTTTCTCTGATAGCAGTCTATTTTTCCTATACTACAAATTTTTTAAATACCCAAGACGTAAGCGCATAATTTACACGAAACGACTAATAATGCAAAAGAAAATGATGATGACTTTCATAAACCGTTTATCTTGCCACCCGCACAAAAAAAGATTATAGAAGACGGGAATCTAAATAAGGATACCTTCATGAAAAAAATTAGCAGTTTGGCCGTCGTTTTATGTTTTATTTTATCCAGTTGCATAACCCCGCCGGATACCATCCGTGATGTTCGTGACTTACGTCAGGATCACGCTTCTTATTTTACCGATGCCACCCCTGGCGAAAGGGTCCTGTCGGAGGCAAGTCAGGCCCGGATGGACGAAGATTACAACATCATCTTCTTTTCCGTCTGGCACCAAAATACGCCCTTCCATGCACTGCCGGACAGAGTCCAGAATGATTTCAAAAAATATGTCCACAAACCCGGTTACGGCGAAAACAAAAAGCGCCACTCGCCTTCCTGGTTGAAGAAGCTTCAACATAATGCGTCGCTTAAAAACTTTCCGAACGCTCTGTCCCGCGGCATAACAACCAGAAACACAAGCCTGAGAGAACTGCCCACCCATGCGCCTCACTTTAACACCCCGGACGGCGACAGTTCGGCATGGCCGTTTGACAATTTGCAGCGTTCTTCCACCCCCGCCAATACGCCGATCTTTATCTGTCATCTCAGTGCGGATAAATCCTGGGCGCTGGTGGAAACTTCCTTTACTTACGGCTGGATTCCGGTTGAAGATCTTGCTTACGTGGACAACGAATTTATGAAGACCTGGGAATCCCGACGCTATGTGGTGATCATCCGTGATCATACATCCGTACTGGATGAAAACGGCCAATTTCTTGTTCGGGCGTCAGTGGGGCATATTTTCCCGCAAACAGAAGCAGCGGCCAATCAGTGGCAAGTGTCGGTCGCCGTAGCTGATCAAAACCGGAGAGCGGTCATCCGACGTGGTTTTATTCCAGTGGAAGCGGCTGCGGCAAAGCCACTGCGCTTTAATCTCGTCAATGCGGCAAAGATCGCCAATGAAATGATCGGCGAACCCTATGGCTGGGGCGGACTTTACGGCAACCGCGATTGTTCCTCCATGACCCGCGATTTTTTTGCCGTCTTTGGCATCTGGCTGCCACGGCATTCGGAAGATCAGGTGAGGGAAGTCGGCACATCCATCAATTTACAGGGCCTTCCGTCTGAAGAAAAAGAAAAAATCATTCTGACCCAAGGCATCCCTTATTTAAGTCTGATTTGGCGTAAAGGCCATGTGATGCTGTACATCGGCGCCAAAGACGGCCGGGCGCTCATCTTTCATAATATCTGGGGCATCCGGACAAAAGATTTGACAGGCCGCGAAGGGCGGAAAATTATCGGACAGGCCGTTATTACAACCCTGCAACCGGGGCAGGAGCTGAGAGATGTTGATTCGGCATCAGGCTCTCTGCTCGACAACATTTCCGCAATGAATATCCTGCTGCCCGACAACCCGGAGAAACCATCCAAGTGAATAAATACAAAATAGTTCTGGAATACGACGGCACCAACTACAGCGGCTGGCAGGCTCAGAAAAACGCGAAAAGCATTCAGGGCGCGCTGATCGATGCGGCCGGGAAATTTCTGGACATGCCCGTAGAAATCCAGGGAGCGGGGCGCACCGACGCCGGTGTGCACGCGCTGGGACAGGTAGCCCATCTGGAGTGCGCGCGCAAGCTCAATTGCGAAACCCTGCGGATCGGGATTAACGATCTTCTCCCGGCCGGCATCAATATTTTATCTTTAGAAAATGCCCACCCGCGTTTTCATGCCCGCCATTCAGCCGTAAGCCGCAGCTATCTTTATCTGATTGCCACGAGGCGGACCGCTTTCGGCAAGAAATATGTCTGGTGGGTCAAAGACAAACTTCATACAGGCAAGATGCGACAGGCGCTGGACGTTTTTCAGGGTTTTCATGACTTTGCCTCTTTCGCCGACAAGCGAATGGACAAGGACACATCGACAAAGGTGAATATTGAATCCGCAGTTCTTGAGGAATTCGGCAACCTCATCGCCCTGCGTGTGGTCGGCTCTCATTTTCTGTGGAAAATGGTGCGGCGCATTGTGGGCATGACCGTCGAGGCCGGACGGGGCAACACCACGGCCAAAGATCTGGAACAGATGCTTCATGCTTTTTCCGACGTTCCCGCCCGTTATACCGCGCCGCCTTCCGGTCTTTTTCTGGAAAAAGTATTATACGAAAACGATAAACTGACGGACATCCAGCCGCCGGTTCATTTGTAAAAAAAGGACAGCCTTATGCAAAAGATCAAGCAAAAAAAACCGACGACGCTGGAAACCCTTAAAGATCTGATCAGCCACAACCGTGAGTTTGCTATTATCGATCTTTTTTCCGATATGCATCCGGCGGACATCGCCGACCTGATTGACGAACTTGATGAAGAAGATCGCCTGCATCTTTTTTCCCTCCTCGAAGTGGAAAAAGCCTCCGATGTTATTCTGGAGCTGTCCGACACCTCCCGCGAGCAGATCATCGAAGACCTGTCCAATGAACAGCTCACCGACATCATCGAAGAAATGGAATCGGACGACAAGGCGGATATTATCGCTGAATTGTCAGACGATCAGGCCAAGGCCGTTCTGGACGCCATCGAACCTGAGGAATCCCAGGACGTTCAGGAGCTGCTCAAATATCCTGAGGACACCGCCGGCGGCATCATGCAGTCGGAGCTGGTATCCGTTAAAAAGCAGGCGACGATTAACGAAGCCTTTCAGGCCGTTGCGGACGCCAAAAACGAAATGGAAAACATCCATAGCATCTTTGTGGTTGATGAAGAAGACAAGCTGATCGGCACGGTTCCCCTGCAACGGCTGATTACCATGAAGCGCTTTACGCCGGTTGTGGACGTAATCGATGAAGACATTCCCAGCGTCAACGCGAATATGGATCAGGAAGAAGTGGCGCGCCTGTTCAAAAAATACGATCTCGTCACCGTCGGCGTTGTGGACAAGGAGCAGCATCTACTGGGACAAATCACCGTTGACGACGTGATGGACACCGTACAGGAAGAAACGTCCGAAGATTTGTACGGCATAGCAGGTCTAGGTCACAACGACAGCATCTTCAACAAAACGCTTGACTCCGTCAAAAAACGCCTTCCCTGGCTATACCTCAATCTCTTGACGGCGCTGACCTCCGTGCTGGTCATCGGTTTTTTCGAGGACACCATCAAGCTCATGGTGGCGCTGGTCTTTTTTATGCCCGTGATCGCCGGTCTGGGCGGCAACGCAGGAGGCCAGACCCTGGCGCTGATCATTCGCGGCATTGCACTGGGAGAAATCAATTATGAAAATGCCAAACGCGTTCTCTACCGTCAAATTGCCGTGGGAGTGACGAATGGCCTTGCCGTGGGCGTCGTGATTGCCGTCATCGCCTATTTCTGGAAAGGCATCCCCGTTCTGGGCCTTGTCATTGGTCTGGCCATGATCATCAGCGTGTTCACGGGCACAATGGTCGGCGTCCTCATTCCACTGGCTCTCAAACGACTTGATCTTGATCCCGCTTTGGGCTCTAATATTCTGCTGACAGCCTTTACCGACGCTTTCGGATTTCTGTCCTATCTGACACTGGCAACCATTTTTCTCAAAATGCTGACGTAATATAAAAGGGAAACAGGAAACAATACACCATGAGATGGACGGGGAAAAAAGTTGGTCTTGCTTTGGGTGGCGGCGGCGTTCGCGGCCTGGCGCATATCGGCGTTCTCAAAGTTCTGGAGCAGGAAGGAATTGCCATCGACCTGATTGCGGGAACCAGCGCCGGCGCGCTGATTGGCGGTGCTTATGCTTCAGGCATGACGACCGGGGAAATCGCGGCAAAAGTGGATACCTACCTCACGAGCGCCGAATTTGAAGACTCCACCATCAAGTCCATCGGCCTGTCGTTTTCACCGGGGCCGAAAAGTTTTTTTCAGAGAGCGCAAATCTTTGCCAAAAATCAATATTATCTGGTTCGCGCTTTATTCCGCCCATCTATTCTTCCCGCTGAAGATTTCCAGGCGCTCATCAATTACCTGCTGCCCGACATCGATATTCGCGACACGCGCCTTCCCTTTCGAGCCGTATCCACAGACCTGATTACCGGTCAAAAGGTTGTTTTAGCCGAAGGCCCGCTGCGTCAGGCGGTTCTGGCCAGCAGTTCGGTTCCCGGCGCGGTTGAACCCACCCGTCTGGGTGAGTGGCTTCTGGCTGACGGCGGCGTGACCAGCCTTGTCCCCGTTCATGCGGCGCGCGATGCCGGCGCGGACGTCGTCATTGCCGTGGTGGTGGACCGGGATTTGCCGGCCGGCATCGGCATCGAAACCGCCAAAGACGTTATGTACCGGGCAGGTGAAATTACCGCCAACGCTCTGGAAGCCGCCGAAATTCAAAACGCGGATGTTATTATCCGCCCCGCCGTGGGTGATCTTCACTGGACAGACTTCAGCCGGTCAAAGGACATGATTGCCCTGGGCGAGGACGCAGCCCAAAGCGCACTGGGTAGAATTAACGATTCTCTGCCTGTGTCCCGGCGTTTTTCACGCTTCACCCGGCGTCTTTTGAAAAAATTCGATTAACCACAATCCACTACTGAGGGATTATTTCAATCAACACATTCATGTCGCGCAACGCCACATCGGAAGGCATGATTTTCTCTTCCACCCATCCAAGCTCTTTTAACTTTGCCAAAACCTGCTGCCAATCTTTGCCGGAGACCAAAGCCCGAACAATGATCCTGCCTTCTACCGACTGCCTTGTGACTTTTTTTGCGTTGAAATTTGCCAGTATCTTTTCCACGTCCATTGCGGCGGCATTCAGATTTTCGACCCGCACCAATACGCTGGCCTCAGGCTTCAGTTCTGAAGATGCCGCCATCGGCGGGGGTGCGGCAGGCACGGCAACTCTATAAGATTCTTTCTTTTTCGCTGCACTAGGCAAAGCAAGATCATCCGCTTTTTTCTCCTGATCCGCCATCTGTGCTTTTACGGATTGCATGTCATTTTGCCTTGCCTGAAGCGCCGGGTAAGCTTCATCTTTGCTTTCCGCCAACCCTTTTGCCCTGCCTGCATCCGGTTCATGTGCCGCTCGGGACTTATCTTCCGGCATCTCTGTTTTTTGTGCAGCACTTCCCCCGACGCTACCCCGGATCGCCTGCTTGTCTGTTTCCCGGTTCTCCGGGACAACTGTCTTTTTTCGGGATACGGCAGGAGCAGAAATATCTTTAGACTGCGGCATCTGCACTGGCGGCTGTTCTTTTTGCATTTCTACAGCGGGCATCGGAGCGCCCGGCAAAATTTGTTTCACCTGTTCGTCGCCTGCCCGGTAAATATAAACGGCCAGCACCGCAATAACAATCGTCGCCACCAACTGCACGGGAATTTTAATCCGGAGCGGATAAAACCATTTTTGCGCAAAACTTTTCTTATCGGCTTCTTCGCGCACGCGCGCCATGATTTTTTGCTGAAACCAGGCCGGCTCTTCTACAGCAGGAAGTTCATTTACCCACTGACTTGTTTTTTGCAGATAAGCCAGTTCCTTTCGGCAAGCCGCACAACCGGCCAGATGTTCCAAAACAGCTTGTTTTTCCACGTCGGATAAAACGCCATCGGGGTAAAGAGGCAGAAGATTTTCAATGTCCTGACAATTTTTCATAAATCACCCATGATTTTTTTGAGACAATCTTTCATGGCCAACCGCGCGCGCGACAGCCGGGATTTCACAGTCCCGTCGGGTATCCGCAAAACATCCTGAATCTCCTCATACGAGAACCCCTGAATATCCCGCATCACCAGCACTTCGCGATAATCTTCCACAAGCGCCCCGATGCATTTCTGCACCTGTGCTTCAAGCTCGCGGCGTTCAAGGAGATCACCCGGATGACCTCCGTCTGCCGCCGCAAGGCAAGCCGCGCAATCGCCCTGACCCTCCGCTTCTTCATCAAGCGAAGCGCCTTCATGCCGCGACAGGCTCTGCCTCTGTTTGAGCCTGTTTTTGGTGTAGTTGATAACAATCCGGCACAACCATGTGGAAAATCTTGACGCTTCTTTAAACTTGCCAATGGCCCGGAAAGCGGCCAGAAAAGCTTCCTGTGTAACATCACAGGCGTCGTCATAATCGCCCAGCATCCGGTAAGCGATATTGAGCATTTTCTTTGAATGCCTTCCAACCAGCACGGAAAAAGCCTCCGTCTCACCCCTCCGGCACGCCTTGACATATTCCAGATCGTCATCGGCCACCGGCATTTTTTTGTCCTCTATGGTCTTAGACATCCACCGCAACCTTTTTGTTCCCCTGATTTAATGGTCTGTGCAAAAGTATTTATCACACAACAGCAGGATTGGCCATATAAGTCCGGCGAATGAGCCTATGCTATCCGTGTCCCTGCGTCTGTCCAGTCGCCTTTTAATGGGCACCTCCAAATTCACGCGATGAATTTCCCGTTGCTTACTGCCGGTAAGTTATCCATTTGCTGCGACGCCCGAATACTGACGGAATACAATGACATGTTAAAGAGACCGAAATTTGCCTTTAATGCGGATGCCGTTCAAGGGCTTTTGGATTATCTAATTCAAAATGGCGAAACTGTTGCCGCGATTCCGCTTGCCGCATCCTTGCCCGATTCAGACGATGACGCATTCCCGGAGATTGCCCTGGCCGAAAAGGCTGATGCTTTTGCAAAACATCCAGGGCGGTTCAAGGGAATCATGCCAAAACCAATGGCCTTACCTGCGGCAGCCTGGATCAATAAACCGTTGCCAGCAATTAGTGATCAATTGCGACACTAAATTCTTGACGGAGGTGGTTCATTTTCATTGACAAGTTCCGAAGTTGAGCATTTCAACGTTGACTTTTACCGCTGCTTTAATCTGTGCAGAGCATATTTTATTTTTAAGCTCTTTGAGCCATGTAGAATAATTCTTGTCAATTTTAAAAAGTTCTCTCATACCAGTTTCACCTTTTTCAATGATGTGCTTATGTAATGCGCCTTGACCAGACTTGTCAATATATTTCAAGAACAGCCTAAGAGGTAACCCGCAGGCAAGAAACCCATTCCACACCGGCGCAGGGGAAAACCATTGAAACTTAATGCAGATTCCTTTATATAGAGACCGCTTACGCAACAAAAGAAACACATTTCCATAAATACAAGCGTCACCGCATACTTCTTATATCGAATTCATGAGGAATAAACGGAACCTATGCCGCTGAGCTGGAACGAAATAAAATCGCGCGCGCTGACCTTTTCCAAAGAATGGCAGCAGGAAAGTTCCGAAGATGCGGAAGCCTGCGAGATGGCTTTGGAAAACCAGAAGGCGGTGATTCAATAAAAAACCGTTGTACACGATTCAAAAACGGACTTGTCATCATCATGGATATTCAATGGAAATTATTGACAACATAAACAACCTTTTAGGTGACGACCTTAAAAAAACACTCAGGCCTGATGCAAAGTTAAATATCGCAGCCTCCTGTTTTTCTATCTATGCGTACGAAGCCCTGAAATCCGAACTGGAGAAGATAGACTCCCTAAACTTCATTTTCACATCGCCAACCTTTATAGACAATCAGGTGTCTGACAAATTCAACAAAGAGAAAAGATTGTTTCACATTCCCAAGATTCAACGTGAAAGCAGTCTGTATGGCACCGAATTTGAAATCCGCTTAAAAAATGAATTAACGCAACGGGCTATAGCAAAGGAATGCGCTGATTGGATTCGACGTAAAGTTCAATTCAAATCGAATCGTACTAATGCCCCCATGCAACAATTTGCCTACGTGGATGATTTGCAGTCAAAATCAGTATATCTCCCCCTGAGTGGTTTCACGGCAGTGGATTTAGGATATCAAAGGGGTGATGCAATATCTAACTTTGTCAATAAGACGAGCGATTCAGCCTTGACCACGACCTATTTGCGTCTATTTGATCAGATATGGCATGATGATACGAAGGTTGGCGATATTACCGAGCAGGTTTATGAGCAAATCGCGGCTGTCTATACTGAAAATTCTCCCGAATCCATTTACTTCCTGATTCTGTATAATATTTTCAATGAATTCCTCGAAGATATTTCTGAAGATGTCATGCCCAACGACTTGACCGGTTATCGGGATAGTCTGATCTGGGCCAAGCTGTTTAATTTTCAGAGAGATGCCGCCATCGGGATCATCAACAAGCTGGAAAGCTATAATGGCTGCATACTGGCGGACAGTGTCGGTCTGGGCAAGACCTTTACCGCTCTCGCCGTCATCAAATACTATGAGCTACGAAATAAATCAGTGCTGGTCCTGTGTCCCAAAAAAATCGCGGATAACTGGCAAAATTATAATCAGAATTTGGCAACAAACATCTTTGCCAGAGATCGATTTAATTACGATGTCCTCTGTCATACCGACCTACAGCGTAACAGTGGATATTCTCTCGGAATAAGGCTTGATCGGATTAACTGGGGCAACTACGATCTGGTTGTTATTGATGAATCACACAACTTCCGCAACAACGAAGCCTTTAAAGATAGAGAAACCCGTTATCAGAAATTGATGAACAAGGTTATCAAGGCAGGTGTGAAGACAAAAGTATTGATGCTTTCGGCCACGCCGGTGAATAATCGCTTTAATGATCTCCGCAATCAGCTTGCGCTGGCCTACGAGGGCGACTCTGAAAATCTGGATAAAAAATTGCACACTGAAAAGAATATCAATGAGATATTCCGTCGCGCACAGGGCGTGTTCAATGTTTGGGCAAAGCTACCGCCTGCGGAACGAACCCCGGTGGCGATTCTCAATGCGCTGGATTTTGATTTCTTCGAAATGCTCGACAGCGTGACCATTGCCCGCTCGCGCAAACATATTCAAAAATATTACGACACCAAAAATATTGGACCATTTCCACAGCGACTCAAGCCCATTTCATACCATAGCCCGCTGACCCATCGCACGGACGTCATCAGCTTTAACGATATATTCAATCGTTTGATTACCTTGAATATGTCCGTGTACGCGCCTTTTCGCTATATTCTTGCCAGTCGGCTGAAAAAATATGAGGAACTGTATGACACAGAAGTTCAGGGTGGTCTTTCACGCCTGAAACAAAGTGACCGTGAAAAGAGCCTTCAGGCACTCATGACGGTAAATTTGCTGAAACGTCTGGAAAGTTCCGTGGAGGCATTCCGTCTTACCCTGCAAACTTTGCAGGACAAGCATGAAAAGACTCTAGCCAAGATTGTCGCATTCAAAGAAACAGGCATTATGGATAGTTTCGAAGATCTTTCAGCTACTTTCGAAAATGCCGACGAAGACGATATGGACGTAGAGGAAGATACAGGTACCATCGGCGGCAAGGTTAAAATCAGCCTGGCCGATATGGACCTTGATTCATGGCGATTCGATCTACAAAACGATCTTACGCTGCTATCCGAATTATTTACAGAGATGCAAAAGATAACACCGCCGGATGATGCCAAGCTGCAAAGCCTGAAAGCACTGATCACAAATAAACAGAAAGAACAGATAAATCCCGGCAACCGCAAAATTCTAATCTTCACCGCCTTTGCTGATACTGCCGCATACCTTTATGACAATCTGGCTCCCTATATCAAGAAACAATTCGGCCTGCATACCGCAAAAGTCACCGGTAGCGATCGCTGTAAATCAACGCTCAAGCAGAAATACGACTTCCAATCACTGCTTACTCTGTTCTCCCCGATATCCAAAGAAAAAGCTGTGATCCTACCGAAAGAACCCGATGAGATTGATATCCTGATCGGCACGGACTGCATCTCTGAAGGCCAAAATCTTCAGGACTGCGATTATCTGATTAACTATGATATTCACTGGAATCCGGTTCGCATCATTCAGCGGTTCGGACGAATCGACCGTATCGGCTCCAAAAACACTCAGATTCAACTCGTGAACTTCTGGCCGGACATCTCCCTTGACGACTACATTAATCTGAAAAACCGTGTAGAGAGTCGCATGGTTATCGCCGATGTTAGCGCAACTGGAGATGATAATGTTCTTAGTGCCGAGGCTAATGATTTGGCCTTCCGTAAGGAACAGCTCCAGCGCCTTCAGGATGAAGTTATTGATCTGGAGGATGTTAAGACGGGTGTATCCATCACAGATCTAGGCCTGAACGACTTCCGCATGGACCTGGTCAATTATGTCAAAGCCACCGGCAGCCTGGATGCTGTTCCCAAAGGGATGCATTCCATAGTAACAGCCGACACCGAAAAAGGACTTCATCCCGGTGTGATCTTTGTGCTGCGTAACACCGATAATGGCCTCAATGTCAATCAACAGAACCGCCTGCACCCCTACTATCTGATCTACATAAACAAAGATGGTGAAGTGATGACCAATCACATGGAGGTCAAGAAGATCCTCGACATTCTACGCTCAGCCTGTAAGGATCGTTCCGAACCTATTCGCACACTCTATGAGCCATTTAATCGCGAAACACAGGACGGCAGAAATATGGAAGTATATTCGCGCCTACTTGAGCAATCCATACACGCCATGATCAACATGAAAGAGGAAAAGGACATCGACAGCCTTTTCAGCGGCGGCGGCACTACCGCATTGATAAATACCATCAGCGGCCTGGATGACTTTGAACTCATCGCCTTCCTGGTCGTGCGGTCGTAGGATGCGGGTTTTAAAACCGCCCTGCATATTATATTTTGAGGATTGCTGCATGTTTATCTATCCTGCAAAGGCTGAATTCAATCGGACGATACCGAAGGTCAAAATATATGCCAACGCCAAGCCCGCAAAGTCGGTCAAGGCCAAGTTCGTGTCACAGGTAAGCGAGATCGTCTGGAAATATAAGTTGTCACCGGCCACCACAAACCTGGCTGCTCGGGACGGATTCTCCGAGATTCAGGTGTTTGA
>CAYVFA010000023.1:0-22247 GCA_964450075.1 uncultured Smithella sp.
ACCAAATCCATGTATAATATCGCTAGAATCTATTTTCAGCATGGCGACTATTCCAATGCATTAAAGCAATTTCAAAAGGTTTTGGAACTGGATCCTGATAACGCCGATGCGTGGAATAATGTGGGATTGATTCATGAGGTCAATAAAGATTACGCGGAGGCGGTAGCCGCCTATCGTCAATCTCTTGCCCTGAATCCTTTTCACGAAGAGACCAATCTCAATCTGGCCAATCTGCAATATTTGCAATACAAGGATTCACCTGCTCAGGTAAAGATTGCGGATATTATTCGCCGATTGCAGTTTGTACTTTCGATCAATCCTCACAACCAGAAAGTTAACAAGCTTCTTGCCAAAATTCAAAAGAAGGATTGAGACAGGTTGTTTGAGGATATCTTTAAGGGAACATTTGTTTTTTGGGCAATGCATCGGCCGAACGCAAGTAAATAGGAACGCAGCCTGCTAAATCAAGCAAATCATTGGTGCGATATTTTTCAATCGCCAGCATTCCCACATTTGAAGCGCACACATATTGTTGTCCCTCAGGTGCTATTTTATTTTTGTTATTTGCAGGATAACCAAGCACGTCAGCATACTTGATCGCACCGTCACCGACATAGATCACGTTATCTTCATCAACAGAAGAAATACTTTGCGGATCAAGAGCTCTTGGGGCTTCCAACTGATTTAAAATGCCGTCAACATCATATTGGTAGTATGCAAGATAAACCTGTCCGCGACCGGCATCCATCATCGAACCGATTTTTTTTCCCTTTTCGTCCACATTGAGAGCCAGTGCGGCAAGTGCTGAAACACCTGCCGCCGGTTTGCCCGTCGCCATCATCAACCCCTTAAGGGTACTGACGCCAATCCGCAAACCGGTAAAGGATCCCGGCCCCAGTGTGCAGGCAAACAAATCCATTTCAGACAATTGAATGCCGGTGAGCCGACAGGCTTCGTCAATGGAGGGAAGAAGGACTTCGGAATGATTCAGCCCTTTATTGATGATCGTATCATATAAAACAGCCTGATCCCGCAAAATCGAGACTGCGGCTGTTTTTGAAGAGGTATCAAAAGCTAATGTCAACATACGTTACTTAAAGAATTTTAAAACATCATTGATCGGTTTAATATTGAGACGTTCAATATCAATCATGATCACAAAAAGCATCAGCATCAGCAAAGCGACAAAGCCGATTTGCTGAGACATTTCTTTCACCTTCATCGGAATTTCTCTTCTTGTCACCATTTCGATCAGGTAAAAGAAGATATGTCCTCCATCGAGAACAGGAATGGGAAATAAATTGATGACCCCTAAATTAATCGACAGGATGGCCATAAAAAGAATAAACGGCACGATGCCTTCTTTAACCTGAGCCCCCGCGACCTGCGCGATAAAAATAGGCCCGCCGAGCGTTCGGGGCGAAATCACCCCTTCAATCATTTTCACAACGGAAATAACCGTTAACTTGCTTATTTCCCATGTCTTACCGACTGACGAAACAATGGCCATCAGGGGATCTTTCCTTTCAATGGCCGTTTTGCCGGCAGGCGCAATACCAATCAGGTAAGTTGATTCTTCTTCACCGAAAATATTCTTAGCTTTGGATAATTTCGGTTTTACGACAATCGTTTTCTCTTCATTACCGCGCTGAACAATAATCCTGACATCATTGCCCCTGGATTCTGTCACAACCGGTTTAATTTCATCCCAATACTTAATCTTCTTTTCATTCATCGATAATATTTTATCACCGGTGACAACGCCTGCCTGCAAAGCAGCGGAATCCGGCGACATCTGCCCGATAACCGGGATGAGATTGGGCAGCCCGTACATATAAACAATAAAGAAAATGAGAATAGCCAGAAAAAAGTTGAAAACCGGCCCCGCCAGCACAATGAGCAAGCGCTTCCAGGTGGGCTGTTTATAAAACGATCTTACTTCATCTTCGGGCGGCAATTCTTCCGTGCCGGACTCACCCAGCAGTTTGACAAATCCGCCCAGCGGAATCCAGGAAAGAACATACTCTGTTTCTCCGATTTTTTTGCCGACAATTTTAGGCCCGAATCCCAGCGAGAATTTCAGCACCCCTACGCCGAATAAGCGTGCGGCTAGAAAATGGCCGAACTCATGAACAAAAATCAGAATACCCAACAAAACAATAAATGAAATTAAGGTAACCAAACTATTATCCTTTCTTTAACTTTTTAATAACGCATTGGGCCTGCATTCTGGCTTCAGCATCGACGGTCAGAACATCTTCCAGAGATGGATTCTTTTGTACCTGATGCTTATTTAACACTTTTTCTATTACTTTCGGTAGATCATTAAAGCAAATTTTATTTTCAAGAAAAGCGGCAACGGCAACTTCATTGGCGGCGTTCAATGCCACGGGAGCAGTCCCCCCTGAACGCCCCGCTTCATAAGCCAGCCCCAGGCAGCGAAACTTTTTTAAATCCGGCTGATGAAACGCTAATGGGCCTGTTTTCGCCAGATTTAATATCGGCAGATCATTCTTCAAACGATCAGGATAAGTTAAAGCATACGCAATCGGTATTCTCATGTCGGCAATACCCAGTTGAGCCAAAACCGAGCCGTCAGTTAATTCCACCATTGAATGCACCACACTCTGGGGATGAATTAAAACATCAATGAGGTCAATGTCCAGATCAAACAACCATTTTGCTTCAATGACTTCCAGCCCTTTATTCATCATGGACGCTGAATCAATCGTGATCTTTCGACCCATTTTCCAGCGGGGATGTTTAAGCGCCTGCTGCGGATTGACATTTTTCAGTTCTTCTCTGGTATATTTATAAAAAGGACCACCCGATGCAGTTAAAATGACCCTTTTAATATTTTTCGACTTCTGTCCGGCCAGACATTGAAATATGGCGCTGTGCTCGCTATCGACCGGGAGAATTTTAACCCCGATTTTTTGTGCTTTTTTAGTCACAAGGCTTCCCGCCACAACCATTGTTTCTTTGTTGGCCAGCGCAATATCTTTGCCCGCATCGATCGCAGCAAGCGTGGGTTTGAGTCCCGCCGCGCCGGAAATAGCTGATACAACAATTTCGGAAGGCGGATAAGCGGCAATTTCTTCGATGCCTGTCTCATCATAGAGAATTTTAACTTTTTTTCCGGGGCCCAGTATCTTTTTCAGCCGTACAGCATCTTGTTTGGTTTGAACCGCCGCGATACGGGGAGAAAAATGCAAAATCTGCCGGGCCAGCAGCCGGACATTGCGGCCGGCAGATAAAGCCACGACCTTGAATTTATTTGTATTTTTTTCAATTACGTCAAGTGTGCTGACGCCAATGGAGCCGGTTGATCCCAGAATGGTAATTTTTTTCATAATCCAATCACAAATATGCAATAATAATAAACAAAGGGCGCTACAAAGATCAGGCTGTCCAATCGGTCCATCAATCCGCCATGGCCCGGTAAAAGAGCGCTGGCATCTTTTTTGCCATAACTTCTTTTTATAGCTGATTCACAAAGGTCGCCCAGTTGCCCGATAATGCTGCCCACAAAACCTAAAACCAGAAAATGCACGGACGAGATTGCGGGAAAGAAAAAATATCCTAATACACAGGCGGTCAGTGTTCCGCCACCAATTAGCCCGATGGTTCCTTCCACGGTTTTACCCGGACTGACCGCTGCTAGAAGCTTTGTTTTGCCGAATGTCTTTCCCACATAGAGCGCCACAATATCGCCGATCATTGGCGTAATCAGCGCCAGTAAAATCCAGTAGATCCCGTCATCGAGTTTGCGCAGCAAAATAAAGTGCGAGGTCAAAAGAGGAAGATAAACCATCCCGAAAATGACTTTTGTTACGGATGATAAATCAAAATTGGTCTCATCAACTCTCCAGAGAAAAACAATAAAAGCAGTCAGCACCGCAAAAGTTAAAAAGGCGATTAGTAATTGGGTATTGCCAAAAAGTGTGATGGCGGGAATCAGGACGGCAAATAGAAAAATCTCGGTTTTTTCTTTCAAAAAACCCGCGCCAAAAACAATAGCATTATACTCCCAAACGCCAACCAAAATAGCCAGCATAACCACAACGGATAGCAATTCCAGCGACCCCAATAAGATGATCGCCAGCAAAACAGCGGCTAAAGCAAGACCCGTCAGCCATCTTTGCAGATTTGAATTGTTTTTTGCCATGCTTCACCTCTGGCTTTTAGAAAAGCTAAGTGTTGCCGATTTGCTCGCTGGTTAGTCCAAAACGCCGCTCGCGCTGCTGATAAACAGCAATCGCCCTCAACAAATCTTCCCGACCGAAATCAGGCCATAAAACATCTGTAAAATAAAGTTCCGTATAGGCTAGTTGCCAGAGAAGAAAATTACTGATGCGATATTCGCCGCTGGTTCGGATTAAGAGATCTGGATCGGGAATGTTATGGGTATATAAATAACGTCCGACCGTATCTTTATCGATATCATCGAGATTAAGTTTGCCTTCCTGATGTTCTGCAATCATTTTTTTTACGGCAAAAACAATCTCATCACGGCTGCCGTAGCTTAATGCCAGATTTAAGACCATCTTGCTGTTTTTTTCTGTCAGTTTTTTCACTTCGAGGAGTTTTTCTTTAACAGGACGATACAGCCGGTCAATATCTCCAATCGTCGTGAGCCTGATTTCTTGTTTTTGAAATGTAGGCGCTTCCTTTTCCAGAAATTCTGCAAGCAACGACATCAGCGCATTGACCTCATCGTCGGGCCTTCCCCAGTTTTCTGAAGAAAAAGCAAATAAAGTCAAGAATTTGATCCCAATCTCACGGCAAGCGGTTACAACTGTCCGGACGGCTTGAACCCCTTTGCGGTGCCCCCTAATCCTTCCTAGCGCATGCTTTCCGGCCCATCGCCCATTGCCATCCATAATAATCGCAATGTGACGGGGCAGGTTATTTTGATCGATCTCAGGCATTTGAACTTGCTTTATCCTTAAAAACAAATGGGGAGCTTTTGACTCCCCATTGAAATATTTTCTGCGGTGGCGATTAAATCTCCATGATTTCTTTTTCTTTGACCAACAGAATCTTATCTGTTTTTTCGATATAGCGGTCCGTTAATTTCTGGACTTCATCTTGAGCACCGTGCAATTCATCCTCGGACATTTTATTATTCTTTTTTAAATCTTTTAACGCTTCGTTGGCATCGCGACGTTCGTTACGCAACTTAACTTTACCTTCCTCCGCCATTTTTTTAACAACTTTCACCAGCTCTTTGCGTCTCTCTTCCGTTAATTGCGGAATGGAAAGACGAATCACCTTGCCGTCAGATGAAGGCATTAAACCCAGATCAGACTTCTGAATCGCTTTTTCGATGGCGCCGATGGCAGTTGCATCCCAGGGTGTAATCACGATGAGGCGGCTTTCGGGAACGGAAAGCGTGGCCACTTGGGCAATCGGGGTTGGTGTTCCATAATAATCAACCTTGATACCATCCAGCAGCGAAACAGATGCTCGACCGGTTCTTACTCTGCTGAATGATTTCTCCAGAGAAGTTATCGTTTTTTCCATCTCATCTTTTAACTTTGAAAAAATCTGCTCTTTCATGGTCATTCTCCTACGTAAGTTCCAATTTTTTTACCACAAATAGCGCTCCGAATATTTCCCTTCTTCTGCAAATTAAAAACGATAATCGGTAATGCGTTATCTTTGCATAACGTGATTGCCGTTGAATCCATTACTTTAAGGTTTTTAGTTAACACATCAATATAACTTATCTTTTTAAACATGACCGCAGATTGATTCTTCACCGGATCCGCATCATAAACACCATCAACCTTTGTAGCTTTCATGATGACGTCAGCTCGAATTTCCATTGCCCGAAGTGATGCGGCCGTATCCGTAGAAAAATAGGGATTTCCCGTTCCACCGGCAAAGATGACAATTCTGCCTTTTTCCAGATGCCGAACGGCTTTACGCTGAATAAAAGGTTCGGCAATTTCTCTCATTTCTATGGAAGATTGAACACGTGTCGGCAAACCACGCATTTCCAGAGCGCTCTGAAGGGCGAGACTGTTGATAACAGTTGCCAGCATTCCCATATAATCGGCAGTCGTTCTATCCATCCCCTTGGCGCTGGCTTCAATGCCGCGAAATATATTTCCGCCTCCAATAACAATACCGATCTGGATTTTCAGATCAGCCAGAGACTTTATTTCAGAGGCAATATAATTTGCCACATCCGGATCGACACCGGTGGATTGCTTGCCTAAAAGGGCTTCCCCACTCAGTTTTAAAAGAATTCTTTTATAAGCGGCTTTCTTCTTTTCGCTCATTATTGCTTAATTTCCTCACCGAGCTGGAAACGGGCGAAACGGCGAATGACAATGTTTTCACCTGTCTTGGCAATCATGTTCGTGATCAGTGTTCCGACGGTGATATCCTGATTCTTAACAAACTTCTGTTCCGTCAGGCAAACATCTTCATAATATTTTTTGAGTTTTCCCTCGATAATTTTATCCCAAATCTTTTCCGGCTTCTTTTCTTCGCGTAACTGACTGCGATAGATTTCTTTCTCGCGGTTGAGAACGTCCTCGGCAATTTCTTCCGGACGCACGCAAAGCGGATTAGCGGCGGCAACATGCATGGCAATATCTTTAGCCATCGCCTGAAAATCAGCTGTTTTGGCCACAAAATCCGTTTCACAATTGATTTCCACCATCACGCCGATCCTGCCACCCATATGGATATATGATGCTACGGTTCCATCTTTGGCCGCCTTGGATGACCGTTTGGTTGCTGCTGAAAGTCCTTTTTTTCTTAAAAAATCAATTGCTTTTTCAAGATCGCCGTCCACCGCGGCAAGCGCTTCTTTGCAATCCATCATGCCGGCGCCGGTTTTCGTCCTTAATTCTTTTACCATTGTTGAAGTGATTTCCAATTTCTTATCCTCCTAGAATTCTATACCTGAAATAACCTTTTACGCGTTTTGCGCATTCATTATTGCTCTGTCGGGGCAGCACCATTTTCCATTTCGACGCTTTCGGGGATATCCGCTTCGGCGTCTTTATTGATGACAACCGGACTTCCCGCTTCCTTGTTGGATTCGGCAGCCAGTTTCTCTTCGAATCGTTTCTTGCCTTCTAAAACCGCGTCCGCAAATTTCGAGGCAAACAATTTTATTGCCCGAATGGCATCGTCATTTCCCGGAATGATATAATCAATATCCGTAGGATCGCAGTTGGTATCGACAATAGCGACCAGAGGAACTCTCAACTTCTTCGCTTCCTTGACGGTGATGTGCTCCCGGTTGGGATCAACAATAAAAACAGCGGCCGGATGGGATTTCATGTTTTTAATCCCGCCCAAAACATTTTCCAATTTATCCATTTCTTTTTGGAGTTTGGTGATTTCTTTTTTGGGGAAAGCCTTAATGGAATCGTCATTGAACATCTTGTTTAACGTGTTTAAACGATCCACACTCTTTTTGACCGTAACAAAATTAGTTAACATGCCGCCCAGCCAGCGCTGGTTGACATAAGGCATTCCACAGCGCGACGCTTCTTCACGGATCGCTTCCTGTGACTGTTTCTTGGTTCCGACAAAAAGGATTTCTTTGCCCTGTCCTACCGTATCTACAACAAAGTTGTAGGCCGACTGGAACATCCCGACGGTTTGCTGAAGATCAATAATGTAGATGTTGTTGCGCGCCCCGAAGATATAGGGCTTCATTTTGGGGTTCCATTTGTTGGTTTGATGCCCGAAATGGACACCGGCTTCGAGTAACAGTTTCATTGAAATGGCTGACATATTTTTCTCCTTTGTTTTTTTCCGCCACCCTCGTCAACTTGCGCGACACACTTAATTTCTAAGCAACATGCCGTCAATCAGAGGATGTGTGAAATTTTGCGGCAATTACCACAAATAATTGAATTGTTCAAGCTCAAATAACATTTTTTGCAATAAAATTAATATATTTATTCATTTTATCAGGTTGAATAATCCGCGTTGATTTTGACGTAATCATATGAAAGATCCGATGCATAAACACAATAGGATTTATCGCCGCCACCCAGACCGACATGAATCTCAATTTTAGCACCCTGAAAGACTTCTTTCAGTTTAGCAAGAGAGAAATTGGCGGGTGTGTCTTGTGAAAACACATTTACATTCCCGATTGATAAACTGATTTTTTCTTTTTCCAGCGGTATTCCGGAAGAACCGACTGCGGCAATAATTCTGCCCCAATTGGGATCTTCGCCAAAAAAAGCGGTTTTAACCAGATTGGAATTGGCAACGGCATAGGCAACACGTCTCGCGTCTGATTTTGATTTTGCGCCATCCACCAGAATGGTTATAAATTTTGTCGCACCTTCGCCATCCTGGACCACTGCCTGCGACAGTTCGGCGAGGACATCCGTCAGCATTTCCCGGAATCTTTGAAGCCTGGCTTGAGCCCGCTCCAGCGGATTGTTTCCCGCAAGGCCATTGGCCAGAATAACAGCCGTATCATTGGTGCTCATACAACCATCGACGCTGATGGAGTTGAATGTGGAATCAATCACCTGATGGAAGACCGTATTGAGCGCTTTGGCATCAATCAAGGCGTCGGTCATCACATAAGTCAGTAAAGTTGCCATATTCGGCTCAATCATGCCGGCGCCTTTGGCAATTCCGCAAATCGTGATATCTTTCGCACCGACAATGCCTTTGCGAATGGCAATTTTGGGATATTTATCCGTGGTCATCATGGCCGCTTCGGCATCTTCGATGCCATACTCATGGAGACCTTTGACCAGTTTACCGATGCCGCTTTCAATTTTTTTAACAGGAAGCCTTTTACCGATCACACCCGTCGAACACACCAGAAGGTGCTCTTCGGGAATTTTTAATTGCTTGGCCGCAGCGGAAGAAACAGCCAGGGCATCCTGCATCCCTTCTTTTCCTGTCGCCGCATTGGCACAGCCGCTGTTCGTGATAATCGCCTGTGCTATTCCTCTTTTGATCCTTTCAGTATCAATTAACACGGGAGCAGCTTTGAAAGTATTTTTTGTAAACAGCGCGGCGACCTTTGCAGGAACCGTAGAGTAGATCAACCCCAGGTCCTTCTGATCGCCACCTTTAATGCCGACAGAAACTCCGCTGGCTAAAAAACCGGGAACACTTATTTTGTTTATTGTTTTCACCATTCCTGCTACTCCTCTTAAACCTTAAGCACCGCAACATTTCTTATATTTTTTACCGCTGCCGCATGGGCAAGGATCATTCCGTCCAACCTTTTCACTGTCACGCTTGATGGTCTGATTAGCCGGTGTGTCTTCCCCGCGACTCAATACGTAATCCTGCCGTTGCTTCTGTCTTATTTCTTCTACTTCTTCCTCTTTTTGAATTCTGACCATGCAAAGTTTTTCCAGGGTATCCATTTTAATACGGCTGATCATTTCCATAAACATGGCATATCCTTCGCGCTGGTATTCCCTGACCGGATCTTTCTGACCGTAACCGCGCAAACCGATGCCTTCCCTTAAATGATCCATGGACAGCAAATGTTCTTTCCAATGGGTGTCGATAGCCTGTAACATGATCACTTTCATGAGATAGGGCATGAGTTCCGGACCGAATTCCTTTTCTCGATTCCGCAAATAGGTTTGAACATTCTGGATAATGAAGTCACGGAGAGCATCCACGGAATTCAGTTCTTTTGCATTGACGAAGTCTAAACGTAAATTGAATTGCTTGAATAATGCATCCTCAAGAGGTTTGAGATCCCAATCCTGGGGATGGCTTTTTTCACCGACAAATTCTTGCAATAAATCATTGGTTATTTCTTCAACCATTTCTTCAACATCTGACCATAAGTTATCGCCACGTAATACTTTTTTACGCTGCTCATAGATAACTTTTCTCTGGTTATTCATAACGTCATCGTAGTCGAGCAGATGTTTACGAATATCGAAGTTCTGCCCTTCCACTCGCTTTTGAGCGTTTTCAATCGCCTTGGAGATGTATTTATGTTCGATGGGCTGACCTTCTTCAAGCCCGACGGTATCCATGACCGAAGATATTCTTTCAGCTCCGAAAACCCGCAGCAAATCGTCTTCCAGAGAAAGGTAAAAACGCGATGATCCATTGTCTCCCTGACGGCCCGCTCTTCCTCTTAACTGATTGTCAATCCGGCGGCTTTCATGCCTCTCCGTTCCCAGAATATGCAATCCACCCAGATCGGCAACATTTTCGCCCAGCTTAATATCGGTTCCACGACCGGCCATATTGGTTGAAATCGTCACCTGCCCCGGCTGACCCGCCTGGGCAACGATTTCCGCTTCTCGTTCGTGATTTTTAGCATTCAGCACATGGTGTTTTACCCCGGCCCGGGTAAGATGCTTGCCCAGAAGCTCGGATTTCTCAATGGAAATGGTGCCGATCAGGACGGGACGTTTCGCTTTGTTCAGGGCCTTCACTTCTTCAATGACGGCAGTGATTTTTTCCTGCTCCGTCTTATAAATCAAATCATTATGATCCTGGCGGATCATCGGCATATTGGTCGGCATAACTAAAACGTCCAGATTATAAATTTTCTTGAATTCAGCGGCTTCCGTATCGGCCGTACCAGTCATTCCCGCCAGCTTCTTATACATCCTGAAATAATTCTGGAATGTAATGGACGCCATGGTCTGATTTTCTTTTTCAATCTTAACTTTTTCTTTTGCTTCCAGCGCCTGATGCAAACCATCACTGTATCGCCTGCCCGGCATGACACGTCCGGTAAATTCATCGACGATAATGACCTCGCCATCTTTGACCAGATAATCCACGTCGCGTCTAAATAAGGTATGAGCCCGCAGCGCTTGATTGACATGATGCACAATTTCAATATTGCGAGGCTCGTAAAGATTCTGAACATTTAAATATTTTTCAACATTGGACACACCTTCTTCAGTCAAAACAACTGTTTTACTTTTCTCTTCAATCGTATAATCCACATCCTTCTTTAGGCGCGGGATGATCTGATTGATCTTATAATATTTTTCCGTCGATTCTTCCGATGCCCCGGAAATAATAAGCGGCGTGCGGGCTTCATCGATCAAAATACTGTCAACTTCATCAACAATCGCAAAATTGAATTCCCGCTGAACATATTCTTCGAGGCTGAATTTCATGTTATCGCGCAGATAATCAAAGCCAAACTCGTTATTGGTACCGTAGGTAATATCTTTCCCATATGCATTGCGGCGTTCGTCATCATCCATACCATGGATAATAACACCAACCGATAGCCCCAGAAAATGATAAATAGGGCTCATCCACTCCGAGTCGCGGCGGGCCAAATAATCATTGACCGTTACGACATGACACCCTTTACCTTCCAGAGCATTCAGATATAACGGCATGGTTGCGGCAAGCGTTTTCCCTTCTCCCGTCTTCATTTCCGCTATTTTGCCTTCATGCAGAACAATCCCGCCGATAACCTGTACATCGAAAGGCCTCATCATCAGCGTCCTGCGGGACGCTTCTCTGGCAACTGCAAACGCCTCGGTCAGAATATCATCCAGTGTTAATCCCCGGCTAAGCTTTTCCTTAAAATAGAGCGTTTTTTCCTTTAATTGCAGGTCGCTAAGCGACATCAGTTCTGTTTCAAAACCGTTAACTTCATTGAGTAGTATGGATAATCGTTTTAATTCCCGATCATTTTTTGTTCCCACTATTTTCTTGAGAATTGCATCCAGCATTTTTCACCTTCAAAAAAAAACCGGTTTTTTACCGGCGGATTTTAACATATTTAATCATTTAAAAAAAACACCAATTTCATTGGGAAATAATTTACCCGGGAAATTAAACGCTTCAGTTACCCGCCTGGGACTGACGTTTGGCAATATTAATGCATATCCGTTGATTATTTCAAGTATTTTCTTGGATTGACCGGAACATTATTAGCATAGACACCATAATGGAGATGCGTTCCGGTACTCCGACCGGTATCGCCGACATACCCTAGCACGTCTCCTCTTTTGACTCTTACCCCTTGTTTGGCAGCAATCTTTGATAAATGCGCATAACATGTGGAAACACCGTACCCATGATCAATCCTGACTATATTGCCATCATCGGATCGGTAGGCCGCTTCAATAACAAGTCCATCCGCCGAGGCGATGACCTCTTTGCCCATTTTTGTCGCAATGTCCATGCCTTTATGAAATTCAGTTCCTTTCCCGAAGGGATTGTCCCGTGAACCAAATTCCGATGTAACCCATCCCTGGATTGGCCAGACAGAAGGCGTAGCCGCCAAGAGAGACTTCTGCTCCCGGAGAAACTTTAAAAGTTCATTAAAACTTAATTCTCTTTCATTGGCATCTTCGTTTAACTGACTGATGCTTTTATGCATACCGGAAACAAGCTTCTCCCGATCTTGATCAATCAACTCTTTTAATCGAATCTGTTCGCTGTTTGAGCCTCCGATGCCCAATGGAATTTTTTTATCTCGTCCGACTTCATTTGTTGCCAATATCCGTATTTTTTTATCGAATTGCTTAAACGCTTCCATGCGATCGGCAAATTCATCGACTTTTACAGCTAAATCATTAATTTCTTTTGATTGTTGGGCTGTTTGCTGCCTGAGGCGTGAAAGTTCAGCCCGATCTCTTTTAATGCTGGCGTAATCGTAAACAACATATAAGGTCAGGAGGACTGCCAGCACTGAACCAATCAAAAGTCCGCGAACTAAATTATTGGAAAGAGAAATCTTTCTTACCGCACTCTTTCTGCGAGGTATAATCATCAGAGTAAAGAAATTATCAGACATTTTTCTCCTTGGAGCTGAAATGACATAACCATATGAAACCAAAAATCTTGTGGTACCTAACACAGGGGGAAATCAAAGTCAAGCATAAGTCACGGCGTCTCACGGGACCATTCAAGCATAAATAGTCTATAAATTCATTTACTTAATTAACGAATAGTGTCTTAATCCTTATATGGCGCAAGGAGAATGCCTGCCTGGCAACAAATCCATTTTGTGCCTGCGTTTGAGAAGACCATCAACATTAAGATCCTCTTTCATTTCTTTCAGCCGCACAATCTTTGATCCCGTCACCAAAGCATTTTTCAGAAGGCTCCTGAACTTTTCTTCAAAAATTCCACCTTCTACTTCGGCATGAACCGGAAGGACGTGATGGCTCGCATCTTTGATCAGACCGCTGATCACAGACACGTCATCTTGAGGATCAAGTTCTTCAAAACACGGTAGATCGGAAGGTATTTCAGGGATATCAAGTTTGTCGTGGATGAAAGGGGCTTTTGAGCGTGTGCAACTGAGATATTCAAAATGATATTTCTCTATGGCTTTTAAAACGCGATCATCAATCAGCCAGGATGGCGCGCCAAATGCGGTAGGTTTATGCCCTGTCAGCTTCTCAAAACCACCTATCCCCGATTCAAACCAGCGGTCAATCCATTGCTCTGATTTTTTCGGCAGATCATCCTGCCAGCGGCGGTGATCCCAGGCATGAAATTGCACTTCGTGGCCTTCATGGATGATTTGACTGACGAGATCAGGAAAAGATAAAGCAATCATCGGCGCAGGCAAAAGCGTGCCGTATAAAGCGGTTTTCCATCCGTAAAGACTTGCCGCTTTTGTCCGCACCATTTTTTTCAGGAAAAGTGGATTTTTAATGAGCTGCAGCGCGGCCCGCCCGGAATTATCGGGTCCGATACTTAAAAAAAAAGTCCCCTGAACGTGAAAATCTCTTAAAACATCCAAAAGGCGTGGAACACCGTTTTTCATACCCCAATAGGTATCGACGTCGATTTTCAACCCGAGCATTCCCATAAAACATTCCGTTCAAGGCCGGCCAAAAGCAATCTGTTTATTATTTCTCTTCCAGAAACGAATTGAGCGTCAGTCGCATGGATTCCTTCAAGCCAATTTTGGGTTCCCATTGAAGAAGCTTTCTGGCATTCTCGATACTGGGTTTGCGTGTGTAAATATCCTGATAGCCTTTTCCGTAAAAGGTATCCGCGGAAACATCTATAATTTCTGAATAGGTAGAATCATTTTTATGATCGGGATGTTCCTGGAACAGCTTTTTAAGAATATCAGCCAGTTCCTTTACCGAGCACTCATTGTTCGGATTGCCGATATTGATGATTTGATTTTTGCAGACGTCATCTTTGTTTTCCAGGATTTTCATGAGCGCGGCAATGCCGTCATCCACATACGTGAAACAGCGCTTCTGCCGACCGCCATCAACCAGATTAATCGGACGCTTCAGGAGTAATTCGGCTATGAATTGAGTCACGACGCGGGAACTGCCTTCTTTGGCCGTATCGAGAGAATCCAGCTTCGGCCCGATCCAGTTAAACGGTCTGAAAAGTGTAAACTCCAGATGGCCCCGTGTGCCGTAGCCGTAAATAACGCGATCCAGAAGCTGCTTGCAGCAGGAGTATATCCAGCGTTCTTTTTGTATGGGACCGACGACCAGGTAGCTTTCGTCTTCCTTGAACTCCGGATCGTTACAGGCTCCATAGACCTCTGAGGTAGATGGAAACACAACGCGCTTATGATATTTCACGCATTGTTTGATGATGTTGATATTCATTTCAAAATCCAGGTTGTAAACACCGATTGGATCTTCCACATAAGCCTTCGGTGTAGCGATAGCCACCAACGGCATAATCACATCGCATTTTTTGATATGATATTCGATCCACTCCTTGTTGATGGAAATATCACCTTCCAGAAAATTGAAACGCGGATTGTTCAGCGCCGCGCCGATCCGCTCTGTCCCCAAATCCATTCCGAAGACCTGCCAATCGGGCTTCTCGGCCAGGATTCTATTGACCAGATGATGTCCGATAAAACCGTTAACGCCCAGTATTAATATTTTCATGTAAGTTTGATCACCTTTCCTGTTTTAAAATATTCACAAATCTGCAAATCCGTCATCCTTTTCCCGGATATTTCAACATCCAGAAGCCTTATAGCATCATCGCCCGTTTTGACAAGGACATCTTGTCCGGACAGTTCAACATCGCCCGGTTGATTGCCGTGGCATGGCCCGGCAGGTTCCCCCCACCAGATGATGATTTTTTCGCCATTTTCTGCCAGTGAAAACGCACCCGGATAAGGGTCCGTTACCGCGCGGATCAGGTTGTAAATATCGCTCGCCGATTGCTTCCAGTCGATGCGACCATCCTCCGGACGTCTGCCGCCGTAATAACTGCCCCGGCTCAAATCCTGCGGTCTGTGCGGAATTTGACCGGTTTTAATGGCTGGCAGCAAATCATCCAGCAATTGTCCTGCTGCCACGCAGAGCTTATCATACAACGTCCGCGCAGTATCACTAAAATCAATGGTTACATTTTTCTGGCCGATGATATCACCGGCATCCGGCTTGTCAACCATGAAATGAAGCGTCACCCCCGTCTGAGCCTCGCCTTTAACCAGCACCCAGTTTACCGGACACCTTCCCCGGTAGAAAGGCAGCAGCGATCCATGCAGATTCATCGCACCAAGACACGGAATATCAAGAATGGCGCGACCAATCATCTTCCGGTAATAAAAAGAAAAAAGAATATCCGGTTTCATGGAGGCTATTTTGTCTATCCATTCCGTGTCATTGATTCTTTCAGTTGTATAACTTGGAATATTGTGTTTTTTTGCCCAATCCGTCACGGAGCCAAACCAGCAGTTTTCGTGCGGATCGTCCTCGTGCGTAAAAATTGCGGCAATTTCGAAACCATGCTGAAAAAGGGCGTTAAGCCCTGCAATACCCATATTGTGATAAGCTAAAACAACTGCTTTCATTCGTCCTCTTTGGCCTGATAGATATTTTCAATGACGTATTCGGGCCGTTTACGAACTTCCCGGTAAATTCTGCCGATATATTCTCCGATGACACCCAGGGCAAAAAACTGTAAACCGACAAAAACAAACAAAATGGCAAACAGCGTAAAGATACCTTGAGCGGCCCAGCTCGCGCCGTAAACCAGACGGGCAATCGCCAGCACAACACCGAAACAAACCCCCAGCAAAGACATAAAAATACCGCCGTACATAATTAGCTTCATGGGCAAATCCGAAAAAGACGCCACTAAATCAAACTGAAGGTTAATGAGCTTTCTCAAAGGATAGTTGGATTTACCGCCAAATCGTTCTTCGTGAGCCACTTCAATTTCCGTCACCCGTTTGGCAAAAACAGTCGCCAATGCCGGAATAAAGGTCGCCTGTTCATGACAGGCAATCATCCGCTCAACGACCGGACGGCTGTATGCTCTCAGCATACACCCCCAGTCGCGCATACTGACGCGGGTAATTCTGCGGGCGACCATATTAACAATCTTAGATGGAAAGATTCTCAGAAAAGAATCCTTGCGGCGCTTTCTGATACTGCCGACAACGTCATAATTCCCTCCCACCATGGCGGAAATCAAGTTCGGTATCTCCTCCGGAGGATTCTGCAAGTCGGCATCCATCGTGACAACAATATCCCCCCTCACGACTGAAAATCCAGCCATGATGGCCGCGTGCTGTCCATAATTTCTGGTCAGTTCCACAACCCTGACAAAAGGGTCAGAAGCAAATTCCTTCAGAAGCGCAAGCGAGTTGTCGCGGCTGCCATCATCAATCAGGATAATTTCAAATCCTTTTCCCATGGCTTTCATAACCGGCATCAGTCTGCCCATCAAGGCTGCCAGATTGGCTTCTTCATTATAGACGGGTATGACGACTGAAATCTGAACCTTAGACATTTTTCAAAATCTCCTTTATTGCCGCACAAACATATTGAACATCATCTTCCGTCATATCAGGAAATAATGGCAAGGATATAATCTTATCCGCTACCCGGTTTGTTTCCGGAAGCAGATCAGCCCCTGCACCGTACCTTGACTTCACATAAGACAATTCATGCGCCGGAGTAAAATGCAGGCCATAACCGATATTGTAATCGGCCAGCTTTTGCATAAACGCATCCCGGGGAAAATCTTTTATTTTAACGATAAACAAATGCCACGCATGGATGTGGTCATACGGCGGGACTTGTGGCAAATCCAGCCCCTTTAATCCCCGCAGACCATCCAGATAAAGCCTGGCCAGTGTTTGACGCCGCGCATTGAATTCCTGCCATCGTTCCAACTGCGCCAAACCGAGCGCGGCCAAGAGATCCGGCATATTATACTTGTAACCCGGTTCCATAATGTCATAGGAAGGATTACCCCCTTTTCCATACCGTTTCCAAGCGTCTCTTTCTATTCCATGAAATCTCAACAAACGCAATTTTTTTTCCAACCCGGCGTCATTGAGCGTAATCATGCCACCCTCGCCTGTCGTGATATTCTTGATCGGATGAAAAGAAAAGATGGCGGCGTGACCGAAGCCGCCGGCATGAATTCCTTTATAATACGTACCCACGGCATGGGCGGCATCCTCGATGACCGTCAAACCGTATTTTCGGGCGAGTTCATTGATTTTATCCATATCCGCAGGAGCCCCGGCAAAATGAACCGGAATGATCGCCTTCGTCCTTGAGGAAAGACTTCTTTCGATCAAATCACAATTGACGTTGAGCGTCTCATAATCAATATCGACAAACACGGGCGTTGCCTGATGTAACGCAATCATGTTGATGGTTGAGGCAAACGTCATGGAAGGCGTAATGACTTCATCGCCTTCGCGCAGGCCCAGAGCCTCCAGCATCAAATGCATACCGGCCGTGGCCGAATTTAATGTGATGGCACAACCTGCGCCGGAGAGGGCGCAAAACTTATCTTCAAACGCCTTGCAAAGAGCGCCGGTTGTAATCCACCCTGATTTCAGGCAGGCCACAACGCTGTTTATTTCAGTCTCACCAATGGACGGGCGGCTGAATGGCAGAAAATCTTTCCGAATCTTCATTGATCACGCATCCTTTTCAAATGATTGCTAATCCGTAAAACATAAAACTCACCGTTTTCCCAGAGAACATCCACCTTCCAAGGCTGTGCCTGGAGTTCTTTTAAAAATTGTGGACGCTGGGCAAGGCAATAGATTTCCTTTTCCTGCTTGATTTTTTCATGGAAATCATTGACCGACAAAAAATATTTTTTCCTTTCGGCTTCCGGCATTTTGATGACGCCATCGCTCAATTCACCAAAATCTTCGACAATCGGCGTTCGAATCTTATTATAAAAATCGATTCCGTAATAATTGACGCGATACTGATAGAAGAGTTGATCCGGCGGCACATGCCGGGCAATCGCATCTCTGGCCACCAGCGTGCTGCGATAGGGATAAAGAAAATCATGGAGTAGAAAGGTCATGCTCGCCAGCAGCAGCCCACAAAGCAGATAGATCGTTAAAAACCAGCCACTTCGATATTTACGTGCAATCCAATCCGGAAGAAAAACCATCAGAACTGCCGCTAACAGTGCCGGTGCCGCATAAAGCCACCAGTAACCCGATGTCATGATGACCAGCCCCTGGTCAGGGTCAGCATATCTTTTCAAAAAAGGCACCCCGAAAAGTGCCACTGCAATTATGAACGACTGAATCAAGATCATGACGCGGTAAAATAATTTTCTGCTCCCTGATGGTTCCAGCAGTTCTTCTTCATAGTTACGAAATATGCCCCCGGCGAAAAGAGCAATAGGCAAAAATACCGGCATAATATAGGTGGGCAGTTTGGAAGAAGAAACTGTAAAAAAAAGGAAAATAAATAAAAACCAAACCACCAGTAATTTGTTTTCATCTTTTTGAAACAACCATTTTTTCAATTTTTGGGGCTGCCAGGCCCGAATTAAATAAACAAACCAGGGAATTGTTCCTCCGAGAATAATCGGCACAAAGTAATAAAAAGGTTCCGTTTTACCGTGCATTTGTGTTGTGAAACGGAGGAAGTGCTCGCGCACAAAGAAAAACCACAGAAAATCGGCGTTCTCTTTTTGCGCCAGATACAGCCATGGGCAAACAACAACCAGAAAGATCAGGATTCCCGTAGGCGAAATCAGTTGCAATATTTGACGCCACCGCCCCGCCCAGATAAGCCAGATCACCAATATGGCAAATGGAAAAACAACGCCGACAATCCCTTTGGTTAAAAAGGCCAGGGCGCAGGTAAAATAAAACAAATAATAAAGATATTTTTTCTTTTCCGAGTTCAAAGACAAGTAGCCCAGCCAGATGGACAGGCATAAAAAGAAGGTCAGCGGCGTATCGAGTATATTGAGCCGCCCCAGAATAAAAGGCAAGATGGAGATCGTAAGAACAGCCGCTGCGTAAAGGCCGGTCTTTTCATCACGAAAATGCCGTCCGATAAAAAAAGTCAGAAGGATACAGCCCCAGGCGCAAAGGCCGGTAAACAATCGCGCCGAAAAATCGTTTTCTCCTAATACTCGAAAAGATAATGCCGTTGCCCAATAAGCCAGCGGCGGTTTTTCCAGGTAGATTGTATTTTTAATCCGGGGCGTAACATAATTACCAGTTTCATTCATCGCACTGGGGATCAAACTGTAGCGGGTTTCATCCGGTTCCAAAAGCGGGATGACGCCCAAAAGCGCGAAGTAGAGGATGAAAGGAACGACACAAAGAACAACGGCCTTTTTCATGATGTGCTCAATTCCCTTCTTACATACGCAGTTCGTTAAAATGTGACAGGAATATAGGCAAAATGAATGCAGCTGTCAACAAAACAATACACTTGTGGTTGGGAAAAACCGATTTCGCAAATCCGTCATGTTTTGCTTGTGCAAAATCATCGATACATGCTAGTTTTTGAAAAATTTTGAGACGATATGAATAAAATTATCAGCCGCTACATATTTCGGGAAATTGCGATCCCTTTTATCATTATCCTGTTTGTCTTGACTTTTGTCCTGATGATGGGGAAAATTCTTCAAATCATGGATCTGATGGTCAATAAAGGGATCCGTGCTTTGGATATCGGCCACCTGATTCTCCTGATCATGCCCAATTTTATGCTGTTTACAATCCCCATCGCGCTTTTAGTTTCTATTCTCATTGCCATGGGCAGATTTTCCGCAGACAACGAAATCACCGCGCTCAAATCATCAGGCGTCAGTTTAAACCAGATTTATATTCCCGTTGCGATTGCCTCCGTACTGGCTTTCGTTTGCGCTATAGTCATAGGAAACTTTATTGTGCCGAAAAGTAATTTCGCCACCAAGAAACTTCTTTTTGACCTCGCCTCACAAAACGCCAGCATAGGCATCAAGGAAAAGGTATTTAACGCGGACTTTAAAGACCTGCTTTTGTATGCCGATACGGTTCCGGCGGATGGTGAATATATGAAAGGCGTTATCATTTCGGATAACCGCGTCATCGGTGAACAAAATACAATTCTGGCCGAAAAGGCGTTTCTGGTTGCCGATCCGAAATTAATGATTGTTAAACTGCGGATGGAAAACGGCTCGATTCATACCGTGACTCCCGATTTGAAAAACTATCGGAAAGTTGATTTTAAAATCTATGACATCAACCTTGATCTATCCACAACGCTGTCCGCTTTTACGGATGATCAGAAGTCCAGCACGGATATGACCATGACAGAGCTTCTGGAACGAATGAAAAAGCCGGGACTGGATGATGCAGCCGTTCGTGAACTGGCCATCGAAGTCCATAAAAAATTTTCCATCCCCTTATCCTGCATTTTCTTTGGCTTGCTCGCCCTGCCTTTAGGCATCACCAGCCATCGTGCGGTTAAATCCCGCGGTTTTGCGGTCGGCATTATCATCGTCTCCAGTTATTACCTTTTGCGCATCGGCGGCGAAGCGCTGGTGGAAACCGGCAGGATTTCTCCAGTCATCGGCGTCTGGACGCCCAATGTATTTTTTGCCTTACTGGGTATTTATCTTTTTTATATGGCCAACAGGGAGATTTCACTTTTCCAAATCGCTTATCATCATTTCTGGCCCAACAAGACGAAAAGTTGAGGATTAACGATTGAAGCTGCTTGACAAATATATTCTTAAAGAATTTTTAAGATTTTTCCTTATAACGTGTGTCACGTTCATCGCGCTTTATCTGATTATTGATTTTTTTGAAAAATTCCGAATGTTTATGAGCAATGACGCGACGGCGTCTCAAATGGCGTCTTATTTTTTTTATTCCATTCCTTTTATCGTTTCGATGACACTGCCCGTGGCGATTCTTCTATCGACGTTACTCACCTATAGTTTTCTATCCAAATTCAGTGAAATCACGGCGATGAAAGCCAACGGCATTAGCCTCTATCGTATTGCTCTTCCCGCTTTATCCGTGGCGGCGATTGTCGCCGTATTTTTATTCTTTTTTACTGAACTGGTCACGCCTGCTTCGGTCATGAAAATGGATCACATTATAAAAGTGGATGTGCAAAAGCAAAAAGCGCTTGGTTTTTTCAAACAAAATGAAATCTGGTATCGTGGACATAACGCTATTTACAATTTTAAAATGTTTGACATTGAAAAGAACGTGCTGCGCGGTATCACCATCAACCAGTTGAATCCCGATTTCACGCTGAATACACGCATCGACGCCGAAAGAGCGGAATGGAAAAATAATCAGTGGGTTTTTTATAACCTGATGATCGCCACGTTCAGCCAGAACTACGCGCCATCCCTGCAATGGCATAAAGAGAAAGTCATCGCCATCCCGGAACAACCGAATGACTTTAAAATTATTCAAAAAGACGTGGAAAAAATGGGTTATTTTGAGCTGAGACGCTATGTGAACAAAATACGGGCGGAAGGCTATGACATATCAGCATATCTTATTGATTTATACGGCAAAATTTCATTTCCATTCGTTTGCATGATCCTTGTTTTCATCGGCATGCCTTTTTCCGTTCGCTCGGAACGAAGCGGCGGCCTCATGCAGAGTTTGGCTTTGGGTATATTTATTGGCTTTTCGTACTGGATTGTTCACGCCTTCAGTATGTCGCTGGGAAGGTCGGGAATCCTGCCCGCAATTGTGGCAGCCTGGGCCTCAAACATCCTCTTTGGCGGCCTGGGAGCGTACCTTTTCTATCGAATGAGAACTTAACGGATAGACAAGGCATCCCCACTTTTATGTTGGGGATGCCTTGATTAGAAAATGATTAATACCGGTAATAATCAGGTTTAAAAGGTCCATCCACCGGCACATTCAGATATTCGGCCTGCTTTTTCGTCAGTTTGGAAACCTTGGCAGCCAGTCTTTCTAAGTGCAGCAGGGCAACTTCTTCGTCCAGTTTCTTGGGCAATGTATAAACGCCAACCTCATATTTTTTAGTCGCTAACTCAATTTGCGCCAGCGTCTGATTGGTAAAGCTGTTGCTCATGAC
>CAYVFA010000024.1:0-20879 GCA_964450075.1 uncultured Smithella sp.
TTGCAATTCTCAAAGCAACATTAAAGAACACAAAACAGTTTACGGATGATCAGGAACTGTATGTCAAAAAGGTCTTAAATCAACTCAAAGAAGGCGGGTTGCCCAAACAGACAACAAAGGAAACGCTAGCCGCACTTAATAAATTGAATTCGGAACTGACCAATCCTTTCAAAGTGCTGGCCACGCTCCAAATGCACATACCGGACCGGCTTCTGGAGGCCCATTACGCGGAACAAAATCCGCAAGTAACCGGCAAACGCGAAGTCATCTTGTCCATGTATCTAACAGGCGATTCTCAAAATGGATAAACAACAGGCAAGAGATATTGTAAAAGGAACACTGCAAACATCATTTGATAAAGGCCGCTTTAGTCTTTTTGTTAAAAATTTATTAAACGATGTTGATGCATCTGAAAAAGCCTGCTTTGCCAATCAAGGCAACCAGATTCCCGACGCCTATAAACAATATATCAGTTCACTGGAGCGAATCGGCAAATACGCTTCAGGCGATCATAAAATTGACATCCTCATTGTTAAACTAAAAAAAGAAACGTCTATTGAGCGTGCCCGCACGATGCAGAGAAATTTCATTGCTCGCTACCTAAACGGGAGCCGAGGTAGTGAAATGAAAGACGCGGCGCTCGTCGCCTTTGTCACACCGGATAATGAGGACTGGCGTTTTTCCCTGGTCAAAATGGATTACCGCTTTGAAGAAGGCAAAAACGGTAGGATGAAGGCTAGAGAAGAATTCACGCCCGCACGACGCTGGTCTTTTCTGGTGGGACAAAATGAAAACAGCCATACAGCACAGACCCGTTTGTTACCCATCATGGCCGATGATGGTCATCCGCCGACGCTTACCGACCTGGAAGATGCCTTTAATATAGAAAAAGTCACAAAAGAGTTTTTTGAAAAATATAGAGAACTCTTTCTATGGACCAAAGAAGAAATCGATGCAATTGTGGTGAAAGATGACAAAATTCAGGCGGATTTTGCTGCTAAGGGCGTCAACACCGTTGACTTTGCCAAAAAGTTGCTGGGACAGATTGTCTTTCTTTATTTCCTGCAAAAAAAAGGCTGGTTTGGCGTTGCAAGAGATTCAGCCTGGGGCACGGGTTCTAAACAGTTTTTAAGAGAACTCTTCCAAAAAAAGCATGGCGGTTACAAAAATTTCTTTAACGATATACTGGAGCCGCTGTTTTACGAAGCATTGCGCATCGACCGTAGTCATGATGACCATTATTATAGCAGCTTCAACTGCAAAATTCCCTTCCTTAACGGTGGTCTTTTTGATCCCATGAATAACTATGATTGGGTGCGCACAGACATTTTAATTTCCAACGATTTATTTTCCAATACACAAAAAACAAAAGAAGGCGACATTGGAAACGGCATTCTAGATGTCTTTGACCGCTATAACTTCACCGTCAAAGAAGACGAACCTCTGGAAAAAGAAGTGGCTATCGATCCAGAGATGCTGGGTAAAGTATTTGAGAATTTGCTGGAGATTAAAGACCGCAAATCGAAAGGCACTTACTACACACCGCGCGAAATTGTTCACTATATGTGCAGGCAAAGCCTAATCAACTATCTTCTGCAACAGTTCAATGGAGGTACGGCGACATATGAGAAGCCTGGCGTCATGCAAACAGATTTGCTTGGCAATGCCGGTAAGAAAGGCCAGCTTGACCTCACCATCGTACATTCGGAAACAACTGCTATTCCGGAGAAAGATATTGAAACATTTATTTATTCGGGTGAGCGAATAACGGAGAATGAAGCCCGTGTGCTAAAGGAAGGCAGGGAAACAAGCACATATTATTTTCAGTTGCCGGAAAGCATCCGCAAAAATGCCAAGAAAATAGACGAAAAGTTATCTTCCATTAAAGTCTGCGATCCGGCTATCGGCAGCGGCGCTTTTCCCGTGGGTATGATGAGTGAAATTGTTCGGGCTCGTGGCGTATTAAATACGTTCATTCAAGATAATTCCCGGTCAGCATATCATTTTAAAAGGCAATGTATTGAAAATAGCCTCTATGGCGTGGACATCGATTCCGGCGCTGTTGAAATAGCCAAGCTTCGTCTTTGGCTTTCACTCGTTGTGGACGAAGACGACATAAAACAGATCAAGCCTTTGCCCAACCTGGATTATAAAATTGTATGCGGAAACTCACTGTTGGGTTTACCGCATGATGTGCTGCTCGACGACGAAATCAGTATACAACTTGAAGAAAAGAAAAAACAGTATTTTGGAACAACCATTCCGTCGGAAAAGAATAAAATTCGATCAGAGATTGACGGTTTGTTTTCAAAGATGATGAAAAATATTAAAAAGTATGATCCAGAGGCAACCAACGTTACCTTTGATTTTCATACCCATTTCTCCGAAGTGTTTCATGAAAAGAACGGCTTTGACGTGGTTATCGCCAATCCGCCATATGTCCGTCAGGAATCCATTAAGGCCTTGAAGCCTGATCTAGCTAAAACCTTTACTAAGTTCTATTGCGGCACCGCTGATCTTTATACATACTTTTATAAACGCGGTATTGACCTACTCAATCGTGGTGCGCATTTATGCTTTATTGCACCCAACAAATTCATGCGTGCCTCTTACGGCAAAAACACCCGTCAACTGCTGGCGCAAGAAGTAACCCCTAGGCAGATCATTGATTTCGGCGATCTACCTATCTTTGATGCAACAACCTATCCATCTATCATTTTGGTGGAAAAACGTACACCCGATACCAATGACCTGATCAGTGCTGCCACATTTACCGACATAGCCCAAATTGAAAAACCCGAGCAGACGTTGAAAGAGATAGGATTTGCGCTATCTCCCGCCGCGCTAAAAGCCGGAGGATGGACCCTGGAACGGCCGGAAATATTGGCACTGATGGATAAATTACGCAAAGCCGGCAAACCGCTGGGCGAATACATTAATGGTAAATTTTATTGTGGCGTTAAAACAGGACTTAATGAAGCTTTTGTTATTACCGAAGAAATTAAAAACACTTTAATAGCTGCAGATCCGTCATGTGAAAAAATTATTAAGCCCTGGTTACGTGGCAAAGATATACGGAAGTGGATGGCGGAGCGGTCTCATCTATACTTTTTATTTATCCCTTGGCATTTTGAGATTAAGAAGCATCCATCTGTTTTGCAGCATTTGAATAAATTTAAAAATAAATTGGAAAATAGAAGCATTGAAGAACGTGATAGGTATGAGTGGTATGCATTACAACGATACGCTGCTGATTACTATCATGAATTTGAAAATACTAAAATTATATATCCGGATATTTCACAACATCCAAAATTCACTTGGGATGAAAGTCAATCTTTTTTGGGTAATACGGCGTATATAATCCCGACAAATGAAAAATGGCTTACTGGCATTTTGAATTCAAAATTACTATGGTGGTTTTATCGTAATGTGAGTTCTTCAATACGTGGCGGGTTTGTACGATATATAAGCCAGTATATGCAACAAATACCCATTCCTTTTGCAACGAAGGAGCAAATAGATTCAGTCCTAACTATTGTCCAAAAGATACTCGCTGTGCCTGACGGTCCTCATGTACCAAATCTCGAAGCCGAAATCGACCAGATGGTCTATAAACTCTATGGTCTAACAAAATCGGAAATCAAAATCGTGGAAGACGCATTGGATAAAGGGAAAGGAAAGTCATGAATTCTGACAACTTCTTTCAAAGCAAGAAACCCTGGTCACCTTATAAGGACATGATTCTCGCCTACTACTTAAAGCCATACCTGACCAAGGTAAGCAGTTTGGGAAAACCTGTTGTTGTTTTTGATTGTTTTGCCGGGCCGGGTCGCTTTGAAGATGGAGAAGATGGTTCTCCGTTAATTATCGCCAAAGCGGTTCGTGAGGTTGCGGATAAAGGAAAAACCGTTTCAGCAATATTGATCGAAGAGAAAAGGAAGTATTTCAAACTTCTACAGGCAGCGATGAGGGATTATCAAGATATCTGTTACACAAAACATGAAAGTTTTGAAGAAAGTGCCAAAGAAATTGCCAAAACAGGTCGGAACAGCACCGTTTTCGTTTACATTGATCCTTATGGAATCAAACCATTACGTTTCGATATTCTTGCGGAAATTTACGCTAACATTGCTAAAGGTTCAAGCATAGAGGTACTACTAAATTTTAATGCTGCTGCCCTGGTACGCAATGGCCTTGCGGCATTGAAATGTAATCAACAAGATGAAGATGAGGAAGAACTGGACAGGACCATGACGTTGAAAGATATTGATACGATAGCAGGTGGCGATTACTGGCGTGATATTGTGACTAGCGATATTTCTTTTGCCGAAAAAGAAGAGCATTGTGCAATCGCATACATGCGGCTGATGAAACAATTCTTCGATAAGGTATGCTGCTATAGCATCAAAGAAAAATACGAGCACACCATCCCTAAATATCGTTTGCTTTTTGGCTCACGGCATGAAGATGCATTTATACTTATGAATGATGCTATTTGTAACGCTCATGACAAGTTTCTAGGTAAGCAGTGTGTGGAAGGATGTCTGTTCGACATGCGTGCGAAAGACGAAATTCATGATCCGCAACGCTTGCAACAGGCAATCGTGGATAGCCTGACATTACCCATGACGCGCAAAAACCTTATTTCATATGCAATGCACAAGGTTTTTGCCAAGTATAAAGAATCGGAATACAAGCACATGATCAGCAGTCTACTCAAAGACGGGATAATTTACTCCAAATCTGGGAAGGCCAGGATTAACGATAGCGAAGTTTTGCATCCAAATACGTCTTTTAGTGATGGACAACAATGATGAAGGAATTTTGAATCGTTTCATAAAGCAAAACAAATATATTTATCTTTTCACCTTTCAAAATGATATACTTACAAATAACATATGATGAAAAATGTTTTGGCCTTTTTTTTATTCACGGCAGTAATATATATGCATGGCAGAAATCAGGTACAGAAACAATGCAAAGTTATAATGGAGTAGGCAAATGAATGTCGTCTATGAACCTAAAGGACGAGCAAGAGAGTACTCCGAATTGGCTTGTAATCTATATCTTGGCTGTACCCATGGCTGTCGCTACTGCTATGCGCCAGCCTGCATGCGGACAACAGGCGAAAAATGGCACTCTGTTGTTAGGCCCCGCCAAAAGGTCATAGAGCTTTTTGAAAGAGATGCAAGGAAATTACGCGGTGATCAAAGACGCATTCTATTTTGCTTTCTGAGTGACCCTTATCAACCACTTGAACGTGATGAGCGTCTAACCAGACAAGTGTTAGGAATTGTCCAAGCGTATGGTTTGAAAAGTCAAATCCTTACCAAAGGCTGTGCCGATCTTGTTCAAGATGACTTAGAGCTTATGGGAAAGGCAGACACGCATCTTGGCATAACGCTCAGTTTTGTTGATGATGAGAAACGGCAGGAATGTGAACCTAAAGCATCCACGGTAAATGACCGGTTGGAAATTCTCAAACGCGCACATAAGGCTGGAATTTATACATGGATCAGCCTCGAGCCGGTTATTGATCCAGACCAGGCGCTTAGTCTAATACGTAAAGCACATAAATATGTTCAATTCTGGAAAGTGGGAAAATTGAACCATATGAAAGAATACGAGCAAACAGTCAATTGGCAAAAATTTCTATATGACGTTGAAACACTTCTAAAGAATTACGGCGCAAAATACTATATCAAGAATGATTTACGTGCTTTTGCTTTGAAACAATAAGTCCATGGACAACGATTTGCCGGAAAACAGCGGCTCCAGTATATCGTCAAAGAAATTTTCCAACCAGGGAGTTGAGAAGGAATAAGCATGGATAATATTAAAAAGGAAATCGTGACATGAATGAGAGCAATAATTCTACTGCTACCACCTTGAAAAACTGTTGGGATTGTACCTATCAGCAGATAGGAGGTGATACATTTCTCGGTAAATGTACATGGTTTTCAAAACAAAAAGGGGAAAAAGATAAAGATATTCCACCCAAAACGGTTGATGTTGGGTGCAAATATTTCGTTCAACGAGGAGTGTAGGAGTAATCCCAGTTTAATTTGCATCCTTTATATATGTATCTATCTATCATCTAATATTACATTCAACTCTTCATCGGTGATCCGGGAATACTGCATCGAATAGGCCGCGTTCTTGTGGCCTAGTTGTCTTTGGACCGCTGCGACGTTTCCGGTCTTTTCGATGATGTAGCGCCCCATCGCGTGGCGGGCGCTGTGAGGCGTTTTTCCTTTGACCTCGGCAACCTTGCAGACATCATCCCAAACCTGGTTGATGACCTTCACGGTTAAACGCCCGTTGCCGTGTGGATTTGTGCAGGGGGAAAGGAAAAGGGAAGGGGACTGCCATTTGTCAAAATCGACTTCCCGTTCGTCTTGGATATAGTCCCGGATCGCGGCCAGCCCTTCCTTATTTATCTGGTACGTGTGCCGCATCCCTCCTTTTTCCTCGACCGTGACTTTTCGCTTCTCAAAATCGACGTCGGCCAGGTTGATCGACGTTACCGCCCGCCGCCTCATCCCGGTTTCGGTGAGGGTATAAATAATGGCCCGGTTCCGGTAGGGTCGGTATCCTTTGCGCCGGGGTCGTTCCTCTCCGCCGGCATAACGTCGGCGGGATTTACTTCTCCCTCCGATGCTCAAAAGTAGATCCGATGCGTCCAGAATTCTGCGGCGCTCACCGGTTGTTATGGCCCGCTCGATCTCCAGGGAGTTAGTTAAAGGAAGAGACTTGATCTTTGTCATGGGATTGCCCAGGGGAAAAGGCCTTAAACCATGCACCCATTTCGCAAATGTCTTCAAATGAGTCAAAACCCGGTTAATGGTCCGGTCGGACCATTGGCGGGAGCCATCCTCATGGATCGCGCTCTTTAAATGAGCTTTAAACGCTTCGGAAAGCCGGGGCGTCCATTTGGGCCGGTCGTCTGTTTTCTCAGTCAGCTCCATGAACTGAAGAAAAAGGGTCAAATCCCGCCTTTGTTCTTTCCGGGACCGCTCGACGGTTGTTACGGCATGATCAAAGTACCAGCGTGACCAAATTTGGAGGCCGTCAGGAGCATTTTGAGGGATCACAACTGGGCTAAAATTATTAGGGGTAGCTTTTTGGTTATACTTTTGAGGGACTTTTACCATGGTTTCACCCGCTCCTGTGTCAAATCGCTACCCCTAAGATATCTTTTGTGTAGTGTTTTTACAAGAACTATTTTGCAGCTTGAATGCTCAGAAGCTTTTTCATTTATCTTTATAGAAAACTGCGGCTATGCGTTGAGGAAGCCGACGACGCTCCAGACCTACGTGACCTCGCGTTACCTTTAGGTGGTCAGTTTATTCGCCGGCGCTTCCTGCAGGGTTCCGGGACTGACAAAAATCGCTTTGATTTACAATTGGAATAATAGTGGCTTTTTCCATGAAGTCGCTGAAGTCAATAAAATGATAATAAGAGTAGTTATCGAAGATTTCATTTGATAATGATTACCTTGCCGTGTTATTTTTAAATTTATAAATTGTTCTGGATGTTCATTTTCTTGCGGTAGAAATTAAGCGCCAACAAGGCGCTGCACCCGATCGCGGCCCGCTGGACTGCTCTGGCTCAGCTTTTCGTTAGCCATAAAAAAGGATGACATATGACAAAACAAATGCCGACATTTGATTCGCTGATGAATCCGCTACTTGATGCATTGTTTGCTCTTGGTGGTTCTGGATCAATAGATGAGATTTATGAAAAGGTTCTTGAACAAGAAAATATTGATGAGTCAATATCATCTATTCCTCATAATCCGGATAAAAGCAATCAAACGGAAATTGCATATCGTCTCGCATGGGCAAGAACGTATCTTAAAAAATATGGGTATCTTGAAAATTCAAGCAGGGGCGTATGGTCTCTAACTCTACTGGCAAAAGAAGATAAACATGTTGAACCACACGTGGTAGTCAAAGAGGTACGGGAAGCAGATAAGGCTGAATCAAAAATTAAAAACAAAAAAACGAAAAATGAAGAAATCGAGTTAGTTGATAATGATACACCAGAGGCACAGGGATGGCGTGAAGAGCTATATCATCTTCTTACAAAAGAGATTTCCGCAGATGCTTTTGAAAGACTTACGCAACGTTTATTAAGGGAATCAGGTTTTGTTCAGGTAGAAGTAACGGGGCGTACGGGTGATGGTGGCATTGATGGAAAAGGTATTGCTAAAATTCATGGCTTCATGAGTTTTCACGTTATTTTCCAATGCAAGAAGTATCAAGGCTCTATATCAGCAAGTGACATTCGTGATTTTCGTGGCGCAATGGTCGGGCGTGCTGACAAAGGTTTATTTATAACCACAGGTACATTTACGCCCGCTGCTATCAAAGAAGCAACGCGTGACGGTGCGCCACCCATTGATCTTGTAGATGGTGATCAGTTAGCAGACAAATTAAAAGAATTTCAGCTAGGTTTAGTAACAGAAATGATAGAAAAAGTTACAGTAGATAAAAATTGGTTTAAAAGTTTATAAAATCGGCTAACCCATCGCCACAGCCGATCGCAGCCCCTTGGGCTGTTCCGGCTCAGCTTGTCGTGATGCTTTGAGTAATTGTAATAAATTATTCGCGGGTTATAAATGGAGAAAGTAGTGCTGAAACACGAAGTAGTTTGCAATATTCATTGTAATTCGGCAACTGAATTTATTGATGCAATCTCACCACGAGGCCCATATTTTGAACGAATACCCGCCAATTATGATTGGATATTCCGGGGGCACGGCAATGATAATGATTATCAACTCCTTGCGTCAGCTCTTCGACTACAAGAACAGGAAAAACTGTTGAGGCTATCCCGATCATCACCTTATGTTCATTTAAACTGTGACCTTACTGCATGCCAAGTCATGGCAGAATTCAATCTTTTGTGGGATTTTTTCCAATTGGCTGATCGAAATGGATTACAAATACCGAATGACTCCTCTGAATGGCGTCACCGACTAGTTCAATATAACAAAGAACTTAACGGAGCAATAATTGCCCCAGGGCTTCTATCGGAGCTCAAACTTTCTTGGCCAACAAACGATTTCATTCCTCTTATGGCACTTGCAAGACATCACGGTTTACCAACACGACTTCTTGATTGGTCATACTCTGCCTTTACAGCCGCTTACTTCGCAGCAGAGGATGCTGCAAAGTTTGTACAAAATACAAAAGTGGTTCAAAATCTTTCAGTCTGGGCATTGCATAGAGTGAATCTTATCATTGGAGTGAATAAAGCTAACATGCTCGGTTCAAAGTTTCCCGTTGAGCTAACCGGGGCACCAGGTGCAACAAATCCTAACCTTCATGCTCAGAGAGGTCTCTTTACCTTCGAGTATATTGAATTGATAGAAAAAGAGCAGCGTACATCACGAAATCCGCTGGACAAACTGATTCAAATGATAATTTCAGAAAGTCCACTTGGAAAGACTGCCCCTGTGATGTTCCATTTTACTCTACCACAAGGTGAAGCTGGTAAGTTGCTTTGGTTATTATCAAAAGAAAACATCGATGCATCGCAGCTATTCCCTGGGTATGACGGTATAGTTAGAAGTATGGATATGAGGACACGACAAAAATTTCCATTTTGTGAGAAAGAAAAAGCATAACAAACAATACAGCCGATCGGTAACGCTCCTGCTGATTTTTTCGTTGGGTCTATGGAATAAGGGATGCAAATTACGAAAGCTCAGCTAATAGAAAAGCCGGGTAACTGGGGACGCCATATCGTCATACTTGGAGCCGGGGCGAGTGTCCAAGCATTTCCCAAGGGTGACGCAAATGGCAAAGGGCTCCCGACAATGGATAACCTAATAAAAATGCTTGGTCTCGAATCAGTATTGAAACGAGCAGGGATCAATAATAGACGATGCAATTTCGAGAACATCTATAGTGAGTTGTATGAAACCAACCCTGGATTACCTATTCTGAGAGAAATAGAAGACATTATATACGCTTATTTTAGCAGCCTAGAACTTCCACAAACACCGACCTTGTATGACCATCTGTTGATATCTCTCCGGCCGAAGGATATCGTTGCCACTTTTAACTGGGATCCATTCCTATTCGACGCGTGGAATCGGATCAGGGAAAAAGTTCCGGTCCCGAAGATTCTTCACCTTCACGGCAACGTCCGTTTGACATATTGTCCAGAGCATCCGACATACGGCACACACGGTATGTATTGTCCCGAATGTGACACAGAGCTTGTTCCCTCTCGCTTGCTCTATCCTGTCGCAATGAAGGACTATGTTCACGAACCCTTTATCAAGACAGAATGGGAGGTGCTGAAGAAGGGTTTACGTCAGGCAAGGACGCTAACAATCTTTGGTTACAGTGCTCCGACAACTGACAAAGAGGCTGTCGATATAATGGATGGAGCATGGGACAAGGCCAGTCGTTTTGCCGAAAGAACTGAGATTATCGACATAAAAGAGAAAGAAGTCTTGTGGAAGCAATGGGAGCACTTTATAGTACGAACCTATCTTGATTCTACCAAGGATTTCTATCAATCCCGATTGGCAAACTACCCGAGAAGAACTTGTGAAGCGTTACTTGACCAGACACGTTACGGCCTATGGGTTGAAGATAATCCCCTCCCATTGAATGCTGAATTTGATGAATTAATATCTTGGGCAAACCCATTTGTTAAGGCAGAAGACAGTCTCAGAAAGGCAAAGGACGAGGAAAGGGCGAATGCAAAAGGCATTCAAGATTAGCAGCTACTAATCTCTCAATATTGTGAAGTTAAGGAGCATACACGCGCAATCAAAGGGAAACGAATCCAACTAACCGTTTGCACATTTCAACCGTATTCACAACGTCGGCAGCTAATCAAATTCAATATTAACTTTTAATAAAATAATTAAGATTCATTATATCGACAATAAATTGTCATGAAAAATGATTGTTTTATAAATCGTTAATTTTCTTAAAAGCCATTTACGGAGTGCTTCCTGTAATGTTGTTTTGCTCATTTTTTCAATTCACACAACCTTTTAATCGGAAATAGTTTAAAAATGGCTGAATCCTAACTTAACACGTGGTACAAGTATCTGGGGCAGGTGTTGTTAATGAAGCCTAAAAAATATAAACAAATGGGAGTGGAAAGCAGTTGGACCGTTATTCGCTATGATCCCATTTTACGTGAAAAATATTTGCGTCTTCGTGCTCGTGGCGTTAACGGTAAAAAAGCCATAGTGGCGGTTGCCAGGACTCTGGCTGTTCGTTTGCGTCGATGCTTACTGGATAAAACGCCATATATGGTAGGCATCGATTAAATCCGTATTCTCAGTACGCGAAAGTACTTGATTCCTCCTTGGCAACCGCGAGTCATCCATAAAGCGTTGTTTCATTAGTTGCGCCTTTGTCCTCAGTATGCGGTGTCAAGATTGTTACTTTCGAAAAGAGAACCTGCGGCCGGTTTTTGCCGGACCACGAATAGAAGGATGGCACTAACAGGTCTTGCGCGTACTAAAAAAATACCCCCCAATGCAAACTCGCCGAGACCGGTCTCTTTTTGAGATCGGTCGAAGCGAACTATCTAAGGGTGAGGTTATATGCTAAAACTATCAATTTATCAGATTAGAAAATGCCGCTTACTAATAATCTCGAAAATTCCCTTGATTTTCAATATAGAAGGATGACAAAATGGGGAATGTGGCACTTGATTATATTAATGCCGTATTGCAGCTCTGTAAACAAGTTCTGAAAAAAACAGAACCAGAACAAGTATCTTTCCAAACAAAGGAGTTGACAATGGAAGCCGAAAAAAACGTCTACAAACTCGGTTACTGGTCAGCACTACTGGCATCCGTTTGCAGCCTGGCCTACGTCATCGGGCAGTTTGCCGAGTGGTTTGATCTGATGGGATCAGGCGGCGGGCCGGAGAACGATAGCACCTGGTATGGACTCGTGGTCCTCCTCGTCCCTTCCCTGCTGCTCGGGATTTCGTTTGTGGTCATGATGAGCAGCGTCCATCGTCACGCCCCTGCGAATAAAAAAATATGGAGTCAGACCGGACTCGTGTTCGCGACGATGTACAGCACCCTGATCTGCATGAACTACTTTGTCCAATTGACTCTCGTTGCCCCGGCCCTTTATCGAGGCGATGTCAGCGACCACATCCGGCCTTTTCTGTTCAATGTCTTTAACTCATTCACCTATTCAGTGGACCTGCTTGGCTACAGCTTTATGAGTCTGTCCACGCTTTTCGCGGCTTTCTCCTTCGTGGGACCGGGATTGCAGAAAACGGTCCGCATGTTTATGATTGCGAATGGCCTCATCATGCCATTTGTCGCGTTGCAGACCTTCTATCACTCTTTAATTTGGGGCGGGGCTTTGTGGGCAGTGACGTTGCCAGGCGCCGCCATCTCTCTGGCGATGTTATTCAGAAGGAAACTGCGCGAACGGTAGCATAGGCGCCGCATCTCTGACCGGGGACGGTCGGCGGTCCTGATCGTTGTGGCGCTATAAGCCAGCGGAATACACATCACTATGGCGCCCAACCATCGGCAGGCAGCGGACCGCGCGGTAGCGGATGCGGAACAGTCAGCAAGGCATGGTCGCTCTTTGCAACATGAATGATAGAAACTTTTAAAGCAGCGGGACGTAGACCCTATGCAGAAACTCACGGCCAAGACGGATGAGGTTGAGAATTATCTCTCTAAAGTAACCATCGGTGAATGCGAGCCCCATAACAGCACCATCCATCTAGCGCCCTACGATCCGGGCTGGCCGTCCGCCTTTGCACGATTGGCCGAACTCATCCGCGATACGCTTGGCCATAAAGTGCTGCTCCTGGAGCATGTCGGTTCAACCGCCGTTCCGGGTTTGTCGGCCAAACCAATAATTGATATGGTGTTAGCCATCTCGGATGCTGCCGACGAATCGGCCTATGTGCCCCCTCTGCAGGAGCAGGGATTCGTATTGAGGATTCGTGAGCCGGAGTGGTTTGAGCATCGCCTGCTCAAAACACCCCGCACGGCCGGCCATCTTCATGTTTTCACCTCAGGATGCGAGGAGATCGACCGCATGCTGGATTTCCGTGATTGGTTGCGTACCCACGATGAGGACCGGCGGTTATACGAGGAGGCGAAATTCGCACTGGCAGGCCGGACCTGGAAGTACGTTCAGGATTATGCAGACGCCAAGTCGGACGTGGTGCAAGAGATTCTGGCCCGTTCGCTCAAATCAGGAAAGTGATGGTTCCCTAATTCAGCAGTGAGGCATACCATGAAGACATTAGTGCTTGGCGCCAGCGGAGCTACTGGAAGATTAGTGGTACACCAGTTGATCAGCAAAGGCCAATACGCGAAATTACTCGTACGTTCCACCGCGATCCTCCCACAGGAGATACGGGAAAGCGCCAACCTGGAAATCATCATCGGAAATGTGGACGACTTTTCCATTGAACAGTTTAAAGAATTGGTAAAAGGCTGTGATTCCGTTGTTTCTTGTCTCGGTCACAACATTACTTTCAAGGGAATATTCGGCAAACCGCGTAAACTGGTGAGCGATGCCGTGAGCAAGGTGGTGGAGGCCTTGAGTCATTCGACCGGTCGAAAAAAATTCATACTCATGAGCACCACCGCCTACACAGACAAAATGCATGGTGAAAGAGATACGTTTGCGGAAAGCCTTGTCTTCACCCTATTGAAACGCCTCTTGCCGCCCCATGCAGACAATGTCATAGCTGGGGATTATCTGTTCAAAGACATTAAAGAGTCCAATCACTGTGAATGGATTGCCATCAGGCCCGACTCCCTCATCGATGAGGCGGCTGTCAGGGCCTATGAAGTAGTGCCGATGAAGAAAAAAAGTCCGATTTTCAATCCGGGGAAAACCAGCAGGACACAGGTCGCCCATTTTATGGTCAAGTTGTTGACCCATGATGAACTCTGGCAAGTTTGGAAATATAAAGCGCCGGTGATTTATAATAAAGAATAGTCTGATCTTTACTGTGAAAGCAATTCCTCAATGATCAAGAGAAAAAGTCGGTACCTATGCCTCGAGTGGTCTCTTGGCTTTGCACGACCGTTCCACCGGATATGAGCGCATTTAATGACATCTAAATTAATGGGGAGTGTTTATGTCTATGGTTCAGCCTGATAACCGCAAAGACTCAACCGGTTTAAACACCGCAATCATTCTTTCTTTGCTATGTATCCCACTGATGATCCTCCAGTCAACGATAGGATTGACGTTCCCCGGGAGCTATGCCAAAGATGGCGCCTGGGGGAGAGCGGTCTGGCTTGGCAACGATGTGGTCAATCTTTTCATTTTTACGCCGCTGCTGCTGATAGCCATTCTTCTCTTTAAACGCGGCTCTGCTGAAGGCATCCTTTTCTGGCTCGGCGCCCAGGCGCTTATCACCTATGACTATTTGTATTATCCTCTCGCCGTCGCCTATGACACATACTTTCTTCTTTATGTCGCGATTCTGGGGATTTCATTTTACTCCTTTCTTTTCGGAATCACCGGCCTGGATTTTTCAAAATATGAAAAATATGTCCCCGGGAAGAAAAGCGCTGTTGTCGCATCGGGATTGATGTTTACTTTTGCGCTGATACTCGGACTGATGTGGACCGGTCTATGGGTCTATTATATTTTTACCGGTGAGGAGAAGCAGAAAGGCCTGGCCATGATTTCAACCTTTGATTTTATTTTGATCATTGCTCCGATGGTTCTTTCAGCCTTCTGGCTTTTAAAAGGACAGGCAAAAGGATATGTGCTATCGACGATCATGACCTTGGTTTGCGGATTTTATTGCCTAATCCTGATGGCTTTCACACCGTTCGCTTTGCACGCTCATCTGCCTGATGCATGGACCATGCTGCCCATCTGGGTCCTTTTGTGCGCATTATGCTTTCCCGCGATGATCATTCTTCTGAAAAGCGGGCGAAGCGAATGACTTTGTTTTGCTGTGGAACGTAACGCTTTGTCCATTGACCTCATGCTGCAAAATTTAACAAACATAGGATGTTTAAAAAATCCTCAAAGGGAAGGCCGCCCATGAAACCGTCACTGATCGCCCTGTCCAGCCTGTTTTTTCTCTTTTCACTTTCGTCAGGTCAGGAAAAATCGGTTGAGATAAACGCCCTGAATGCAAACCAAGTGCCTGTCCGCAAGAATTCAATAGATTTCTGCCCGGAATATCCCATCGTGGATGTCTATGCTCTGCAGTATACAAGGACCCTAACGGCAAAAGGCGAGATGATGCTTGGAGTTGCCTATCTGAATCAAAAGTATGATTGTGGCCAATCGAATGCAGGAGGCCTGATAATCGGTTACAGAAGATATCTATGGCGCAGACTCCATCTGGAATATCAGATCTGGCCCATCTATGACAACTTTATTGAAAAAAAAGAAAACAAACACTATAAGAGTTTTGATGTGTGGAATGAATTTAGAGTGGGCTACGGATTCGACTTTACCCTTTCCAACTGTCCCTTGTATCTCAACGTGCAATGGCCGTTCGGATTCGGACTGTATGGCAGCAACAAGCCGGAAAGCTTTAAAGATGAAAATAGCGGGAGTAAACAATACTTTTATTTCCCACCACTGGTTTTTATAGGTATTAGATTTTAGTATGTTTACTCTACCATGATAAACATGATTCTGACTTGTCGCCGATACAGCGCTTTTTCGGTTACTGGGATGCCGGTGAACCGTTTTTGCAATCAATGCGTTGATTGATCCTGCATGGGCAGAATGTGGCTGAAGAGCTGGAAAACAGTCAAAAATCGATAGAAAGGCAGGTACGCATGCCGGATAAGGAGATAGCACGGCTGGACGAGCAGCTTCGGCGAGCGCTCGAGGGCGAGGCCTGGCACGGCCCTTCGGTGCTCGAAGCCCTAGAAGGCGTATCGGCTGAGCAAGCCATTGGCCGTCCCATCCCGAAGGCACACAGCATTTGGGAACTGGTTCTGCATATCGGCAGCGACTATGCTCTCGTTCTGCGCAGGTTGGCGGGTGATGGACGCCCAATCACGGCAGAAGAGGATTGGCCTTCATGTCCACCGGCGACAGCCGAGAACTGGCAGCAGGCCGTGGAGGAACTGGGCAGGTTGAACCAGCAGCTCCGTCAAGCGGTGCGTGCGTTCCCGCCAGAACGGCTCGACAAGCCGCTCATCCCAGAGATCGCTTACACCGCATATGATCAGTTCATCGGCGTGACTCAACACAACCTGTATCATGCCGGCCAGATGGTGCTGCTCAGGCGAGCGCTGGCTGCCGCCTGATCCCTGCACCGCATCATCAAAGCCGGCCGACTTGCCGCGCAGCCGCCGAGGTGTAAAATTGGCCAATGCGCCAATCGGCCTGCTAAATACACAGATTGTCCCACTTGCAGGATAGAACGAAAAAACACGTTTCATTAATGCTTCACGAATTTGGCGCTCGCGTGGGCTTGTCCATTTGCCTTCTCCAGCATAACCAGACACAGAACTCCCCGCCCCATTCAACCGCCGTAGCGCTGGTCACACTCTTCTGTGGACAATAAAATTATGGGGGTTTAACATGTTCTCAAAACTCTACATCGCCCTTACGGGAATGATCTTTCTTTGTGTCGCCTTGTTGCACCTTTTCAGGATTTTTTATCATTTGCCCATCACCCTTTCAGGCTGGATACTTCCTGAATGGATATCTTTTTTTGGTTTCCCGGTCGCCTTGGCTTGTTCCATTTGGGCTTTTATTATTTTGCGCACATCAAGAAAACCGAGCTTGATCGAAAACTTCTTGCCGCCCTTAGCCGTTGCGCCTGGGAATCCCTGAAGGTTTTCATGCAAGAGGCCGTACCGGAAAAGGGACCCATCCCCGGCGCGATCATCGCCGTCCAGACTTTCGGTGATTTTTTAGGATTCAATCCCCACTGCCACATCCTCCTGACAGACGGCTGCTTTTACGGGAACAAAGGAATGTTCCGCGTCGCCCCTCCTCTGGAGATCAAGAAGCTGGAAACCATCTTCCGGCACAAAGTATTCAGGATGCTCCTGAACAGGGGAAAGATAACGAAAGAGCTGGTTGCCATGCTCTCGACATGGCGGCATTCCGGCTTCAACATATTCTGCGGCAACCGGATTTTGCCGAAAGATGAAACCGCCCTGGAAAATCTTGCGCGCTACATTATTCGAGCATCGTTCTCGCAGGAACGGATGCGTTATCTGGAACATGAAGGCACGGTCATCTATTCATCAAGAGATGGCCGGACAAGTAAGAACTTTCCCGCTTTGGAATGGCTGGCGGCCATGTGTTCGCATATCCCCAACCGGGGCGAGCAGATGGTCAGATACTACGGGTATTACAGTAATGTCTCACGGGGAAAACGAAAAGAAACTGGGAAAGACGATGCCATCCCCTGTATTCTCGAACCGGAGGGCAATGTAAAAGCCTTAAGAAAAAGCTGGGCAAGACTGATTCAAAAAATATATCAGGTTGACCCTTTGGTTTGTCCGAAATGTCAAGGCGTCATGCAGATCATCAGCTTCATCGAAGACCAACAGGTCATCCGTGATATCCTCACGCATCTGGAACTCTGGCTCGTCCGATCAAGGCCTCCACCTGCCTGTGCCCGCACGGCAGACAGGCCGAAAATCTGTGCCGTCACATTATCCGAATCCAAAACCTCCGATTCCTTCGCACATACTCCACATCCACAAGCCGACTATTACGCCGATCCTGAATATTCATGCGACGATTACATTCAATCCTGACGTCATGACGCATTTGAAAACATGACGTGACGGCGAGGTCTGTTTGAATTCCGGGGGAAATGCCTGTTCGGCAGGTAACACAACCAAACGATGAACAGATGTCTCAAAAGAACGGATGTCGCAATACGCCTTCAACTCGGCCATTGGCACCACACCCCACATCTTGTGCTAAAATATTCTTGACACACAAGAGTGCGTTTCTTATACTGCCATCAACTAAAAGCAAGTTCTTATCAATAGAGAATAACGTGACAGAAGAATCTTACCGTATAGACATCCATCATCATATCATCCCATCTGCTTATGTAGATTCACTGGCGAGGATCGGTGTTTCAAGCTCTCTGGGTATTAATCTTCCTTCGTGGTCGGTGGAAACAACGCTGGAGATGATGGATCGAAACGCCATTAGAGCTGCAATCACATCAATTTCGAGTCCCGGTGTATATTTTAATGATGCTGATTTTGCTTTTAATCTTGCCCGCAGGTGTAATGAAATATCCGCAAGATTGATAACGGATCATCCGCATAGATTTGGCGCCTATGCAACTCTTCCTCTGCCGGATGTGGGAAAAACGCTGAAAGAGATTGAATATTCTGTAGACAAGCTACATCTTGACGGTGTTGTCTTGTTGACTAATTATGCTGGGAAGTATTTGGGCGATCAAGCGTTTGATGAAGTATTTGTTGAGCTGAATCGCAGGAAAGCTGTCGTTTATGTTCATCCTACTGATCCTCCCGGTGGAAACCCGCTTGGTCCGCATGTGCCAACCTTTCTGATGGAAGTCACTTTCGATACGACAAGGGCAATAGCTAATTTAATATTCAGCGGCACGCTGGAAAAATATTCGGATATATCTTTTCTCTTTGCACATGCCGGAGGCACTGCTCCTTATCTGGCTTGGCGCATATCACTTGGAACATTTACATGGCCCGGCGCAGCGCAGAAAGCGCCGAAGGATGCTTTATTTTATCTCAGACGTTTATATTACGATACTGGTCTTTCTGCTTCTCCCTATGCTCTGCGATCTCTTCAGGAGTTAGTTGATGATTCGCATATTCTTTTCGGCAGCGACTATCCGTTCGCACCTGAAATTATTACGACTGAAACTATAAAAGGAATTAATGCCTATGATGGGTTCAATGTGGAATCTAGAAGAGCAGTTGAAGAAAAAAATGCACTCAAACTTTTCTCGAGATTTACAGACTTCTGATTTTCCATAGAATATTTTGACATCAATAAAATAGGTGTAATAGTGACGTTTTTTTATTATTTACAAATAATTAAAAAAGAATTACTTACAATAAGCAAGAGTAATAACATTCCTGCGCGAAAACTTTTACTGGATGCCTGTCCTGATTCGTGAATACCTTACTCGTATCATCTGTTTAGTGTCAACGTTCTTATACTGCCATCAACTAAAAGCAAGTTCTTATCAATCAATCAATATCAATATCAATCAATAATTAATAATTCAATTCAATTCAATAATAATAATCAATCAATTCAATTATCAATTTCAATCAATCAATTCAATTTTGCATAACTATATTTAGTCGCTACCGGCCTTGGCGTGAATGTCATTCCGCGAAGTGCCCTTCAGGGTAAATCCCGCCACAAGCGGGTGAGAAATCTTAAAGTTTGGAGGGCATCCATCACCCCTGTCATTCCCCGGCGCGACCGGAGAATCCAGAAGAGTAATGAAAATATTTTTTGCGACAGAAGAATTCATATGACATAAGAATAAGGGTGGAGATTTTGTAAGAATTTATATCAAAAAAATATTTATTCTTGCAATGTAATCAAGAAGTTGTATTATAATCTGCAATAAACTACGGAGCGCCTCCTGCTCATGTCGAATTTCATCACCAACAACAAAAAAAACGATCTTAAAAAACGGCTGATCGAATTAATTTCCAAAAGCGAGGAGTTAAAATTTCTCGTCGGCTTTTTTTATTTCTCCGGTATTCGGGAACTCTATTCCGCTCTTCAAAAGAATCCTGAAGTTTCAGTAAAAATTCTGGTCGGCCTGAATATTGATCGCTTCAATCATGGACTCATTGAATATGCCGAAACCGATCAATCATCGGATGAAGAAAAAACATATAATTATTTTGAATCCATAAAAAAATCACTCAACACGGAATACTTCGATACCGAAGAATTTTATCAGCAGGTTCGCTATTTTGTTGACTTGATTAAAAACGACAAGCTGATTATCCGCAAAACATACGAACCCAATCACGCCAAATTATACATTTTCAAGCTGGAGCAGGACCAGGTCGGGAAAAATGCCTTGTTCATTACCGGCTCCAGTAATCTGACGCAGGCGGGGCTTTCCACGCAAAACGAATTTAATGTGGAAATCAGCGATTACGGTTTTGAAGACGCGGAGGAGTATTTCGATCATCTCTGGAGTCAGGCAACCACTATCACCGAACATGAAGAAACAAAAAAGCGGCTGATTGAGGTCATAGAAAGAGAAACGCTTATCAAAGATGTTTCACCTTTTGAAGCCTTTTGCCTGATCTTGAAAACATATCTTGATGCCTTTGATCAGAAAAAAGTGGGTGATTCAATCATCTCACTCATGGAAAAAAACGGTTACAAACCGTATCAGTACCAACTGGATGCAGTCAAACAGGCGCTGAAAATTATTGACGATTACAACGGTGTCATCATTGCCGACGTTGTCGGTTTGGGTAAAACAATTATCGCCTGCGCCGTGGCCAAGCAACTGGGCAGGCGCGGCATCGTTATCTGTCCTCCCGGTCTGGTCGGCGATAGAAATCTGAATTCGGGCTGGAAGAAATACGTTGAGCAATTCAAACTGAACGATTGGAAAGTCCGCTCACTGGGCGATCTGGAAAACACGCTGGAGTTTGTCAAAAAACTCGAAGACATTGAAGTCGTCATTATTGACGAAGCTCACCGTTTCCGAAATCAGGATACCCAAGACTACGACTTATTGAAAAATATCTGCCGTGAAAAAACAGTCATTCTTCTCACCGCCACGCCTTTTAACAACAGACCGGCGGATATTCTGTCTTTGCTTAGCTTGTTTATCATGCCCAAGCAGTCAACCATAACGCTGGACAGCAATCTGGTGGATCAGTTCAGGGGCTTCAAAGGCATCTTTGA
>CAYVFA010000025.1:0-3772 GCA_964450075.1 uncultured Smithella sp.
AACGTCACCCTCATTGCGGTGCCGGATTACAAAACCATGTTTGAGACGGTCGCCCGAGGTGGCGCCCATGCGGCCATCACCAACCGTTTTTACGGGATGAGGCATGCAAAGCAATTTGGACTGGAGAACACGGCGGTTGTTTTTGAACCTTCCGACCTCTTTTTCGCGGCGCCCAAAAACGATTCCGGACAGTTGCTTGCCGCCATTGACAAGCATCTTTCCGGTCTGAAGAAAGACAACCAGTCGGCCTATTATGCGTCTCTGAAGCGATGGACATCCGAAGAAGTCCGTTTCAAAATTCCGGTATGGCTGCAAATCCTGGCTCTCATTGCCGGCGTTGTCTTGCTCATGAGTCTGGCGGGAAGTCTTGTTTTAAAACATCAAGTTAATGCGCGAACGCTGGAATTAAAAAAAATTAATGAGGAAATGGAACAACGCATTATCGAGCGAACGGCCCAGCTGGCGGCCGCTGTGGAGAAAGCGCAGGCAGCCGACCAATTGAAATCCGCATTTTTGGCGACCATGTCCCATGAGCTGCGCACGCCGCTTAATTCGATCATTGGTTTTACCGGCATTTTGCTTCAGCACCTGGCCGGGCCGTTAAATGCAGAGCAGAATAAACAGCTCCAGATGGTTTACAACAGCGCCAAACATCTGCTGGAACTCATCAACGATGTTCTGGATATTTCCAAAATTGAAGCCCAGCAACTCAACGTGGTTCATGAAACGTTCAATCTGCGCGATTGTGTTGAAAAAGTGGTGAAAAGTTCACAACCGCTGGCCGACAAGAAAGGGATTGAGCTTTCCGCGACCCTTGCGCCCGAGATCGGCCTGATCAAAAGCGACCGGCGTCGCGTGGAGCAGATTTTGTTGAACTTAATCAGTAATGCCGTCAAATTTACGGAGCAGGGGTTTGTCCGGTTAAATTGTGCCGTGCATGAAAGTAACATTATTATCGCTGTGCAGGATTCGGGGATTGGCATCAAACCGGAAGATATGGACATTCTTTTCAATGCTTTTCGTCAGATTGAATCCGGCATCACCCGGAAATATGACGGTACGGGATTAGGTCTGGCCATCAGCAAGAAGCTGGCGAATCTGCTGGGCGGTGAAATCAAAGTGGAAAGCGTTTGGGGCCAGGGCAGCACCTTTAGTTTAATATTGCCAAACGAAGGAGAAAGGGTATGAAGGGGAATATTCTTGTTATCGAAGATAATGAACAAAACCTGTATCTGGTCAGGTTCATTCTGGAAAAGAACGGCTATCAGGTTCATGCCGCCATGGACGGCCAGGCGGGGATTGATATGGCCTGTGAATTAAAGCCGGATTTGATTTTGCTGGACATTCAGCTTCCGATTATGGATGGTTACACCGTTGCTCAAAATCTGCGTGCCAATCCGCAACTTTCGAGAACGCCCATTGTTGCCGTAACGTCCCATGCCATGGTGGGCGACCGCGAAAAAGCCATGGAGGTCGGGTGTAATGGTTATATCGAAAAGCCCATTAATCCGGACACGTTTATGACCGAAGTAGAACTTCATCTTGTAAAACAATCATAAGGCAGGGCGTAAAATATGAAAAAAATACTGGTGGTTGATGATATTGCTGAAAATCGTTATGTTCTGGAAAAGATGCTGGAGGCGCATCAACTGAAAGTCACGTCCGCGGAGAATGGTAAGACAGCTCTGGAGAAAGCTTATGCTGATCCGCCGGATCTGGTGATCAGTGATATTCTCATGCCGGTGATGGATGGATACGCATTATGCAAGATCTGGAAATCGGATGAACGTTTAAGGCATATTCCTTTTATCTTTTATACAGCAACTTATACCGGTCCCAAGGATGAAGCGCTTGCGTTAAAACTCGGCGCGGATCGCTTCATCATCAAGCCTCAAGAACCCAAGGTCTTTATGGAGTTGCTCAATGAATTTATCACCGAAGAGCTTGTCCACCCCTCTGCAAATAAGCAACCCCTGGGGTCGGAAATGGAGTATTTCAGGCAGTATAATGAAGTGCTTTTCAGTAAGCTGGAACAGAAAGTCATGGAGCTGGAACAGGTCAATTCGCGCTTAAACCGGGAAATCGATGAACGTAAGCGTGCGGAAGAGAAATTACTCGGCCTTACGCAGGCGGTTGAAGAAAGTCCGGCAGCCATTATCTTAACCGATCTCAGCGGAGTCATTGAATACGTCAATCCGAAGTTTTTGCAGGTCAGCGGATACACCGATCAGGAAATGATCGGTAGAAATCTAAGCTTCCTGAAGACGCAGGAAACCAATGCTGATGTTTATAAAGATATGTGGGCAACCATAAAGTCAAATAAGGTCTGGCGCGGTGAATTATGCAACAGGAGAAAAGACGACAAATTGTTCTGGGTGTTCCTGACGATGTCGCCGCTTAAGAACACCGCCGGTGTTATTACCAAGTTTATGGCGCTCATGGAGGACACGACAGAACGCAGACAGCTAGAGGCGCAGTTAAGGCAATCTCAAAAGCTGGAGGGCATCGGTCAGCTGGCGGGAGGCGTCGCGCATGATTTTAATAATATCCTGACGGCTATTATCGGGTACGCGTATTTAGCCTATCTGAATATGCAGCAGGATGATCCGCTCAAAGAGCACGTTAAGCACATTCTGGACTATTCCGAAAAGGCCGCAACCATTACCAAAAGCCTGCTGGCTTTCAGCCGGCAGCAGACAACCCACTCGGCTCATTTCAATCTCAACGATCTGGTCTTCAATTTTCAGAAATTACTGGGACACTTATTGTCCGAAAATATTGAAATACAGACAAAGTGCGCAGACCGGAATTTATCGGTTCTGGTTGACCAGGTGCAGATTGAACAGGTGCTTATGAATCTGGCGACCAACGCGCGGGATGCCATGCCTCAGGGAGGCAGCTTTATCATTGAAACCAATTTGGTTGAACTCAATGACGAATTCATTAAAACCAATGGTTACGGGAAAGCGGGTTCCTATGCGGAAATCACCGTGGCGGACACGGGAATCGGAATGGATCAGGAAACCCGGGAAAAGATATTTGATCCTTTTTTTACAACAAAAGAGCAGGGCAAGGGCACCGGTCTGGGTATGGCCATTGTTTACGGCATCGTCAAGAAACACAACGGCTTTATTGCCGTGGCAAGCGAGTTGGGCAAGGGCACCCGATACCGAATTCTGTTGCCCATCGTTCGCGCCCCTGAAGTCAGTGAAAAGAAAAATACCGAAAGAACGATCGCTGCCAGAGGAACGGAAACCATTCTGATTGCTGAAGATGAAGCGGGCATTCGAGATCTGATCACCACCATATTAGCGGATCAAGGCTATGAGGTCATTGATTCCGCCGATGGTGAAGAAGCCGTACGCCTATTTCGTGAAAATCAAGAAAAGGTGGCGCTGGTCATGCTGGACGGCATCATGCCGAAAAAAAGCGGTAAAGAGGCCTGCTTTGAAATTAAAGCTCTCAATCCGGAGGTGAAGGTGATTTTCATGAGCGGATATTCAGAAAATATGATTAACCTTGAAGAAACAAAATTCAAGGATGTTCATTTTCTGCAAAAACCTGTTTTGCCTTCGAACATTTTGAAAAAAGTTCGTGAAGTGCTGGACCTATAAAAGATCGGGTTATTATGATTCTGTCGTCAGCGCCGGATGTTCAAAACATGCGGCCGATAAAGGAAAAGATTCTTGCGCAGAAAACTTTCCTGACGGTCGATATCCTCGGAAGAATTGCAGACATAGGTAACGACAAGGTTACGGCTTTGGGCAAACTG
>CAYVFA010000025.1:3872-16923 GCA_964450075.1 uncultured Smithella sp.
ACTGGAAAAATAATTTTCGCATCCCCCGGCTTCACTTCCTTTTGCCATCCCTTATCAGTCCAATATTCCAGCCTGTTTGCCGGTTTGTCTAAATGATCAAGGGCAATCCGCGCCAGAATGTTGCCGGAGATGTTGATCTTATCCTTTTTCTGCCGGTAGAGGGGATAGAAATAGATGTAATTTTTATGCATGACGGATGTGGTTGCCAGCGCTTCAATGCCTGAGGCGAGGGCGGGAGTCCAATCCAGATAATCCACTGGCCACAAATGGGGATTGTCCGCCCGGAAATCTTTTATCCGGGCGATTTTGTGCCCGGCAACTTTGAAATTGAAGGGCGGTTGAGTGTCCGGCAGTGCTTGAATAACAAGCAGGGGGATATACAGGACGTTTTTCGCGATAAATGGATCCTGTGGCCAGAGCCATTCGTTTTCGCCAAAGGATGAAACGAATTTTCCATTTTTTTTCTTCAGGTAGTACTGAATTTTAAAGGCGGCATTTTCGGAACAAGTGGAAACAGCCAACGTTGTGCCCAGGATAACATCCATACCGATACGGTCTTTCCGCTCCCGGTCATCTGCCGCAAACGTATCGCCGAACAGCCAGAGGGTGCGCTGTTTATCCAGCATAATGGAATAAGCGCCGTCCGCCCCATACCAGCCGTCCCCATCCGGAAAAGACGGCATACACTGCCCAGATGGTGTCGTGACCGGATATTGTATCGGGCAGAGCATTGAGCAGGCGCTTAAAACAAAGCTCAGGCACAGCAGGATGACTGTCGATCTATGTTTTTTCAGATTTCTCATTTCAATTTAAAACCGACCCGGCTATCCTTCACTTTTTCTTTTTTCTCCGGCTTAAGCGTCGGGGCTTTAACTAAAAATATCCGCGCCGGTTCGACTTTGCCCGTTTTCAGGAACTGCTCGCGCACGGATTGGGCGCGCCGGGTTGCAAGCTGTGCAAGATCACCCTCCGTAATGACGATGTTGTCATGGATCAGCTTTTCCATTTCCGCAGGCGGGATGGTTTTGGCGATACCCAGCGCTGTACGCGGTTTCGGTATATCGGCGGCTTTATAGACCAGGGTCAGATATTTTGCATATTCGGCGTCGGTAATCGAAATTTCCGCAAGCTGCGCCGGTGTCTGCCCCTGATTGATCATTTCCTTGACCTTCTGCGTTTTCACCAAACGGTTTAACTCGGCTTTTTTCAATGCTTCTTTATCCTGAGCGGGATCAACATAGGCTTCAATCTCCAGCTTCATGTTGGGGCGTTCATAGAGTGCTTTGGTCAGGGCGTCGATCTTTTTTAGGCCCGCTTCCGTGAGCGACGCGCTGCCATATTCAAACTCGACAAAGCTCATTTCCTCTCCACCGCCGATCAGAGAGGACAAAAGCGAGAAGGGGGCTGTGACGGCCTTGGTAATCAAGTTCACCAGAATCTGCCAGACAATCGGCCAGATTTTAAATTTCGGATCGTCAAGGCTTCCGGTGAGCGGAATGTCCAGATTGATCTGTCCCTTGCGGTCGGTTAAGAGAGAAACCGCCAGTGTCACAGGGGCTTTGACGGCCTCGGGACTTTCTACCTTTTCTCCGAAGGTCAGCTGGTCAAAGAAAACTTTGTTGGATGCGGTTAATTTTCTTTTATCAATCAGATAGGCCACATCAAAGTTGAGTTTGCCTTTGGTGATCGGATAGCCCAGATACCTGCTGGTATAAGGCGTGACCTGATTCATCTCCAGGTCTTTAAAGCTGATTTTAATATCAGCAAAAAGGTCTTTTTTCAGCGGGTTGACCGCGCCTGCAATTTCGAGGGGCGAGCCGTAGCCGATGTTTCCCTTTAAATCCACTTTGGCGCGGGAGATTTCCTGCGAGGAAAGTCCTGTGACGTTGCCTTTGAGATTGAGCATGGTTACCGCATAGTTCGGCTTGATGTTATGGTCGGCAAAATCAACCGTGCCGCCGTAAAAACTGATTTTACCGATTTTAATATCCGGTGGCTTTTCCTCCGTTTTCGCGCTCTGGGCAGGCGGGGCAGGCTGTTTTTCCTGATCAGTTTTGGGTTTGGCTGCCTCGGCTTTCGTTGTTCCGGTGATGTCCTGAAGATTGGTGCTGCCGCCTTGATTGATGACGATTTTGGCAAAGAAGTCTGTAAGCGAGATTTCTTTGATGTTTACAAAAAGTGGATTGTAGCCTGCCGCAAGGGACTGGAAATTCAGTTGCTTCCATTTCAGAAAATCATGTGATTTGACCATGTCGAGAGTTGCCAGATTGTCCACGGAAAGATTGCCCTGGTATTTGATGCTCGGTTTGCTTTTTGCGTCCATCGTCAGAGAAAATTTTCCTGCTGTGGAGATGGAACCGCGTGTGACATCTATTTTCACGGACTCCGTAAAATAAGGCTGGAACGGTCGGATGTCCAGGCCCTTTGCATTCAGGGCCAGATTGGCCGAAAGTGGTTCGATGACGACGGGTCCAGCCGCGGAGATCGTCCCCTTTTTATCAATCGTCAGGGCCAGATCAACATCGGCGCTGTTTCCCTTCTTCAGTGAGAACTTGGAAACATTCAGGCGAAGGGGATTGATTTGAATTTTCACAGGCTTTGCCGGTTTGGCGTCCATGAACGTGATGTCGGCTTTGTCGATCAGCAAAGCGTCAACAAGTAAGCTTAGTTCGTTTTTCTTTCCGGCTTGATCAGCGGCCTTAGCCTGAGCGGTTTTGGGTTTGGCTTGCACTTCTTTTTTGTTGGACCCGACAAGATTTTGCAGGTTGATATTACCCTCTTTATCCCGCCGGATGAACAGTTGCGGGGTGTCGAGCGTAATTTGTGCCAGATGAACTTTGGGAACAAATGGTTCGACTGCGGAAAGGATCACGGTTAGAGCGGGAAGCCGCAGGATCTTATTTCCCCGTAAATCATCCAGAATCACGTTTTTTAAGGCGGCTTGGCCTGTCAGTTTCAATTCGGGCGATTTGTCCTTGTGTATGATGTAGTGCAGTTGAAGCTTCGTATCCAGACGCGCCTCAGTAAGTTTGAAATTCATCTTAATCGGTACATATTGCAGATAAAAGGGGATATCAATATCCTTCAGGTCAATATCAATCAGGCTTTCTCGCGACGTCCGAAAGGGTTGGGTTTTGCCGACGACGGCAAGGGCATGGCCATTGACGATGGCTGAAAATTTGGGTTCAACAAAATTTTTCATGTAGTAATCAATATTGGAAACAAAAGGAACCGAGATATTGAGCTCCCGTATGGTGTGATCGGTTCTGTTGGGCTTGTCGCGAAAATCAATGTTTCCGCCAGCGATTTGAATATTGTTGACTGAAAAAAGAAAAGGCTTTGAGGGCTCTTCTTTTTTTGTTTCCTCCTTCGGAATCAGATCGGAAAAATTATAAGTCCCGTCTGTCTTTCTTGTGACACCGATGTAAGGCTGGTCAAGGCGCACTTCCTCCAGAATTAAAGCCCGCCTGAAGATCGACGTCGCGACATCGACATTCACGTGCAGCTCTTTAAAAGAAACAAAGGGCGTTTTCTCTCCGGGATCGGCCAGTTTGAAACCCCTGATCGTTGCGGAAAGATCGAAAGGGTTGATTTTAATCTGCTCAACCGCTGTTTCCCGGTGGAGGGTTTCGGAAATTTTTTTGGTCAGAACCGGTTTGAGAACCGCAGGGAGAACAAAAAATCCGGCGATACCGATAAAAACAACCAAGACGATCAAGGCGATCAGTATTTTTTTAAATAAATTCATGACGGTCAAGTCCTTTACGATGACAGGGTTATGCGGCAGATCAGCAAAGCGCGATTCATTCCTTGGATGCGTTCGCGAAAAAGACACGAGCGTCCACAATGCTTACCCCTTGGCCCTCCGGGTGAACAATAACCGGATTGAGGTCAATTTCAGAAATATCCGGGCAGGCGTCAAGCAGCGCGGACACCCGACAAACCACATCCATCAAGGCCTGACAGTCCGCGGGGCCTTTGCCTCTGGTGCCTTTCAGTAGCGGATATGCTTTCAACTCCCGGAGCATTGCCGCCGCTTCATTTTGAGTCACCGGCGCCAGACGGATCGACGTATCTTTAAAAATTTCGATAAAAATTCCACCCAGACCAACCATGATGATGGGTCCAAATGCGGGATCGCGCCGTCCCCCGACAAAGCATTCAATTCCCGCTGGCGCCATTTCCTGAAGCAGATACCCGTCGATGATCGGTGGCTGCTTCAGTTGCTGCATTTTGCCTTTCATCCCGGCGAGGGTTTCCGACAACTGTTTTTTGTTGCGGATGTTTATCGCAACGCCGCCCACGTCGGATTTATGGGAGGCATCGCGCGAAATGAGTTTGACGGCCAGAGGATAATGCAGGGGGACTTTCCCGGGAGCGATTTCATCTTTCAGAAGCAAGTCGCGAACGGGCTGCAACCCCGCTGCGGCGGCAATGGTCAGGGCTTCATCCGTCAGGGGGATGCGCTGCTGGTCCAGGCAGCGTTCACGGATCCGCTTTACGGTTTCCAGATCCAGCGCGTAATCTTCCAACCTGCCGCGGTTGTTGCGAGCGGTTTTTCGTTCATGATACGTCCGGGACACAAAGAGCGCCGTGGCCCCTTCCAACGGCGACGTGAAAACGGGGAAGGGCTGACTCTGTTGAACTTTAAGAATTTCTTCGCGATCGGAAATCATCGTCAGGCAAACCGGTTTTTGGTATTTGGCCACCAACTTTTCCACACCGGCCAGAAATGTCCGCGACATTTCTCCCTCAAAATCGGAAGAATACAGATGATTGAACAAGACGCCGTCGTAAGTGTCCAGTTTGAGGGCTTCTTCCAGAATATCCGTGAAAATGGTGTAGTCGAAGATCTCGCCCAGATCCAGCGGATTCTGATGCGCGATAACACGCGTGTTATAAATGGTTTTAAGCTTTTCAATAAACGCGGGAGGGAAGGGGACCATCTCAAAACCATATTTCGCGCAGGCGTCGGCGGACAGCACCGCGTGGCCGCCGGAGCGCGACAGTACCGCTACACGGGTGCCTTTCATGGGCGGCATGCGGACGACCCGGATGGCGTTGATGAGTTCCAGCTCATCATCCACGCGGATCGCCGCGGCTTGAATGAGCGCGCCTTCAACCACGGAATCGTCATTGGAAAGCGCCGTGGTGTGAGACTGCGCGATCTTAGCGCTGAACTCAGAGCGGTTTGATTTTTGAATGATGATCGGTTTGTCGCAGGCGCGGGCCAGATCAAAAAACGCCCGTCCTCTTTTGAACCCTTCCAGATACAGGGCGATGACGTCCATTTGGGGATCTTTGATAAAATAATCCAGAAAGTCAACTTCATCGAGCTGGAGTTTGTTGCCGGTGGCCGCAAACTTGCCGGGCTTGATGCCGTAGCCTCCCACCCCGCGCATATAAGAACCGCCCACGCCGCCACTTTGCGCAATGAGGGCCAGCCTGCCGCCCACGGGAAGATCCTTGAAGAAGGCAAACGGCATCATCATTTTCCAGTCAAAATTAACGGTTCCCACGCAATTTGGCCCGATGACCTTCATGTTGTATTGGTTGGCAATCGCCAAAACATCATCTTCCAGCGTATGATCGCCGTGCGAATATTCGCTAAAGCCGCCGGATTCGATGACGACATGCGTGATGCCTTTTTCACCGCATTCCCTCATCAGACCGGGCACCACTCTGGCAGGGGTGAGAAAGATGGCCACGTCCGGCGTTTCGGGCAGATCGGCAACCCTCGTGTAAACATGGACCCCGCCGACGTCGCCTTCCTGAGAACCGACGCCGTAGAGATTGCCTTTATAGCCGACTTGCTTGTTGTTGAGTAAAACGATTTGCCCCAGATTCATCTTGGTGGCGGATGCGCCGAAGACAACGATACTGCGGGGGGTAAAAAATTTTTCCATGATCAGGTTGCTCCTTTCGCCCGGCAATACTGATTTGATATTGCGTTTGATGAGCCTGCATGAGCGTATGTTTGCCGCCTTTCTTCTTGTCGTCAGTGCGCAACGCCGCAAAAAACCGCAGGAAAACGAACTTAAATTCCGGTTACCGGACGCTGATTTTTATAGGACAACCGGACAGGTGTGTCAAGGTGTAATCAGGAAAATCGGGTTAAGAATTATCCTTCGCAAGGGTATGTATTGAAAGAGATTTCATTTTTGTCGAGGAAGCAATGAAATAAAAGGATATAAAACAGTTTTTCTCCTGAGCCATCCACCATGCCAGTGGTTCTCCAACGGAAGGTGGGCAGGAAGAAACCTGCCCCACCCTTGATCCTTGTATAATACGCCTGATTGCTTTTTTCGCTGACGCCCGCCGGAGAGAAAACGGGAACTATTATTTCTTCAGGTTGCGGAAATTGGGTTTTCGCTTTTCCATGAAGGCCATCATGGCTTCGATGCTGGCGGGACCGCCGGCCAGCCGGTCCATGGCCTCCTTTTCAACCTTCAGGGCTGCTTCAATACCCGCTTTATGCGCGGCTTTGAGGCACCTTTTGGTTTCCATCAGGGAGACCAAAGGCAACTGTGCAATCTCCAAGGCTTTCGCCATCGCGTTTGGCAAAAGTTCATCATCTTTGAACTTGCATGAGGCGATGCCCGTTTCCAGCGCCTTGTCGGCGTCAATCCATTCCGTGGTAAAGAGAAGTTCGGCTGCGCGCTTTGGGCCGATGAGCATTTGTAACATATAACTGCTGGCGAATTCCGGCGCCATCCCCAGGCTGTTGAAGGGAAGACGCATGCGCAGACTCTCGCCGACATAAAGCACATCGCTATGGAACAGAATGGTTGCGCCACCGCCTACGGCAACCCCTTTGGCTGCCGCGATAAGCGGTTTATCAAAATCAACGACGGCACGTTCCGTAATTCTATAACTATGCGCCGCACCGGAAACGCCGTAATCCTTCAGATCCTGGCCCGCCGAGAAATCATTGCCTGCACCCGTGATCACAACCACCGTCACGTCATCGTCTGTTCGGGCTGCGTCCAGTTCTGCGGCAAAAGCCGTCCACAGTTCCATGTTGAACGAGTTCTTGGAGTTGGGACGGTTTAATGTCAATAATAGGACGCCATCTTTTAATTCCTTTAAAACCGTGTCGCTCATTTTGCACCTCTTTTATTTTTTATAAGTTTTTTTATTCTTTGCCCGGCATCATTGGACTGTTGGGGTGAATCCCTGTCGTGATGTGGTACGATTATAGGAAGATCGATTTCATGTGTCAATGTATTTATAAGATACTTGAAATGGAAAAGCCTTAATATCTATTTATTATTGATTTTTTATGACGATTACTCTAATGTGCCTCGACTATTTTTAAAGGAACTGGACATGAATTATACTCAGGCACCACTTCAACACGGATATGCCAATCAGACTCTGGCAATCAATTTAAAAACCGGCAGCATAGAAGTCCGGCCGCTTAATCCGCAGATACGTGATTTCTTTATTGGCGGCAGAGGTCTGGGGCTTTATTTGCTGCATGAGCAAGTCAGCGCAGCGACGACGGCCTACGATCAGGAAAACCCGCTGATTTTATCGCCGGGCCCATTGGGAGGCATTCCACAATTTCCGGGCACAAGCAAATGTATGGCGATATCCCTGTCGCCTTTGACCCATATTCCGGGTGTCTCGAATTTTGGCGGCCATTTCGGCGCCTATCTGAAATATGCCGGGTTCGACGCGCTCACCATCACCGGCATTGCCGAACAAAACGCCATGATCGTTATTGACGGCTTTAAGTCGGAAATAACCATCCGACCGGCGCCCGTTGCCGATCAGGTATTTAATCTGGAAAAGGCCATTGTGGATTATTTTATGCAAGAAGGTCGTGAAAAGAAGGATATTACCTTTCTGACAACCGGTATCGGTGCGGCCAATACGGCTTTCGGATGCATCAACAGCCATTACTATGATGCCACCAAACCGGTGGACGGGGTTAAAGGCCTTTATCGAACAAAGCAGGCCGGCCGCACGGGCCTGGGTTCCGTCATGAGCCATAAAAATATTACCGCGGTTGTTGTCCTGGCCGCTTTTCCCCATGGTGAAAATCCCTACGGCGCGGCGGATTGGAATAAAGTGAAGGAAGCGGGATTGAAGCTGCACAAGATTGTCAGAGACGTCGATCCACAAGCTCTCAATATGCACCGCAAGGGCTCAGCCGGTCTGATCACATTTATGAATAAGAGTGAATACCAATCCCTGCCGGTGAATAATTACCAATATGGTTCGCATCCGCAGGCGGGACAAATTTGCGGGAAAGAATACGCCGCGCGCCTTTTTGATCACCGGGGCATGGATGGATGTTTTCCCGGCTGCAACCTGCGCTGCACGAAAGGCGGCTGGGTGGTGCTGACATCCGGCGAGCATTGCGGCCGCAAGGTTTGGGTGGACGGGCCCGAGTATGAAACCGCCGCCGGTTTCGGTTCCAATCTGGGCATGTGGCATCCCGAATTTATCATGGAAGCCAACTGGCATTGCGACAATTACGGTATCGATACCATCACCACCGCCGTCATTATGGCCTTTGCCATGGAGTGCTACCAGCGCGGCTATCTGACGAGCGAAGATACGGATGGCTTTCAGTTATCCTGGGGTGATGAACCGGCCGCTTTGCAATTCATCCATGATCTGGCACGACGCAAGACCGCCTTAACCAGCATAGCCGGTTTAGGCATGCTGGAACTTCTGGCCTGGGTTGCTGAAAAATACAAGGCCAGAACCGGCAAACCCGATCCGCAAAAGGATTTGGAGCAATTTGCCATGCAGGTCAAAGGGCTGCCGTTTTCTCTTTACCGGACGCACAGGTCTCTATCCATGCAGGCATCCTATGCGGCCGCAAGCGACATCGGCGCGCATCATGCCGCCGCCTGGCTCGTTAAAGTTGATCTGCTGGGCGCATTTCCGACTTTTGAAGCCAAGGCCAAGGCATTGATCATTTACCCGCGCGTGCGTTTGGGCAATGATAATCTGGGACTCTGCAAGCTGCCCTGGGTGGACGTTTTCAATCCTGATTCCATGAAGCGTGAGAATGCGGACATCTATATCAATCCGGCGTCACAGGAACTCTATGCGGATTTTTATAACGGGATGCTGGGTACGGCGCTGACCTGGGAGAAAATATTTGAGCAGACGGACCGCGATATCAATTTGCAGCGGGTGATGAACATTATGTCTTTTGGCAACACGACCGGTTCGCACGACTGGATTCCCGACCGGGCCATCGGACCGACGGAAGACGGCCTCTACGAGTTGGAAAAGGATTATAACGACCCGCAGCTGAGTGCTATTTTAAATAAAACGGTTGCGGACATCGTGAAAATGAAAACCTCCGAAAAACGCGAAGCGCTCATGAAGCACAGAAAAGAAGAACTGCATAAATTAATTGGAGTTTATTACCGCCAGCGCGGCTGGACGGATGCAGGTGTTCCGAAAATTGATACACTGAAGCAAATCGGCCTGTGGAATTATTTGAGCGGCGAGGCAAAAGATAAAATCACCGCTATGAACGCGCAGTAATTTGCTTCATACTTCTTCAAAGTACGCATCGGTTATCCCGTCCAGCAGTTGAACCGACCGGATTTTTACGATTATGATTTCCGTATCGGCATTATTAAAAATATTTTTCAGCCCGGCGTGTTTCTCGAACAATCGCTCCCGCGCCGCCGCGATTTTCTTTTCATCAAGGTTTCTTTGAAGCGTTCCCGATATGGTCAGAGCCTTCGTTTGCGTGACCGGATTCGCTCCCGCGTCCTGACGGGAATCCACCAGAAGGCTGACGGAAGGATTGGCGGTTAAATTCCGGTATTTTTTTGTTTCTTTGTGGGTCGCCATGTAAATCTCACGGCAGTCATCATCCGTCGCATACGACATCAATGAACAATGCGGATGCCCATCCGATACTGTCGCCAGAACACAGATCTTGTTTGCCTGAATCAGTGTTTGAATATCTTTGCGCATGGCCTGTCTCCTTTATGACGAGATAAATTTTGTGGGATTTTAGCACAAGATCAACCAAAACATTAAGAAAGTTTTGTAGTGCGTTTTTCAAATAATGGGAACTATTTGTTCATGTTCGGTAATTCGCTAACATCTGTGGTATAATCTGGCGCAAATCGGAGGTCATTTTCGCATGCGGATCCTTTTAATGGCCGCGAATACGGAAAAAACAATATCGTATCCCTGTCGCTGGGATTGCATGGCGTGGCTGCGGCAACTAAAAAAAGCGGCCATGATGTTTTAATGCTGGATTTAATGAAGAGGGAGCTATGTCTGATTCCATCCTGCATGAGTTGGGGCGCACCCTGCTGATCGGCAGCGGCGCCATGGGAACCAGCCTGCGCCTTGCAGGCGGAAAAGATGATGAGCCCGTCGAGCTGCAAAACCTTCGGCAGCCTTCGGTCGTCCGGAATCTGCATGTCGCCTACCGCGAGGCAGGATCACGGATTCTTGTCACCAATACCTTTGCGGCCAATAAAATTGTTTTTGGTGACAGCGGCGTCGCAGACCTGTGTGATGAGACAAACCGCAGGGCCGTATCCCTGGCCCGGGAAGCAGGAGGTTCACAATGCCTGATTTGGGCATCTATGGGTCCTCTTGGGTTGGGATTGCGGCTGGAGGACTATCCGGACGACGCCCTGCTGGAGATCTATCGCAGCCAGTGCCGTGAACTGGCCTTGGCAGACGCGTTGCTGCTGGAAACATTTGTGGAACTGCGGGAAGCGCGTGTTGCGCTCAAGGCAGCTGCGGAGACCGGTCTGCCGGTTATTTTCCAGATTGGGAATATCGGCGGCGGCGCAAGGCGCTGGGATCGTGTGGATCAGCTTCTGAATGAAGCACACCAAAGCGGCGTCATTGCCGTGGGGGCAAATTGTTCTCACCCTGATGACATCATTCGTGTGGTGTCCTACCTTATTGCCCACACAAACCTGCCTGTGACCGTTGCGCCCAATGCCGGCCATCCCCGCATCGAGCGGGGTGTCGTCAAATATGAATTTACACCGGATGATTTCGCTTTGGTGGCCGAAAAACTGGCTGAGGCGGGCGCCGCCATGATTGGCGGATGCTGTGGCACGACACCCGAACACATTTGCAAAGCTGCCGCTATTGTAGGACAAAGGCAGGTGTTGCCGCGTCCAGACAGTCAGGCACCGGCCAGGCGTGCTGAATTTGTGCCCGCACGGCCTGAACCCGGCGATAATTTCATCAGGGAGATGATGAAGTCTTCACGCTTTATCATCAGCGTGGAAATTCGCGCCGATCGTCATCAATTCCTGGACGATATCGTAAAGGGTGCGGCAAAAGTTGCGGCAGCCGGCGCCGATCTTTTCGACGTACCGGATAATGCCGGTGCAACCGTCGGGCGGGATGCAATGGTGACCGCCGCGCGCCTCCAGAACGCCCTGCAGATTCCTTCCATCTGTCATTTCAGCGTTACGCAGTCCAACCTGATGCGCCTGCACTCAACGCTTCTTGGGTGTTGGGATTCAGGGCTGCGGGGGCTTCTGGCCATTACCGGCGATGCGCCGTCCATGGGGCATCTGGGAAATCTGGCCCATCGCATTGTCGATTTGCACAGCTCGGTAGAATTGCTGCGCTTGATCCGCGGGCTGCGTGAAGGAAGAATCATCAACGGCGAGGGGCTGGCCGATGCTCCCGATTTTTGCGCAGGCTGTGCTATCGGGCGGCCCATTCCGGCGCAGATGAACTGGCTTGCAAAAAAGATTGATGCCGGAGCGGAGTTCGTATATTCCCAGCCGGTTTTTACTTTCGATGATTACAGGAAGCTGCGCGACGCTATTGCAGAACTGCCGATTCGGTTTTTCCCCGGCATCATGCCACTGATCAGCCACCGCAACGCCTCGTTTTTGGCCGGCGGCCGTATTCCGGGAATGATCGTTCCGGAAGATATCGTGACCGGTTTTGCCCGATATGAGTCGCCGGAAGACCAACACCGCCACGGTCTTGATCAGGCGGCGAGTCTTGCCGCCGATATCGCGAAGGATGCCTCGGGATTGTACCTGATCATGCCTTTTGGCAAGCGCTGCTACGAAGACGCCGCCTGGATTGTCCGGAGCGTCAGGCAGCAGCGGGCAGTGTGAGTAAATTGATACTTGACGGCAAAGGATCGACAAACCATAATCACCCCGTCGTTTTGGTTTTCTTTTGGAAAATGAGCTAAGCGGTGTGCAATACAAGTTTGTCGAAGGGGGGCTTATGTGGATTTCTGAAATTCTTTGCATCCCGTTTTCTGAACAGCCGGAGATTTTATGTCCATGAACAAAAAAAACACCCATTATGACCTGGCGGAAAAACTCAGTGAAAGTGAATTCCGTTTTCGGGTTCAATATCAGAACAACCCCATTCCCACCTTCACCTGGCGACGCCTGGGCGACACGTTCATTCTGGAAGATTACAATATTGCCGCCGGCGTTCTGACAAGGGGGGATATCGTCAAGTATCTGAAAAAGACGGCGCGGGAAATGTATCAAAACAGACCGGACATTCTGACTGATATGAATCGCTGTTATGACGAAAAAGTTGTCGTGCGAAGGACATTACCGTCCGAAAGTTTCCACCGTCCGCGAATTTTGAATGTGACATGGTCATTTGCTCCGCCGGATATGATCATTGCTTATCTGGAAGATATCACGGAACGCATCCATACGGAAGAAGCGCTAAGGGAAAGCTCAAAGCAGTTCCGGGCCATTGCCGATTTTACGCCGGACTGGGAAAACTGGGTAGGACCGGACGGGAAACTCCACTGGGTCAATCCGAGCGTTTTTGAATTTATCGGATATACAGTGGAAGAATGTATGGCGATGTCCAATTATCCCATTGCCATTATCGATGAATCAGACCAGCAGAGAGTGAGACAATTATTTCTTGATGCTCTTCAGGGATCAAGCGGGAATAATATTGAATGTCAAGTTGTTTGTAAGGATGGCCGGAAAAAATGGATCACGGTATCGTGGCAGCCCATCTGTGATGAAAATGGCTGTCGTCTTGGCCATCGATCGAGTATCCGTGACATTACCGATCGCAAACGGATGGA
>CAYVFA010000025.1:17023-20489 GCA_964450075.1 uncultured Smithella sp.
TTGTCCTGGTACGAGCTGTCGATAGCGGTGATGGGGGAGAAGAAACCATTTGAAAATCAATTTATCATGCTGGTGCGCGACATCACGGATCGCAAGCAGTTGGAGGAAGATTTAAAGAAGGCTTATGACGAGTTGGAGGTACGTGTTTTGGAGCGTACAGCGGAGCTGGCAGCCGTTATCAAAAAGTTAAATGAGCATCAAGATCTTCTGGCTGCTGAGTCCCGAAGGCTTCAGGAGGCCAACACGGCCTTGAAGGTACTGCTTCAACATCGGGAAGAAGATCAGCGGGAACTGGAAAGAACGATCCTGGTCAATATCAGAAAGTTGGTGCTGCCCTATGTCGAAAAACTGTATTCAACCTCCCTGACTTCCGTGCAGGCAGGTTATGCGGACGTCATTTCCGACAATTTGCAAAATGTCGTTTCGCCCTTTCTGAGAAATCTTACAGCCACCTACACGGATCTTACCCCTCGGGAAATTGATGTGGCGAACCTGGTGCGGGATGGAAAATCTGCCAAGGAAATCGGCACATTGCTCAACTGTTCTGTGCGATCTATCGAATTTTACAAAGATAATATCCGACGGAAGCTCGGTCTTACCCACCAGAAAACCAATTTGAGAACCCATCTCCTGTCCCTGAACAAAACTCCTTGACGATAACTACGGTAATTAGCTAGTATTAATACAGTAATAACTTGATATTGACCTGCAAATGATCTTCGATTAGGTTGAAATCCTATTTTTTAAATCTTTATAAAGGGGAATACAATGGATCAGACAAAAATCTTCAGACAGATGATGGAATTCAACAAAACCGCCTTTGATAACTCATTCAAAACCATGGTTGCAATGCAGGATCAAACCGAGAAGCTGGTTTCAGGTTTCCTGGAAAAAGCGCCGTGGTTTCCAGCGGAAGGAAAAAAGACACTGAACGACTGGGTTAACGCCTGCAAAAAGGGGCGTGATGATTTTAAGGCAGCAACTGACAACGGCTATAATAAAGTCACGGATTATTTTGTTAATGTGTCGAAAGAAGCGCCAAAAGCTGAGAAGAAATAATCCATCACGATTAATGCAGTAGGTTTGCCCACCCTCATCCCTTCCGACCTTTTGTCTTTCTTGTCGGGACGGCGTTCCAGGGGTCGTCGGGCCAGGGATGCTTCGGGTAGCGGCCCTTCAGCTCTTTTTTCACTTGCATGTAACCGGTGTTCCAGAATGCTTTCAGGTCGCGGGTGATCGAAACGGGCCTGCGGGCGGGCGAGAGGAGATGGAGCAGCAATTTAATCCTTCCGCCTGCTATGGCCGGTGTGTCTGCCAGACCGAACATCTCCTGGAGCTTGACGGCCAGGACCGGGATTTCGCCTGCAACATAATCAATCGGGATGTTGGAGCCGCTGGGAACATGGATGGTAACGGGTGCGCGATCATTTAGAAGACGCCGCAGGTCCCATGTGAGTGTCTCAGTGAGCCCAGGAAGAATGTTCAGGGCGGCAAGCTGCGCTCCGCTGCGAATGCCTGTGAGCCAGGGCAAAAGCCAGTCTTGAGGCGCTGCAAGCAGTGTTTCGCGGGAGAGGTCCGGCCAGTTTTCTTCGGGAAAGGTTTGTTGCATTAATCGCACCCGAGCCTGAAACTGCAAGGCCTCCCGGCTGAAGGTGAGGGTAATGGTTTTTGACCGGATGGCTTGGCAAAGGACAGATGCGACTTCCTCCTCCGGCGGATTCACCTGTTTGACCGAAAGCGTGATCGTCCCCAAACGTTCTTCAAGGGTAGCTACAATCCGACCTTCCTGCTTGTTCCAAACGACAAGCCTTTGGCTTTCAATGTCGTCCCCCAATTCTTCACGAATGATTTCCTCCGTCAGCGGTTCGGCCAGATGCACCGTGCCTTCCGCCTTTTCACCCTTGTTGACCATGGGAGCAACAATATAGGTGCTCCCGCGCTGGTTAATCTTCGCGGACAGACTCACACCTCTTCCCTGACGCAAAACATAACGGCTGCTGGTTTTTTCACGCCGCTTGGCGATGCGGTCGGGAAAGGCGGAAAGAAGTAGCCGGGGGATCGTGCTGCTGTTTGATTCTCCGGATGCGTCGTTTGTTTTGCCCATCACGCGCCGGAGTTGCTGCGACGTTTTATCTACCGCATGCAATGCCAGAATATCGGCATCCCCTGTCAGATTCTTATTTTGCCGCCACTGCCGCAAAAGCCCAAGACGATCGCTGAGATCTGTTCCACCAGTTGGATCATTGAAAGACGAACCGGAACGGCGGATAATGTCCCGCTCGGACAGGAGGGCCGCCAGATCCGCTCCGAGTGACGGGCAGTCAAGCTCGGTCGCTTTCAAGAGCAGGCGGCCGAGTCGTGGATGAAGCGGCAGGCGGGCCATGGCCTCGCCAACAGGCGTCATCGAACCTGTTGCATCCAATGCGCCAAGTTCTATAAGCAGTTCAGAGGCGGCGCGCCAGGCTGCAGGCGGCGGCAAATCGAGCCAGGAAAGCTTGCCTGGGTCTTTGATACCCCAGGCGGCCAGATCCAGGACCAGAGACGATAAATCGGAAAGCGTGATTTCCGGCGGTGCAAAGGGAATCAGGGATTGGAACGTATGGTGGCTATACAGTCGATAGCAGACGCCCGGCCCCAAGCGGCCCGCACGGCCCTGACGCTGTCGGGCCGACGCCTGTGAAACCGCGACGGTAACCAGACGATTCATGCCGGTTCCCGGATCGTACTGGAGCCTTCGGGTCAATCCGCTGTCAATCACGACACGGACGCCTTCAATAGTCAGGCTGGTCTCCGCGATGTTTGTCGCGAGAACGACCTTGCGGTGAGATGCCGGCAGGATTGCCTGTTCCTGCTGGTCAAATGGCAAATCGCCATAAAGGGGATGGAGCGATATGTCCCCCATCGCTTTGTCATGAACCGTTTCGTCAAGAGCATCTTTCACGGCGCGAATTTCCCCGGCCCCCGGCAAAAAGACGAGGATGTCGCCTGATGTTTCCCGCAGCGCCTTTTGGACAACTTCGGTCATGCGCGATGTCATGGATTGATCCTGGTTATCCCCGCAGTAGCGTTCCTCCACAGGATAGGCTTGACCCTGCGAGTTAATGACGACCGCCCCATCCAGGAGGGCGGCCACCGGCGTGCTGTCCAGTGTGGCTGACATCACGAGGATCTTCAGATTATCCCGCAGGGCGCGGCGGATATCAAGGCAAAGAGCCAGCGCCAAGTCAGTCTGAAGGCTTCGTTCATGGAATTCGTCAAAAATGACCATGGCGACACCCGTAAGATCAGGGTTAGCCAGAATGCGTCGCGTTAAAATTCCCTCCGTCATGACTTCGATGCGGGTTTGTTTTGAAACCCGGGAATCAAACCGGATGGAATAACCCAAGGTATGGCCAATCTCTTCGCCAAGGGTTTTGGCCATCCACCGGGCGGCGGAGACGGCGGCAATCCTCCGGGGTTCCAGCAT
>CAYVFA010000026.1:0-20422 GCA_964450075.1 uncultured Smithella sp.
GTGACGTGCCGTATCGTTTTCAGACCATCGGTGAACGCTTTCTCGGACGGACACTGGCGCGCGTCGAAATGGTGAGGTTGTAAATTATGAAAATTCTGCTGGCCGGTTACAATGTCGATTATGATCTGATTTGTGAACTCAAGAAAAAAAGCGCTTTTCAACAGGACATCACGCCGGAAACCATTTCCGCCGCTTATGCGCGCATCAGCCGCAGTTCCAAATCGGTTGACGAATTGCGTGCCGACGCTCTTACCGAAGTGGACAAAGCCCGCAAGTCCAACCGCAACATCGTTTTTGAAATGGGACACAGCTCGGTGGCCGAACATGCCGTCTTCAATATCGACGTCATCGGTGTTTCCCGTCTTCTGGTGGAAGAAATTGAAAAGTTTCGTTTGTGTTCCTATACGGAGAAATCGCAGCGCTACGTTCTATTTGACAAAGATTTTGTTGTACCCGAAGAAATTGCCAAGGCGGGTTTGACGGATTTGTTTGTCGCAACCGTCACCATGCAAAACGATTTTTATCGCGAACTCTATGCACAGCTTCGGCCTCATGTTTTTGAACAAAACAAAGCTCTGGCCGAAAATCCGGCCAATAAATCCATGCTGGAAGGCTGGGCCAAGGAGGACGCGCGCTACGCCATTGCGCTAGCCACTGAAACGCAACTGGGCATGACCATCAATGCGCGCAATCTGGAGTTGATGCTCCGGAGGCTCGCCGCTCTTCCGCTTGAAGAAGCGCACGTTTACAGCGAAAAGCTCTATGCCGTAACCAAAGATATCGCCCCCTCGCTCATACGCTACACGCAGGCAACAGACTATGATCGACTGACCCGGCTTCATTTGCAAAAGCAGGCCGAAAAGGTTTTCTCGAAAAATTTTATCGGAACAGGCAAAGAAAAATCAGCCGACGTTCAGCTGACGTTTGTGACACCCGAAGCGGATATTCAAACCGCCGCCGCGCTGCTTTTTGCGTCTTCCGGGCGGGCTTACAACCATTGCCTGAAAGAGGCTAAAGGGATGCGTCTCCGCGATGCCCAAGCCCTGTTCAAAATTGCCTTTGCCAATATTCAATCCTACGACGCAGTGCCCCGGGAGCTCGAAAATGTTGACCTGCAATTTGAACTGATCATGAGCGCCAGTTGCTTTGCCCAGCTCAAGCGCCACAGGATGGCCACGGTCGTCAGCCAGGATTACGATCCTGCTCTGGGTGTCACCGTGCCTCCTGCCGTGCGCGCCATCGGCCGTCAAAAAGAGTTTATGGCCATGGTCAAAAAAACCAACAGCGCCTACGCAACCATCCGGGCAAAGAATCCCGGGGCCGCACCCTATGTGCTGACCAATGCGCACCGCAAGCGGGTTCTGATGAAACTCAATGCCCGGGAACTTTACCATTTAGCGCGCCTGCGGGCAGATCAACATGCGCAGTGGGATATCCGCGACTTGTCGGAGAAAATGCTGAAACTGGCGCGCAACGTTATGCCGCAGACGCTGATGATGGCCTGTGGAAAAGACAGTTTTCCGGCGCGGCGGAAAAAGATTTTCCCGGAGAGGTAATGCCCTTTCAATCAGCGTGACCCCATGATCATGAAAAGAAAACGGCTTATCGTTCTTCTGGCCACCACTATCAGTTCCTTTACGACGCCCTTTATGGGCTCATCCGTCAACGTCGCGCTGCCGATGATCGCCCGCGATTTTTCCATGAACGCCCTGGCCTTAAGCTGGGTGGCTTCCTCCTTTCTTCTGGCCGCAGCCATCATGCTGGTGCCGGTAGGTCGGCTGGCGGACATCTATGGACGAAAACAATTTTTCCTGGGCGGATCGCTGATTTTTGCCCTGTCTTCGCTTTTATGCGTCGGTGCGATGACGGAAGGGGCCTTCATCACCCTGCGCGTTTTTCAGGGTATTGGCGGCGCGATGATCTTCAGCACCGGAACGGCCATGTTGATTTCCGCTTATCCGGCAAGCGTTCGCGGCAAGATGCTGGGAATCAATATTGCCGCGGTTTACATAGGCCTGACCTGCGGCCCCTTCATCGGCGGTTTGCTCACCGAACACCTGGGATGGAAAGCCATCTTTATTTTCAACGCCGCCCTGGGAATGTCGGCAGCCTTGCTTGCCATCTTCGTGGCGAAGGAAGAACGATCTGCCGCCAGAAACGAGTCATTTGATCTGATCGGCTCCTTTGTTTATGCAATGGCGCTGTTTGGCTTGATGGTTGGCTTTTCACAACTTTCTTCGCCGGAAGGCGGCGCGCTGATCGCCATCGGCATAATATGTTTGATCTTCTTCGTCCTGCGGCAGTTAAAAAAACCTTTCCCGCTCATCAACATTCACTTGTTTCTGGACAACCGTGTTTTTGCTTTTTCCAATCTGGCCGCGCTCATCAACTACTGCGCCACCTTCGCGGCTACTTTTTTGCTTAGCCTTTATTTGCAACACGTCAAGCTGCTGACACCGTCTCAGGCGGGTATGGTGCTGGTTATTGAACCGCTGTTGCAGGCCCTCTTTTCGCCGCTGGCCGGAAGGTTGTCGGACCGGTATGAACCGAGAATCATTTCTTCCATCGGGATGGCGTTGACGGTCGTCGGCCTTTTTGGATTGTTTTTTATCGCGTCGGATACACCCATTCATTATATTCTGCTTTGCCTGGTTATCCTGGGAATCGGTTTCGCGTTTTTTTCATCTCCCAATGTCAATGCGATCATGAGTTCAGTGGACAACAAGTTTTACGGCATCGCCTCGGCAACACAGGCCACCATGAGACTGGTGGGCCAGATGTTGAGCATGGGCGTTGCCATGCTGGTTTTTGTCTGGATCATCGGCAACCGGAACATCACCCATGAAAATGGCGCGCTGCTTATTGCCAGCGCCAAAATCATTTTTGGCATTCTGACGGTAACCTGCCTGGCGGGTGTCGCAGCGTCGCTGGCGCGCGGGCGGTTATGTAAAGGTAATACCTAAAAGAAATCCATAAGCGGCTTTGTTCCACATGTCTTCTGACCGATCATCATATTGCCGTTAAAGTTTAGTGCTATCCGTGCCGATTATTATCAGTGGTGTTACCGGGTAAAATGAACTCAAATCTTTTGTATCGCCATCGTTTTGTGAAAAGGAGAACATCTTGGAACTTTTGGTTGACGTCGTTGTCAAGTTGGTTACGTATATTGTCGCGGCGGCTGTTATCGGCGGCGTTCTTCGATATTTTTTAGGAAACTCGCTGACGGTCAAGCTGTATGTAATGATTATCCCCGGCGTTATCATTGCAATCCTGGCAGGTTGGTTTTCCGGCCGGACGGGAGGCGTCGGATGGACGAAGCTAACCCTTGTGTTCGCCATGGCGGCTCTGGTCGCCAACTTTATTGTGGTCGGAAGAAGATTTGTTTCGCAACTCCAGCAGATTGCAGACGAAATCCATGAATCGACCGGTGAAATCAATGCCGCATCAACCCTTGTGTCCAAAGCTACCGAGTCCCTGGCCGAAGGTGCGTCCTCCCAGGCGTCGGCCATCGAGGAGACGTCAGCATCCCTGGAAGAAATGTCGGCCATGACCAAAGGAAATGCCGACAATGCAAGCCAGGCCGATGGTCTCATGAAAAAGACCAATCAAGTCATCCAGAAAGCCACCACCTCCATGGATGAATTGACGCAGTCGATGCAGGACATATCCGCAGCCAGCCTGGAAACGTCCAAGATCATTAAAACCATAGATGAGATTGCCTTCCAAACCAACCTGCTGGCCTTGAACGCTGCCGTGGAAGCGGCACGGGCAGGAGAGGCAGGCGCTGGTTTTGCCGTGGTCGCAGACGAGGTTCGGAATCTTGCGATGCGGTCAGCCGAGGCGGCGAAAAACACTTCAAACCTTATTGAGGGTACAGTGAAAAAGATAAAGGACGGTTCTACTCTGGTAGGCAAGACAAGTGAAGCCTTTTCCGAAGTGGCCGTCAGCACTTCCAAAGTAGGCGAACTGGTCAGTGAGATTTCCGCGGCCTCTCAGGAACAGGCCCAGGGGATCAGTCAAATTAATAAGGCGGTTGTCGATCTTGACAGGGTCACTCAGGAGAATGCATCGACAGCTGAAGAATCCGCCAGCGCCGCTGAGGAGTTGAATGCTCAGTCGATGCAAATGAAGGGGATTGTCAATCGAATGGTGGTTATCATCCAGGGACAAGCCCAGGAGGCAAAGGAGATGCCATCACCTTCCATGGCGCGTGTGCAGACGCGGACTGCAGCAGCTTCCAAGAGACCTGTTAAAGCCTTACCTGCTGTCACAAAAAAGGAAACGCCGGGCCGAACTTCAGCTGGTCAAAAGCGGCCGGAAGATGTTATTCCTTTTGAGAAGGATGGGTTTACGGATTTTTAGCACGGTTGAGATGAGATAAGGACGGGCGAGGAGAAAATCATGCGTTGCGTGACTCGTGTTTTTTTAAGTTTCATTTATTTCATTCTCTTAAACATGCTATTCCTGGTGAGTGCGCCTAATATCCTTGCCGCGGATACGATTCGTATTAATGGATCGGGAACCTGCCTGGAAATGATTAAACCCCTCATGGCAGCCTATAGCAAAAACAACCGGAACATATCATTCCAAATGGAAAAGCCGTTGGGAAGCTCAGGAGCGATCAAGGCCCTTCTTGCAGGCGCCATTGATATTGCGATCGTCAGTCGTCCTTTCAAACCTGAAGAGATAGCGCAGGGGGGAAAACTCAGGATTTATGGCAAAACCCCGCTAGCCATAGTCGTCGAAAAGAAAGTGCCGCTGAAAACCATTTCAACCCAGGCGCTGGAGGATATTTACTCCGGTCAAACAAAGAGGTGGCCCGACGGAGAGACCATCAGGGTCATCTTGCGCCCAAAAGAGGATGCCGATACTAAAATTCTGAAGAGCCTTTCACCGGGCATGACCGAAGCCGTCATAAAAGCACAAAGTCGGCGAGGGATGATGATCGCTGTAACCGATCCCGAATCTGACGAGGCGGTATCAAGAACGATTGGTGGTATCGGCACATCAGGTTTACCCGGTATTATTGCCGGTAAATTGCCCCTGAAAATCATCACCCTCAACGGCGTCGCGCCCAGCAGGGAAAACCTGGCCAACGGAAAGTATCCTCTTTCCAAAGACGTAAGCTTTGCCACAACAGACAAACTGCCTGATGCCGCCGCAAAGTTTATCGATTTCATCTACTCGAACAAGGGGCGATCCATAGCTGAGAAAGCAGGGGTTTGGATTACGGTGGGTCATCCGTGAAATTACATGCACGCTCCCTAACGAATGTCTCATCCTTCATCACAGCGATTATCGGCCTGATGATCGCTGTTTCCATTCCAGCAGCCTATTTCATTATTTCCTATCAATACATGCTGGGGGCAGTCCATACCGAGATGGCATTCACGGCGCGTTCCGTTGAAGGATTGATTCACAATAATCCGAAATCCTGGCAGTTCGAGGAAATCCGTCTTCAGGAAATACTGGAACGAGACATTGACGGTGCTATCCGTGACCGTCGGATTGTAAGAGATCTTCAGGGCCGCACCATCGCCCGGGAAAGAGAATCTCTGGCGGGTCCGGTGCTGACATTCCGCCAATCTATTTATGATTCGGGGATAGAAGTGGCGCACATTGAGATTCAACACTCCATAGCGCCGATTGTTATTCGGACCGCTTTCATTAGTGCAGGCTCTGTTCTGTTAGGCATTATCGTCTTCTTTCTCTTCCGCTTTTTACCGTTGCGAGCCATCAGGAAAGCCTATGATCAACTCCAGGAAAGCGAAAAACAATATCGGCTCATTACCGAAAAAATGTCCGACATCGTATGGATTGCGGACATGAACCTGCGGGTCATCTATGTCACCCCTTCCGTGCAGAAATTGCTTGGATTCACTCAGGAAGAACGAATACAGAAGACCGTTGAGGAACAATTTACACCGGATTCATTATCTTACGGGCTGGAGGTGCTGGCCAGGGAACTTACCCTCGAAGCACAGGGGAATGGAGATCCCAACAGGACCGTAACCCTTGTGATGGAGCATTATCATCAAGATGGTTCAACCCGTTGGATGGAGACGACCATCGGCGGTCTGCGCAATGATCAGGGTGTTCTAAACGGGCTTCATGGCGTTTCCAGAGATGTCACCGAGCGCGTCAGAACGGAGAAGCAGCTGCGGGAAAGCGAAAAGCGATACAGGCGGATCACGGACAATATGAGCGATCTGGTAAGCGAGGCGGATGCGCAAAGTATTTTCACGTACGTAAGCCCCTCCCACCTGAAAATTGTAGGATATGCTCCGGAAGAGCTTCTGGGCAGACCTGTATTTGAAAACGTTCATCCCGAAGACTTAGAGAGACTGATCATCGGCGGTGATCAAGGCGTGCGCAGAGGTGAAGAGCGTGAAGTGGAGTACCGTTACCGTCATAAAGATGGGCACTACGTCTGGGTCCGTTCAGTTGGTCGTTCCCTGCGCAATGCAAAAGGAGAGCATATCGGCGCGGTCATGAGCAGCAGTGATATTACTGAACGCAAGCAAGCGGTGGAAGCGTTGCGGGCCAGCGAAGAACACTATCGAACCATCTTCGAAAGTACGGCCACAGCCAATGTCATTATCGATGAAGACACAACCATCATCATGGTAAATAACGACTTCATCACTTGGAGCGGCTATGCCAAGCAGGAACTGGAAGGAAAAATGAGCTGGGCAACTTTCATCCATCCGGATAATCTGGAAAGGGTGAAAAGTTATGATAAAATGCGCACGCTCCACCCTGAATCCGTACCCGCCTCCTACGAATTCCTTGCTATAAACCGGAAAGGTGAAGTCAAGAATCTTTACGTTAGCGTTGCCGTCATCCCGGGAACAAAAGAGCGGATTGTCTCTATTTCCGATTTGACTGAAAAAAAACAGCTTGAAACGCAGCTCGTTCAGTCGCAGAAAATGGAATCCGTGGGGCGTCTGGCCGGAGGGGTGGCTCACGACTTTAACAACATGCTCAGCGTGATCATCGGCCATGCGGAAATGGCCATGCGGAGAGTTGCGAACTCTGATCCCATATACAAGTCACTCCATGAAATTCTGAATGCAGGGACGCGGTCTGGAGATCTGACTCGCCAGTTGCTGGCATTTGCCAGAAAGCAAACCATCAGCCCCAAGGTGCTCGACCTGAACGACACAGTAACCGGAATGCTCAAGATGCTCCAGAGGCTTATTGGCGAGGACATCAAACTGACCTGGAATCCGGTTACAAAACCCTGGCGCGTCAAGATTGACCCGTCCCAGATCGATCAGATTCTGGCCAATCTGATGGTGAATGCCCGTGATGCCATTGAAAAAACAGGAAGGATCACGATTGAAACTTCCAATGTGGCATGCGATGAAGCATACTGCAAAGACCGTCCGGAGTGGATTCCCGGCGACTATGTCTTACTGTCCGTAAGCGACAGTGGTTGCGGCATGGGAAAGGAGCTCCTGGCCAACATCTTTGAGCCGTTCTTCACCACCAAGAAAGAAGGACAGGGTACGGGGCTCGGTCTGGCTACCGTTTACGGGATCGTAAAACAGAACAATGGGTTTATTAATGTTTACAGTGAGCCGCGACAGGGAACAGCATTCAAGATCTATCTGCCCCGCTACATGGACGAGGGTGCGGAAACCGCGGATGATAAACTGGAACCGAAAGTACGAGGCGGGACGGAGACCATTCTGGTTGTAGAGGATTCGGAGCCGGTTTTGAATTTATGCAAGGCCATGCTTGAATCGTTGGGCTATCAGGTGTTGACAGCCAGGGGTAAAGATCAGGCTTTCCAACGAATCAGCGAATATCATGAAAGCATCGACCTGTTGCTCACGGATGTGGTCATGCCGGAGATGAACGGAAAGGAACTGTCACAACGGATCATGGCCGTCAAACCGGCACTGAAATGCCTGTATATGTCCGGCTATACGGCGGATGTGATTGCGCGCCAGGGGGTTCTGGATGAAGGCATAAATTTCATTTCTAAGCCGTTTTCTTTAAAAGATCTGGCGGCCAAGGTTAGAGAAGTCCTTGGGGCGTAACCATCGTTTAAGAATAAATGCCTTGAGAACACCCGAGAATCCTGTATGAAAAAAAATTTAATCAGTTTAGCCATCGGCTTTGCCGCCGGATTGTTCGGCGGTCTGATCGGTCTGGGCGGCGGCATAATCATGATCCCCCTGATGATCAGTGTATTAAAGCTCAGCCAGCATCAGGCACACGGAACCTCTCTGGTTGCGCTGATCTTTACCGGAATGGCCGGCGCACTGATCTATGGCCTGGAAGGCCATATTGATTTCCTGGCGGCAGGGTCATTGGCCGTTACAGCGATTGTCACGGCCAGGGCTGGAGCAAATTATGCCCATGCCCTGCCGGGCTGGAAATTAAGGAGAGCCTTTGGCGCATTTTTGATCTTTTGCGCAGCCCTGCTGGTCATCAAACCTTATCTGCACGGGATCGGCGGCAACCATCCGGTTTATGCGAACACCATTATTTTCCTGATGACCGGAACCCTGACCGGATTTCTTTCCGGCATGATGGGCGTGGGTGGCGGAACCATCATGGTTCCCGCGATGGTTTTACTGACTGGATTCGGTCAGCATATGGCCCAGGGAACGTCGCTTCTGGTGATGGTTCCTTTAGGCACGGCAGGCGCGCTGGCGCACCACCAACTGGGGAATGTTGCCAAAGGTTTCCTTCCCGGTTTAATACCGGGCATTGTGCTGGGTGCGGTTTTGGGAGGCCATGTGGCCAACTTCATTCCGGATATGCCGCTTCGCCTGGCGTTCATCGGAGCAATCATTTTGATGGGCGTAAGTTACATTCGTACAAAGGCGCCGCAGTAGTTTCCGTCACAACTTGCCTTGTCGCGGAGAAAAAGGAAGAATATGGACTGGGGGCATATACGATATGGAAAATGAAAAAACATCCCTGGATTTAAACAATAGAATCCACTTTCTGGCAGCGGAAGTCGAAAGACTGAAAAAGCAAAACAAAACCCTGATTGAAAGCCAAAGCATTCAAGATACCCTTTTGAAAAAGTCACTGGCCGGCTACTACATATTTTCAGAAGGAAGATTCCGCATGATCAATCCCATGGTGGTCTCTTTTACAGGCTATTCTCCGGAAGAGGTCCTTGGCAGCCGGGTGAATTTTATGGTTCATCCCGATGATCAGCTTGCGGTAAAAAATAACTCAAGAGCCATGCTCAGCGGCAGGTTATTGCGACCTTATGAATTCAGAATTATTACGAAACAGGGTGAAATCCGTTGGCTGCTGGAAGTTGTCGCCTCCATAAGTTTTGAAGGAAAACCGGCCATCCTGGGCAGTGACATGGACATTACACAACAGAAACTGACGGAAAAGAAACTGACGGAATCGGAAAACCTGTATCGCACGATCTTTGAAACAACAGGAACGGCGACGGTCATTATCGAAGAAGACAAGACGCTGTCTCTGATCAACGCGGAATTTGAAAAACTGACTGGTTATCGCAAGGAAGACTGGGAAGGAAAAAGGACATGGGTGGATCTGATCGATGAAAGAGATCGCGGCCGTGTGGAGGAAAATCACCAGTTAAGACGAATTGATCCAGACGCAGCACCCAGAAACTATGAATTTCATCTGGTCGATAGCCAGGGAAACATCAAGAACCTGCTCAGCACCAACAGCCTCATCCCCGGCACGAAAAAACACGTTTGCTCGGTCATGGATGTTACGGAACTTACGGAAAAAAGCAACGAATTGCTCGACAAATCGCGGAACCTGGAGGACCTGAACACAGCCCTGCGGGTGATGCTCCAACAGCGGGCCGAAGACAGGGATGAACTGGAACAGACGCTCCTGGCTAATGTTACAAAACTGATCATCCCCAACCTGGAAAAGTTGCGCAAAGGCGGTTCGGAACAGAGCCGTCAAATGTACCACGATCTGATAGCATCCAACCTTGAAGAAATGTTTTCACCCTTTTCCCGGAAGCTGTCCGCCCGATTCAGAAGCCTCAGCAGCACGGAAGTCCAAGTGGCGCATCTGATCAGAGATGGTAAAAACAGCAAAGAGATTGCCCATATCATGGCTGTTTCGAGCAGTGCTGTCGATGTTTACCGTTACCGAATTCGCCGTAAGCTCGGCATCAACAACCAGAAAGTTAATCTGAGATCCTACCTGCTGAGTCTGTCTTGATGATTTCAATACTGTATTTGTATGGAAATAGATTTGATTATTTCATATTGACATAAAATCGTCATTATAATAAGTTTCGTAAAACCCAATAATGAGGTGATGTGCCACGCAAGTGGTCAGCGATGAATGATAATTGTTAAGGCCGAGATTTCGATAGCTTAAGGAATGGTTTTTACAATATATCCGGCCAGAGATCAAATGACCTTGACGCATTCACTGCATCTCCATGATAAAATCGTACAACATAAGCGGAAGTGGAAGCAGATGATCTAACTTTCAGCAAGTAGTAGCATGGTGACGTGATCCTATGGACATGAAGCGTGAGTACTATGAGGACATCCGGTTATTTGACAGTAATGTAGTCTTATCCTGGTCTGTTGCATTCCTGATTTTTGTTTTTACCCTGCCTTTATATGTTCCCGATTACCACTTCTACCTGCTGAACCTGGTGCTGGTTCACATTATTCTGGCCGTCGGACTCAATATCCTCGTAGGGTACACGGGGCAGATTTCACTGGGCCACGCGGGGTTCTTTGCCATCGGCGCTTATGGGACGGCGCTGCTCATGCTGAAACTGAATATGCCTTTTTTGCTGGCCTTGCCGCTGGCGGGATTCATTGCCGCCTTTTTCGGTTTCATTCTTGGCCTTCCCGCCCTGCGCCTGGAAGGTCCCTACTTATCCATTGCAACGCTGGGATTCGGACTTACGATCATGCAGGTCATCGGCCACTGGGATTTCTTCGGCGGACGCCAGGGAATTCAGGTGCCGCCACTGGACATCGGCTTCGGCTACATCCTGAAAACAGACATTAGTAAGTATTACATGATTCTGATCATTACGGTTCTGCTCATTATTGCCGCACGCAATCTTATGAAAACCCGGATCGGCCGGGCTTTTGTAGCGATCAGGGACAGTGACATTGCCGCGGAGGTGATCGGAGTCAATCTGACTGTATATAAAACGCTCTCCTTCGCCATCAGCGCTTTTTACGCCGGCATCGCGGGCGGCCTTTTCGCCTTTGTTCTCGGCTTCTTCAACCCTGAACCGTTCAACCTGATTTTGTCCATCATCTTTCTTGTCATGATCGTGGTCGGCGGATTGGGTTCCATCCTGGGTGCCATCCTGGGCGCCAGCCTGATCACCATCCTGCAGTTCAGCCTGCTTAAGAACATCAATGAGATGCCCTATGTGGGCGATTTCCTGGTGGCGGTCTCGAGCCGGTGGTTTACCGTTGTCGGACTGGAAAACTTCGGCAGCATTGTCCTGGGTCTCATCATGATCTGTATTGTCATCTTCGAACCTCTGGGGATGTACGGTGTCTGGCTGCGTATGAAAAAATACTGGCGGACGTGGCCATTTTAATTGATTTCCAGTCATAGGGGGGTTCATGTTTGGTCAACTGATCATGGAAGGGCTTGCCATTGGCGCCTGCTACGCTCTTTTCGGAATTGCCGTTGTCATCATTTACAAAACCTCTGAGGTTGTCAATTTCGCCCAGGGTGAAATGGCCATGCTGTCAACATTCGTGGCGTTTCAAATCCTGACGATTTATCAATGGCCGTTCTGGCTGGCTTTTATCATCACCATGGTCTTTGCAATTCTCTTAGGCATGTTTATCGAATTCGCCTTCCTCAGGCCAGCCAAGGATCCGAGCCTTTTGGGGCTGATCGTGATCACGCTCGGTGCGGAGATGCTGCTCATGGGCTTCGCCGGTTGGAAATGGGGTGCGGAACAGAAAGAATTTTCCTTGCCCTTCTCCTTTATCAACACCCATGAACTTTTCGGCGGCATTATTATCAATGACTGGTCCATCGCTGTCTTTGTCACGACTGCCTGCCTGATGGTCTTTCTCTTCCTGTTTTTCAAATTTACGAAATTGGGTGTGGCCATGCGCGCGACGCAGCAGAATCAGCACGCCGCCAGAATTATGGGCATTCGCGTTGAACGTGTTTTTTCCTTTGCATGGGGATTAAGTTCTATGATTGGCGCCTTGGCCGCAATGTTTTTTGCCGCCCGTTCCACGGTGGATCCCGCCTTTATGATGGAACCATTTCTCCGCGCTTTTGCGGCTGCTGTTCTGGGCGGTCTGATGAGTATTCCCGGTGTCGTGATCGGCGGGGCCATTCTCGGATTGCTGGAAAATGGTTTTGGCTATTTCTGGCCGGAATGGAAACCCATTGTCGCCTTTCTGGTCATTATCGCTGTCCTGTGTATTCGCCCAAGCGGTTTGTTTGCTAAACACTACGTCAAGAAAGTATAATCGTGATGTTGCTGCAGAAGAAGGAATCCAGATTCCGTTTTCAATTGGTCCGGGGTATTCTTGTCGCGGCGCTCGCTTGCAGTTGCCTCAGCTTTTATACCGCGGGAATGGCATCTGAACCCTCTGCAAAAACGGGTGATCCGGAAGAGCAGGCTGTATTCACCGTCGCAAAAAAATATCTGGATGCCGAAGTCGTCAGGGATTTGCCGGCCGTTTATGCCTTTCTTGCTCCGTCTTCGGCCTACTGCGCCGCGCATGATTACGAAGCCTTCGTTGCCGAAGCCAATGCGTCTCCAGTCCGGATCATCGAATACAAGATTCTTCGCGTTGCCCATATTATGAAAAATGATGATCTTAAAAATTTCCCCCGGGTAGAAAAGTTTGCCTATGTCGAGGTTGATGTGGTTGTCTTTTATAAGGACACGAACCAGAAGGCTGATGTCAATATCGGGTTCACGTTTATCAAAGAAAGAGGCAAGTGGTACAAAGGGTAATTTTGAATAAAAAGGAGGGTGAAATGATGAAGAAGCAGAGCATGGGCGTTTTATTTTTTATTGTTGGGATATCTCTATTGGTTTTTGGCACGTCAGTCTGCGCGGCCCCCGGTTTTGACGACAAGGAAATCCGGATTGCCGCCTGGGGACCGCAAACGGGTCCGGCTGCGCCCTGGGGCAGCGTCGCCCGGGGGCCAGCGGTGCTGGCAAGCCTGATTAATGCTGAAGGTGGAATTCACGGCCGAAAATTGAAGCACTTTGTCCGCGATGACATGTACAATCCCGCGCAAACCAAAGTCGTTGTGAAGGAGTTGGTTGAAAGACAGGGCATCTTCTCCTTTGTCTGCGGAACCGGATCTGCGGGCGGTCTGGCTGTAAAAGATTATCTGGCGGAACACAAGGTGATCTGGGTCGGTCCGGCGACATCCATCAAGGAATATGTATTCCCTGTCAATCGCTATCTCTTCAGTATTTATCCGCTGTATGAAGATGAAGGGAGCATCCTGACCAAATACGCCGTGGAAAAACTTAAGATAAAAGAAATCGGCGTCATCTATCAAAATGATCCTTACGGTAAGAACGGCCTGGATGGCGTCCGGCAGCGGCTCAATAAACTCGGAATGAAAGCTGTTGCGGAAATCCCCGTCGAGTCAACGGAGAAGGATCTTTCTTCCCATATCCTCAAATTGAAAAATTCCGGAGCGAAGGCTGTTTTGATGTGGGTCAATCCGACCTCCGGTGTCATTCTGGTTAAGACGGCGGCAACCGTCGGTTACAAACCCCAGTGGATTGCTTCCAATACCTTATCCGACTTTGCTCTGATGCACAAAATTTCCGGAGGATTGTGGGAAGGCGTCATCACCGGTTCGTTCATGCTGCCGCCCGATTCCATGGATCCCCGAATTGTCAGATACAGAGACGCAATCAAGAAGTATGCACCGGAAGAACGCCCCGGGCTCTTTTTCCTGGCCGGCATGATGTTTACCGAGCCCTTGATCGATGCTTTGAAAAGGGCGGGAAAAAATCTGAGCACGGAAGCGGCGCTCAAAGCGTTGAACTCAACAAAGAATTTCCAGGGAACCGGCCCAAAGGTCACGTGGACCCCGACCCAGCATCAGGGCACCGATTCCATCCAGATCTGGAAGTGCGGTCCCAACGCCAGTACGATTCTGGTCCAGGACTGGGCCGTCAATGAGCTGGCAACGTGGAAGAAGCAGAAATAATTTGAAGTTTGATTTTGTTTCCCTGCCTTGTACCCGGGCCTTCCCGTTGAGGGAAGGCCCGAAGGTGGAAGGGGGTGTACGGAATATTACTGTTCCTCAAAGAAGGATAGGACATGGACCATTTCAGGATTGAAAATCTGAGCATCAGTTTTGGCGGTTTGAAAGCCGTCAACAATGTGAGTTTCAATGTGGAGCCGAACAGTATCTTTTCCATTATCGGTCCTAACGGGTCAGGCAAAACGACGATCTTTAATCTGATATCCGGCATCTACCATCCGAACCAGGGCGGCATTTTCCTGGAGGGGGAGAATATGGTCGGCAAGACGCCGGATCGCATCGCCCTTAAAGGCATTGCCCGCACCTTCCAGAATATCGAGCTGTTTGCCAAAGCGACCGTGATGGATAATCTCATGCTGGGCCGGCACATTCACATGAAAACAGGCGTTTTTACGGGAGCGGTCATGTGGGGGCGACGTTCTCGTGCAGCACGCGAGGAGATCGCTAACCGAAAAATTGTGGAGGAGATCATTGACTTTCTGGATCTGCAGTCCGTTCGCGACCAGTATGTCGGAAGCCTGTCCTATGGCAAAAGAAAACTGGTGGAACTCGGGCGGGCACTGGCCCTCAAGCCGAAAATCCTGCTCCTGGATGAACCATCGGCGGGAATGAATACAGAAGAAAAAGAAGATCTAAATATCTGGATCAAGGACATCCGCGAGGATTACAAAGTCACCATCCTGCTGATTGAACATGACATGAACATGATCATGGGTATTTCCGACCGTATCTTTGCGATTAACCATGGTGAGAAAATCACGGAGGGTCTTCCCCGCGAAGTCCAGACCCATCCGGAAGTCATCAAAGCTTACCTGGGCGAGGAGGATATATTCCATGCTTGAAGTGAGTAATATAGAAACCTGGTATGATCTTATCCGCGCCCTACACGGCATTTCCTTTCAGGTGACTCAAGGCAAAATCGTTGCTCTTCTCGGCTCCAATGGTGCGGGTAAATCGACGACCCTGAAAACAATCCTCCGGCTCCTTTACGATCTGAAAGAAGAACAGCCGGAAAAGGGAACCATCAAATTTCTGGGAGAGCGCATCGACCGCAAGGAGACTGAGGACATCGTGCGCATGGGGATCGGCTATGTGCCGGAAGGACGTGAAGTATTTCCCGAACTCACGGTTTTGGAAAATATCAACATGGGTGCCTATACGCGGAAGGACCGGAAAAACATCAAGAGCGATCTGGAAAATGTCTTCAACCATTTTCCGATTCTCAAAAACAGGGTCAATCAGCAGGCGGGATTGATGAGCGGCGGCGAGCAGCAGATGCTGGCCATCGGGCGCGCGCTGATGAGCCGTCCCAAGCTGCTGATGCTCGATGAACCGTCTCTGGGACTTTCTCCGCTTTTAACCAAAGAAATTTTTGGAATCATAAAAAACATTAATGAGAAAGACGGCGTGACCATTTTACTGGTGGAACAGAACGTGAATATGGCGCTCAAATATTCTCACTACGCCTACCTGCTGGAAAACGGACGAATCGTCCGCGCCGACAAGCCGGAGGTTCTCAGGGAAGATCAGGACATCAAGGAATTCTATCTGGGAATCGCAACGGAACAGTCGGTCAAAGGATACAAACGCTATCGGAGGAAAGTCCGTTTTCGGTAGAATTGCAGGTGGATGAATTAAACGATCAAGGAGAAAGTATGGCCCAGTCATTGGCAATCAAGACGTTGCCCAAAGCCCTTCTGAATATGGTGAAAAAGCAGCCCGACCGCATTGCCATGCGCAGAAAGGATTACGGCATCTGGCACGACATCACATGGAAGGAATATTGCGAAAACGTCAAGCATGTCACTTTAGGCCTCCATGCCCTGGGCGTCCAATACAAGGACCATGTTGCGATCATCGGAGAAAACCGGCCGGAATGGCTCTACTCGGCACTGGGAATTGTCTGCGCGGGCGGCGCCTGGGTGGGCGTTTATACGACCAATCCGGTAGCGGAATGCGAATACGTCGTGGGTCACGCTGATGCCGTGGTTTACATCTGCGAAGATGAAGAGCAGCTGGACAAGGCGCTGGCTTTCCGATCCAAAACACCGATGCTGCGCAAGCTCATCGTCTGGGAGATGGAAGGTCTGAAGCATTTTGAAGATCCGATGCTCATGAGTTTTGAACAACTCCTGGAACTGGGTAAAGAAGAAGACCGCAAGAATCCGGCGCTTTTCAATCAACTGACCGAGCTGGCACAGCCGGACGACATCGCGGGCATTATTTATACCTCGGGAACCACCGGCCCCCCCAAAGGCGCGCTCCTGGCGCATGAAGGTTATTTATGGATCGCCCATTCCGCCAACCAGGTCACCCCGCTCACCCATGAAGATGAAACCATTTCATTTCTGCCGCTCAATCACGTTTATGAGCAGATCTTCGACATCATGTATCACCTGACGGTCGGGCAGATTGTTAATTTTACCGAAAACACAGACACGGTCATGGCGGATATGATGGAAATCTCGCCCACCATGTTCCACGCCGTTCCCAGAATCTGGGAAAAGTACTACTCCGGCATCATTTTGAAAATGGCCGATGCAACCTGGCTCAAACGCACCTTGTATAAATTGGCCGTCAAGATCGGCACCCGCTACAACAACATCGCGCTGGCTAAAAAGAAGGTGCCACTCGGGCTTTCGCTTGCTTATCACATCGCCTATTTTGTTATTTTCCGGAAACTCAAAGAACGCCTGGGCTTTGACCGGGTCAAAGTAGGGGTTTCCGGCGCCGCGCCTATTTCGCATGAAATTCTCAAGTTTTTTCAGAGCGTCGGGATTCCGATTCGCGAGGGGTACGGCATGACCGAAACCACCGGCATCACGCACATGTCCAACGAAGTGGATTTTAAAGTAGGAACTGTCGGGAAAGCCATACCGGGAACTGAAGTCAGAATCGCCGAGGATGGAGAAATTGTCGTCAAGCATCCGGGCATCTTCAAGGGGTATTACAAGGATGAAGAGCAGACCCGCGAGGTTTTGATTGACGGCTGGATGCATACCGGAGATGTGGGCGTGATTGATGAAGAAGGCTACCTGAAACTGACCGACCGTAAAAAAGACCTCATCATCACGGCGGGCGGCAAGAACGTCGCGCCGCAGTATCTGGAAAATCTTTTGAAGTTTTCCCCTTACATCAACGATTCCGTCGTCATCGGCGATCGCCGCAAATACTTGTCGGCGCTGATCGTCCTCGATGAGGAAAATGTCACAAAATACGCGCAGGACAATAAAGTTCAATTTACGACGTATGCGACCATGACCCGCGCACCGGAGATTATTGCGCTGATTCAGGAAGAAATCGATAAAGTCAACAATCAGGTGTCCCGCGTGGAGAATATACGCAAATTCAGGATTATCGACAAGAAGCTTTATACCGAAGATGGTGAAGTCACCCCGACCATGAAGGTGAAGCGAAAATCGATCAATGCCCAGTTCGGCGACCTGATCGAATCCATGTACAAAGACTGAGCAAGCGAATCATTGATCTGCAACACGCCAAGGCCAAGGCGTGCTGCACGCTTATATGACAACAAGCCCAACAATTTGATTGACACTCCGGCTTCGTGTCCCTATACTCCGGCGCATTCCGTTCATCATGAAGAGGTCGTATGCACCCCATTTATCGTTATGAAATAACCGTACCCAAAGAAGCAGAAGATCAAAACGGGCATGTCAACAATATAGAATACCTGCGCTGGATGCAGGACGCGGCCATGCAGCATTCCGAAAAAACCGGCTGCACACAGGCCACCGCTGCTGCGGGCGCGACCTGGGTGGTGCGCACGCATAAAATTGAATATTTAAAACCCGCCTTTGCCTTCGACCGCGTCACCGTCCTGACCTGGGTATGCAACTTCCGCCGCGTGCTGTCGCTTCGCAAATACCGGATCATGCGCCCCGCGGATAACACTCTGCTTGCCGAGGGCGAAACCGACTGGGTCTTTGTGGACGCCCTGAAAGGCACGATGCGCTCGATTCCCAAAGAAGTCAAAGGAACGTTTGAACTGCTGCCCGAAGACCGGGAAATGGAAGTGGTCACGGCACAGCAGCAACCCTCTTCCGGCGGAAAGGCTGATGATCTTTTGCTTGATTACCAGCAGGTGTCGGAAGAACTGCAAAAAGCAAAACGCGATCAGGATCAAATCAGAAACGATCTTGAAAATGCCATCGAACGGTCGAATGTCATGGCCATGAAAGCCGAAATCGCCAATGTCGAGTTGAGTCAAATCATCAATACGTCCATGGACGGCATGTACCTGGTCTATCAGGATTTCACCGTAAAAAGAATTAATGCCACCCTGCTGTCGTTTCTCAATATCAGTGAAAGCGAGGCGGTGGGCAAGAAGTGCTACGAACTGATGCCCAGTGAATCATGCCGAACACCGAAATGCTCGCTTACGAAACTGTTGCATGGCAAGCCTCATATTGAGGTAGATATCGAGCATGTCCGTAAAGATGGCGTGCAGGTGCCCTTCATCTTTGCGGCGACGCCGTTTCGAGGGATCGACGGCACAGTGATCGGCATGGTGGCGCGCTTTAAGGATATTACCGATCGGAAATACGCCGAAAACACCTTGAAGGAAGCCAACGAACGACTGGAGCGCCTTTCCACCAGTGACGGCCTGACGCAGGTGGCAAACCGCCGCTCGTTCGACCAGACGCTGGAGCGGGAGTGGAACCGCCTGCGAAGAACTAACGAACCTTTGTCTCTGATTATGAGCGATGTGGATTTCTTCAAGCTCTACAATGACACCTATGGCCATCAGGGAGGGGATGATTGTCTGAAATCCGTTGCCAAAGCCCTGAGTGAAACAGTCCAGCGCAGCGGAGATTGTGTTGCGCGTTATGGTGGTGAAGAATTCGCTGTCATCCTGCCCGCAACAGACGAAAAAGGCGCCCTGCGAGTCGCTGAAAAAATCCGTCAGACTGTGGAAAACATGGGCATGGAGCACACAAAATCCAGCGTCGCCCCCTGTGTCACCTTGAGCCTGGGAGTTGCCGCGATTATTCCTTCGGAGAATGAAACGCCGGAATATTTGATCAAGTGCGCCGATAAGGCGCTCTATGCGGCCAAGTCTTCCGGCCGCAATCGCGTATCGGTCGGGGAGCAAAAAGAAGCGCCCGCAGCTCAAGCAGAGCTCCATTTGGAATGATGGCACCCGTCGATTTTAAATGAAATCGCATGAAGAGCTTACTAATCTGATGGCGTCCGGACTATGCAATAAGCGTCTGCAATTTCTGCATGCCCGCGTAAAAAAAATAGCCGGCAAATACCACCAGCAAAACAGCGCAAAGCGCTATCAGGCCGCGATAGAGACGATCCGTTAAAAATTGTTTCCCTCCCGCAACGGCGGCGGCAACCAATGAATACCAGGCCAGATCGGCCAGAATATGGCCGGCAAAGAAAAAAACAACGCCCCATATGCCGAATTGCCAGGAATAGAGAATATACCCCACGCCAATGGTTGCCCACCAGATAATCCAATAAGGATTTCCGATGCTCATTAAGATGCCGGAAAACAAGGGATGGTTCAGTTTTTTTTGTTGCCCTGCCCAGGACATGCTAAGGGACGGCAGCCCCCGGAACATCCCGAAAGCCATTCCCAAAAGAATGACGGAACCCGCCAGTGCGCTGAACACAAAAACTACCGGCAGCTGAAAGAATGGCGCCAGGCCCGTAAGCAGGGCGATGACAAGCGTAACCTCCAGAATAGCATGCCCGGCAATCATCAGCGGCCCTGCGATAAAACCGCGCTGTGAGCTTTCGCTGATGGTCGCGGTTAGAAGCGGTCCCGGCATTAAAGCACCGGAGAGCGCAATGACAAATGAAGAAGCAAAAATGGTAAACAGATTGATCAGCATAATCTTTATCTTTATTTTACCTATATCGTTTTTTTACGATCTTATCAAAAATTGTTTAACATCAAAAAAAGGCCATACTCTATGGCTGTTTGTGCCATAAAAGTCGTGATGAGGCAATTCGAGATTGACATCAACTCTTGATTATATATAATCCCGAAACATATCAGGGAGGTTATTGATGAACGATTTTCGTAATATGTTGTATGCGATTGACTTGGACGCAGACAATATTTCTTCGGTTGTCTTCGCGCTGGAATTTGCAGAGCGGTTCAAGAGCCGTATTCACATCGTGTATATCAATGATCCGCAGGCGGGATACCGCCATCCGATGGATC
>CAYVFA010000027.1:0-4780 GCA_964450075.1 uncultured Smithella sp.
CCACGACCTATGCCACACAAAACCTGCGGCAGTTCTGCAAGGTGGTACTGAAACGCCTGGCCGGAGAATCAGGCGGCGAATCGGTCATCAACATATCGCAAACCTTTGGCGGTGGGAAATCGCACACCCTCACAACGCTTTATTATCTGACGACGCTGGGACCGGCGTTGCCCAAAGAAGAAACGTCAGTGAAAATGATTCTGAATGACGCCCATATTAAAAATCCGCCCGTAGCGCGCATTGCGGCCGTATCTTTCGATAAGGTGGATTGGAAAAGCGGCGGCGAAGTCAAAGCACCTTCGGGCGAAATCCGCCGGTTCAAAATGCCGTGGAATCTGATCGCCTGGCAGCTTCTCGGTCAAAAGGGCCTGGACATTCTTAATCGCAATGAGGCGGAACCGGATTTTGACACGCCGCCTTCCGATACGCTTTGGTCTGACATTCTCCGTGACGTTGAATCATCCGGGAATGGGGCTTTGATCCTCATTGATGAATTTCTGATGTGGGCGCATGATGCGGCATCCCCCGATTCAACAGGTGATGGCACATTGCGCGGTCCATTTTGGTATGACCGTCTTAAAAATTTCTTTCAGAAACTGGTTCAAGCCGTGGAATCTTCCGAGCGTTCCTGTATCGTTGTTTCGCTTCTGGCCACCGATCCGTCAAAGATTGTTGACGGTGTGGGCCAGTCCATCATGGCCGCCTGCAACAGCGGTTTGGGCAGAATGGCTTCCATCCAGTCGCCGGTGGAAAAAGATGATCTGGCGGAACTTTTAAGACGTAGGATGTTTGAAAAATACCCCGAAGCGGAGACCGCGCGTCACAGCCATGTGCTGGCCTTCTGGTCTCGCATGAAAAACATTGATCCGATCAAGGCAAAAATGCCCGATTCGGAAGAACGCTTAAAGAAAGCCTATCCGTTTCATCCCGATCTTTTGGACCGGTTTTTTGGCAAATGGGTGGACCTCAATCAATTCCAGCGCACACGTGGGGTCTTGCAAACATTTGCCATGGCGCTTCGCGACGCCGAGGGGTGGGATTCATCGCCGCTAGTCGGCCCGCAGGTGTTTTTAGCCGCTCCCGGCCAGGGGCGATTAAGTGAGGCGTTATTGAAGCTGGCGGAAGTGGCAAAAAATTCCGCCCGCGATAATACGTTGCCGCCATGGAAAGAGAATCTGGAGACGGAACTGCCCCGTGCGTTGGAAGCCCAAAAGGCTGATGCGCCTACGCTAACGGGAAGAGAAATAGAGACGGCCTGCGTTGCTTCGTTTATTTTTTCCCAGCCGGTTGGCGAGCAGGCGGAACTTAGCGATCTGCGCTGGCTTCTGGGGGCGACGTGCGACATGCCCGCGGTGCTCAATGCAGGGCTGACATCCTGGGCGCGCGTTTCCTGGTATCTGGAGGAATGCGACAGCACGGAAAGCGGCAGCGGCGTGCCGAAATTCTGGCGGCTGGGGCCGAAACCGAATTTGAATCAGGTCCATGACAGCTATAAACGCCAGATGTTCAAACACGCAAAGTCAAAATTCGACGATCTGGCCAAAACCAAGTGCCCGCCACTTTTTGCCGAAATCGAGCAGTATAAGATCAAGGCGCACAAACTACCGGCAACGCCCGCCGACGTCGAAGACGACGGCACATTTCGCCTGGTGGTGCTGGGCGCGGATTATGCCGGAGTTACAGGCGATCCGCCAAATCCGGGTGCCGTGGAATATATCCGCACCCATTCGTCGCCGATCGATACGCGCACCTATCAAAATATCGTCCTTGTGGTTGCGCCGAGCGTCAGCGGGCTTGCACAGGCCGAACAGCATCTTGCCGATTGGATGGCCTGGGGTGAAATCAGAAATTCCTCTAAATATGCCGAATTGGAATCCTACCAGCAAGAGACGGTCAAAAAGCGCGAAAGGGAAACCCTGCAAGAAGCTCAAAGCGCGGTGAAGAACGCTTATGAAATTGTGCTTTACCTGGACAAGGACGGTTCGATTCCTTCACGCAAAATTACCATCGGCGCTCAATCGCTTATATCGACCCTTCTCATGGAAAAGGATCTCCGGTTATTAACTGAGCGGATGGATGCAACAGCATTGATGCCGGGTGGACCCTACGCGATTTGGCCACCGACCGATGCCAGCATGCGCGTCACTGATCTTTATCAGGCGTTTGGCCAGCAGGCCAAGCTGCCCAAACTTCTCAACCGGCTGGTTGTGGTCAATACGATTGAAGATGCCGTACGCAAGGGCATTTTGGCTTTACGCTGCGTTCGGTCGGACGGGTCGGAGCAATGGTTCTGGCATAGCGCGATCGATATGGCGGATTGGGAGCAAATCGCCGAAGCCTGGTTGCCGCAAAAAGCAAAACTGACTTCGCTTAGCCCTTCGGCCGTTTTGCCGGATTCTCTAACCAGCTTATGGCCGGCAGATGATAGTGGCGTCAAGTTGTCCGAATTATACAGCTGGTTTGACGGTAGTCACTGCTTTGAGGAAGAGACCATGCCGGGTTATCCACCGGAGCCGCGTCCAATACCCCAAGTGGATTATACCGTCGTTCAAACGGCAGTCAGTTCTTCAGTGACCGGCAGCGCACTGTGGTTGATTTACGGCAACGACAGTGTTTTTAAGGAAAAACCAAGCACCATTCAGCTTGATCCCGATGCGCAGCTTTACAGACCCCCGCAGGCTCTTGCGGCAATTGATTTTCTACCTTCCGCGTTACCCAACGCCTGGTCCAAAGAGGACGAGCCAAAATCGGATGTAGCAGCAATTTACGCCGAACTGAAGGTGGTCCGAGGTAAACCCTGGCCGGAAAACATTTTCCTGGATGGCATCAACAGTGCTATTGGCCAAGGCTTTATTCATGTTGATTCAGGGTCCAGCCGCATTGATTCCTTAAAGCATGACGGGAAAAAGGGATTGATCATCAAGCGCTTGCCCGGTGGTAAGGAGCCACCACCCGAAAGAGAGTTTGGCGGCCGCCGCAAGACAAACATGGTAACACTCAACATTGCCGACGTTCAGACACTCGGCGACGAAATTCATAACATAACAAAGTTGCTGGCTGGCTGTGACCCCGTCGTTGAAGCCTGTATCAGCATTAAACCTAAGAAAGATATGGACATGAAGGCAGTTGATGACCTTTTGAAGAAGATTAAAAAGGAATGGAAGTTCTAGACGAAATCTAGAAAAAGCTTGACAACGTCAAGTAAATTAACTTATAGGTTAACAAAATGGTTGATATTGAAGTATTGCTGGATGGCGAAGAACTCATTCTGTATGCTTTGGTAGTAAATAAAAAGTTACTTATTCGAGATTTTATCAGTGGGCTTGAAGATAGCGACAGGAAACAGGTCGCTAATCTCATTAAACAAAGAGCGGATAGATTAAATATTCACGATCAGCAGCATTTCAGGTCACTGGGCGACGAAATATTTGAGCTCAAAACACGTAACGGCATAAGAATATTGTGTTTCTGGTATGGGGAAAGGAAGCTTGTTCTTACACATGGGTTCTTTAAACCGCGCCCGAAAGTATTAAAGCAGGAAATAGAAAAAGCTGTGCAATGGCTTAAAGAATTACGTGCAAAGCATCGATAACCTATTAAAAGTAACCTAAAGGTTAATTATTATGAAAAGCACTGAAAAATGGTTTGGCGAACTGCTGGAATCCTACAAAGATGATTTTGAGTTTCGTCTCGAAACGCTAGCCTTTGAGCTTACTGAACAAATCAGTAAAAAATTAAAAGAAGAAAAAATCAGTCGCAAACAATTTGCCAAAAAATTAAACGTGACACCGGCGGCAGTCAGTAAAATTCTCAACGGCAATCCGAATTTTACACTGAGCACATTACTGGCAATGGCCGATGCTTTAAAAGTGGAACTGTCAATTGAATTCAAAGGAAAAGAAATTTCTTCTCCCGAAGTTAAACGTGTTGCCACAACTGCTGAAGATGCTCAGATTGAAATAAAAAGTGTATTTGAGACATCCGATTTAGCAGATACACCGCCAGCATGGATGCTACCGCCTATAACATCAGCAGCGAATTGTTGAAAAGGAGAGAGGTATGAAAATAAATAAAATTTTTAAGACCGCAATCGTTAACGAAATAAAATATGTGCAGAAAAAAATGAAAGAAAATTCCAGCCTGGAAAAGAAACTATTTTATTACAGCGCGATCCCCGCCCAGTTTTTAAGGGTGCTGAATCTGGAATATGATAGTGACATTTTATATCTACACCACGTTGTTAATCACACACAGGGCTCATTTCAGCAAAGACTTGCCGCGATAAAAGCAGGGGATATAAATATTGAAGTAAGTGAGAGGCAAATTGAACAACTTGAATCTTTGTTGGACGATGTTGTCTGCGTAATAGAGCAAAAGAAGAAAATAGATGATGTCCTAAAAGCATTTATTGAGCTTGCCTACTCTACATCCGGAAACGGTTTTTACCTCATGGAAAAAGGTTCTTTAAAAATTTAGCCGTAATCGCCGTTATTAATAAAGGTTAATTGCCAAACTGGAAAAACGCTGTGACGGGCGTTCTGATGTCCTCCTTAGTCGTTATAAAGTGCAATTGGATGAATTGGAATTTCTCATTTCCTTCTTGTGATGATATGTGCAAACCATTGTTGCCAATGCGGCCGAAATACTAAGCATCGAGACAACGTGTGAAGATATCATTCCAGTTGAAAGATATCATTAGCGGGCCAGGCAAGGCATGGTGATGTAATCAGCCAGCCGGCACAGGCTTTTTGCAAAGACGCCCTAACTGACTCCGTTAGTC
>CAYVFA010000027.1:4880-8783 GCA_964450075.1 uncultured Smithella sp.
GCATCAATTCCCATCATCCGGATTCCGGCATCGTAAAGCCAGCGGGTGGCCTCAGCCGTAACGCCGCAGCCTTTGAAAAAATAATCAGGCGAATGATAGTAAACATCCCGACCGGTATAGATCAACACAATATCGTAAGGTTTTAACGAATAGGAAATGCGCTTCAGTTCCTTTTCCAGGTCTTCAATCGTCACGGCATCGCCGTCTTCCCTGGCATGAAAATCCAACTTCACGCCGTTGCCGAAAAACCATTCGAGGGGAAGTTCGTCAATCGTCTTCGCCTTGACGCCTTCAATCAAGCTGTTGTAATGCCAGGGGGCGTCCACGTGCGTTGTCCCATGGGTTTCCAGGCGGGTGATACATTCCGTTGCCCATCCTTCGGAATGACGAAAAAGATGAGCGGGAACATTCAGCAGGGCGGCTTGCGCCGCACCGTCGGCATGGGTTTGATATTGAATCTCGCTTCGGGAATACTCCGGTGTGCCGGCAGGGCTTGTGGCAATGGCGGCGGATAGATCAATAATGTGCATGTTAACCTCGTTTATGGTTCAGGGCAGGCGCATTTTTATTGCACCGCCCGGATATCCACAATAAAATATTCCGTATCGCCAAAGCAGCTGGTGGGAAGCCCTTTGTGTTGTTCGTAAAGGAGCGCGACGCGCTTGCCGGCAAGCTTGTTGATGCGGTCCGCAACCTTGTCGTCACGGATGCTGAACAGGAATTTATCGGGGATGGCGCCGGGCATGGTGACCATGGCCATCTCGCCTTCCCAGGTTTTGCAAACCCAGCCGGTTTTGGAGAGCTTCTGAATATAACCAACCCGCTCGCCTTCGGAAAAACTCCAGGTGAGCGCAAGCCAGATGTAAAGCACGGAAACGGCTGTAATCGTCACTAAGAATCCGGCCAGCCACGTCAGCCAGCGCGTTTTTTTCTTTTCCTCAAATTCATTTTCCATTTAACGCCTCCTGTTGGAAGTGGTCTTCGTGCTTTTGCGGGCTGCCGGTTTTTTCCGGGCAAAGACGGAGGCGATATGCTTGCCCTCTTCTTCGCCAACCGGTTCTTTTCCGGTGGTGATTTGTGCCGATCGATTTTCAGCCGACCAGTTGAACATCACGGGTTTTTCATTGCGTAGCATATCCGTCACGGAAGACAGATCCGAACGGTGGAAACTCAGGAAAACGGTGCCGCTGATGCTTTGCCTGGGGGCGGGCAACGGGCCTGTTCTTTCCACAAAAGCGGCCATACACAAAAGTTTGTTTTGCCGGTCAAACAAGTACAGAAAGGCGGCATTTTCTCCATTCATATCCCGGAACTCATACTGATAATTGGTTATTTCGGCGCTGACATTCGGCATAAAAACGGATCTCCTTTCATGATTTTATTCATCCGGTGAGGATTTGACCATGATTTGGCGTTAAATTCAACCTGATTGTGCAACGGAGAGAGATGATGACGATGTCTGAACCGTTTGTGCGCGCTTTTACCCGGCACGGGGCCGGTATCCAGGGTGAATAAATCATTGCCTGTCTGTCGAAGGTATGGTAGGAAAATCAATAATTATTTCAAATTTATTCCAGTATCATGCACGGCGAGGAGCTAGACATGAAAATTCGGGTGTTGGGTTGTCACGGGTCACAGCTGCCTAATCACAATACAACAAGTTTTCTGCTTGAAAAAAATGTTCTGATAGACGCCGGGACGGTTACGCCGGTTCTGACGCTTGCAGAACAACTCCGCATTGATTACATTTTTGTTACGCACGCCCATCTGGATCATGTGCGTGACATCATGTTTCTCGTGGATAACTTGTGTTACGCAAAACGTGAAAGACCTTTGGTGATCTGCAGCAGCCGGGGGATCATTGAAAATATCCACCGTCATTTATTCAACAATGTCATCTGGCCGGATTTTTCTAAAATTCCCAGCGCCAAAGCGCCGCTGATCAAATTTGAAATCTTAACGCCGGGTAGAAAAAAAGCATTCGGCGATATGCAGGTGCGGGCGATCGGTGTTCATCATACCGTGGAAACGGTGGGATTCATGATAGAGGCGCAAGACAAGACGGTTCTTTTCCTGGGCGATACAGGACCCACCGAGAATGTCTGGAAAGCCGCGAGGACCGCCAAAGACTTGAAGGCGATCTTTGTGGAAACGTCGCTGCCCGGCAGTATGCAGGATATCGCGGATAAAACAGGGCATCTGACGCCGCTTACGCTGGCTTGCGAACTGAAAAAATTGAAAAACGCAAAACCGGATATTTATCTTTACCATATGAAACCCCGTTATGCCGGAGTGATCAGCCGCGAGGTCGCGGCAATCCAAAACAGAAAAATCCGCATTGTAAAAGATGGTCAAGTCATCCGTTTTTAACTTACCGGCAACCCCATGAATAAATTTAATCCCGGCGCTTATCTTGCCGGCCTGAATATTGACGTGATGCGTTTCGGCCTGGAGGCGGTTTCTGAGCTTTTAACGCGCTTCGGCAACCCGCAAAACGATTACCCGACCATCCTCATTGGCGGTACCAACGGCAAGGGGTCCACGGCCGCGATGCTGGCTTCTATTCTGCAACAGGCCGGCTTAAAAGTCGGCCTATACACGTCGCCGCACCTGATGGATATTCGCGAAAGAATCGTCATCAATGGAAAAAAAATACCCCGTCATGACTTTGGAGCGTTGATAGCCGAGATCAAAGATCATACCCGGGAACCGGTGACTTACTTTGAATGTTTGACGGCTGCCGCTTTTCTTTATTTTTCCCGAAAGCATGTGGATCTTGCCATTTTGGAAGTGGGGTTGGGCGGAAGGCTGGATGCAACCAATATTGTTCATCCATTGGTTTCTGTGATTACCAATATCGCATTGGAGCATACGGCTTATCTGGGTAAAACGCTGGAATCGATTGCCCGTGAAAAAGCGGGAATTATTAAAAAAAACGGGGTTTGTGTCACTGCCGCGTCGCAAAGAAAAGTCATCGATGTTTTTACTGGAATCTGTCGCGGGCAACACGCCCGGCTTTTGAAGTTTGGCGGCGATTTTAAAATTAAAATGCATCAAGACGAATCCGTATCGTATGAAGGACTAAACCGTAAAATTGACCGGTTGATTGTTCCTCTGCGAGGGGCGCATCAGTTGTCCAATATGGCCCTTGTGCTGTCGGCCGTTGAAATTCTTGAAAAGAAGGGTTATCGGATTGATGATGAGGCTGTTCATCAGGGACTGGCAAAAACCAGATGGGAGGCCAGGCTGGAAATCCTGTCGCAGAATCCTCTGGTTTTGCTGGATGGCGCCCATAATCCGGCGGGTATGACAACGCTTTGTCGCGTTCTTACGAAAGATTTTCCGGGGCGTCGTAAGGTATTGATCTTCAGTGCTCTGGCCGATAAGGATTATCGCCGAATGCTCCAAAAAATCGCGCCGTTGGCTGACCGGATTTTTCTTCCGCTGCTCAAGACAAAGCGGGCTTTAGACCCTCAGGTGCTGGCGACATTTATGAAAAGCATCGGTTATCCAGCCCGGACATCTGAAAATGTGACTGCATCCATTCGACAGGCGCTACAATGCGCCGGTAAAAACGATTTAATCTGTGTCTGCGGCTCGCTTTATCTTGCCGGTGAAGTAAAACAAATATTTCCAGAAGTTATTTGTTGTGATAAGAGACTTCGGACTAAATAAATAACAAGGCGTTGAAATTTTGAGAATTCAGCTGCGGCATCTTTTGATAATACCCTCAAATAGACTTGATCACTGCGCTCATAGACCGAGATTGTGAGGCCGGATCGAGATGAAACCTGCATGGGTCAGATCCCTGTTATTTTTTCTGCTGGCGATATTTGCGGTCACGTTTCTCCCCTGCCACGTGCGGGAAGTTGAGGCATCGAAAGCGATTGCTTTCTATTCTGT
>CAYVFA010000027.1:8883-20225 GCA_964450075.1 uncultured Smithella sp.
GTCGCTTTTCCGGCAAAAACCAAACGTCAATCGGGATTTCTATTCCCCTATCTTGCGTATTCAAAAGATAAAGATGGCATAGATGTTGAGGTTCCTTTTTTCTGGGCGATCAATCCCCACATGGATGCGACAATTTATTCACGTTACATGGAAAAACGAGGTATCAAAGAAGGATTGGAATTCCGGTATTTTGCGGGCAGCAAATCTTTTGGCACGTTCTACGGCGACTATCTGCTGGATAAATCAAGCTATGTATCCAGTGACCATAAAGACGATACCGGTCTGCCACGCGATTGGAAGGAGAATCAAAATCGCTGGTCTTATTACCTGAATCATCAGACAAATTTTGATTCACAGTTTTACATCCGGACGGATTTGCGTCGTGTTTCGGATCCCTGGTATTTTCGTGATTTCAGCTCTCACAATTATTATTTGAGTAATTATGCCACTTCGGAGGTCGATCCGTTTCGGAAAGTTCCTTTTGAAGGCAACGCTTCTCTGCCCTCCCTGGAATCTTCCGCCCGATTGTATAAGGGCTGGAAGAACTATACATTGGCAGCTCGCGTCAGTTATACCGACAGTTTTGCGGCGCTTAACAATGACCAGACCTTGCAGCAATATCCGGAAATCATTTTTACCAGTGTCAAACGGCAGTTTCTTTCAACGCCTTTATACCATGAATTGACGGGCACTTATGACTATTTTTACAGAAACGAGGGGCAGAAAGGGCATTACGCTGATCTTGCGCCGACGATCTCTCTTCCCTTTAATATTTCCAACTATGCGAAGTTGACACCGCAAATCACCCTGCATGAGACTTATTGGAACCGCGACGATTCGCAGACGAATTCCGATAATAGAAGTGGCACCCGGACGAATTACAACGCGGGTCTTGCCATCAGCAGTCAGATTTCCCGCGTGTTTTCCGTCAATATCCAGAACTGGGATAAAATCCGGCACGAAATCAAACCGGAAATTCTATATTCTTATATTCCCAACATCCGGCAAGACAATTTCCCTAATTATTTCCCCGTCATTTATTCGTTTATGGATACTTTTGCGGCGCAAAGTCTGGGGCTTTCGGAGCAAAATGCCGTGGCCTGGTCGCTCACCAATACGTTAACGGCCAGAAAGAAGGACAAAAACGGAACGCGGAGTTATCTTGAATTGTTACGCCTCAAACTGCTACAGGTTTATGATATGAACGAGGCTAAAAGAGATACGACGGGTTCCGCTACGGAGAGGCAACCCTTTTCGGATGTCGTGATGGAGCTTGATCTGAAACCGCATCCCTATTTTTCCTTTTCGGCCCGCAATAAATACAACCCCAACGGCAGTTACTGGAAAGAAACGAACTACGATCTGAGTATCAGCGACTGGCGCGGCGATTCGCTGACGCTGGGTTACCGCTATACAAGGGATTCCATCAAAGAGATTAACCTGTATTTAAAAGCGGCCATCACCGAGCGCCTGAGCGGCAAAATCACGGCAAGGCTCGATGGGTTTAACAATCAGAGTGTTACCGATGCGACGGGAAAAACAACCACCGAGTTTAATAAGATGTTTGATCAGAAGATTGTTGAAAATACGGTTGGGCTGATCTATCAAGAGCAATGCTGGGGGGTGGGGGTGGATTACACCAGAACCCATGATGATCAGAAAATTATGCTGAAACTATCTCTGGCGGGATTAGGTATGTTTGGATTTTAATGATGGTTTTGTATGCCGGGAACTCTGGTCATCGTGACAGTCCTCATCCGGACGAACCGGTATGGGGAATTATATAATATTCAAATATTTTTCTTGACAAACAGACGGGAATTGCATAGCTTGCATCTTTAAATTTTTAATTAAAGTGGTGGTTTATTATGAAAACATTTTCAGCGAAGGCAGAAGAGACAAAGCAAGACTGGTATGTTGTTGATGCATCGGGTAAAGTATTAGGAAGGTTGGCAAGTCAGATCGCCCTGCGCCTTCGGGGCAAGCATAAAGCGATTTATACGCCTCATGTCGATACCGGCGATTTTATCGTGGTACTGAATGCCGAAAAGATCACCCTGACTGGCAAGAAGCTTACCGACAAGATTTATTATTCCTATTCCGGTTATCCGGGAGGATTGAGAGAAACGGCGGCCGGGAAAATGCTGGCGGAAAAGCCCGAAAATTTAATCCGCATTGCCGTTGCCGGGATGTTGCCGAAGAATAATCTGGGAAGAAAAATGCTTAAAAAACTGAAGGTTTACAGCGGTAACGCGCATCCGCATGAAGCACAGTGTCCGCAGACCTTAGCGATCTGATTCGCCTTGGGCGATGACGGATTGATTACAAACTTATTGGGGAGAAGTTATGACAGTACAACGTTATTATGCAACCGGTAAAAGAAAGAGCGCTATTGCCCGAGTCTATATGAAAGCAGGCAGCGGCAATATTGTGGTGAACAAAAGAAACTATGAAGAATATTTTTCACGCCCCAGTCTGAAGATGATCATCCGACAGCCGATGGACATTACCGGCAAAAAAGATCAGTTTGATTTGTATGTGAATGTCAGCGGTGGCGGTGTTGCCGGCCAGGCCGGTGCGGTCAAACATGGCATTTCCAAAGTGCTTCTGGAGTATGACGCGGAGTTGCGCCCCATCCTGAAAAAGGCAGGCTTTTTAACACGGGATGCCCGCGTTGTTGAAAGAAAGAAATATGGACAGCCGGGAGCCCGCAAGAAATTCCAATTCTCCAAACGTTAATCATCCAAGGGGGGCTTCAGGCCTCCCTTTTTTTTGGAGTTTTTCTATGAAAATTAAAGCAGCGATATTCGGAGCCAGTGGTTACACGGGACAGGAACTCATCAGGATTTTATCCGGGCATCCGGATGTGGAATTGGTAGCCGTTACATCCAGGCGTTATGCCGGTGTTCCGGTGTCGGATGTGTTTCCATCGCTTTTCGGCTTAACGTCACTTACCTATTCCAATGCCACGCCCGGGGAGATTGCCAAACTTTGCGACGTGGTGTTTTTGGCGCTTCCCCATGGTGTTTCCATGGACATTGCTCCCGTCTTTATTCAGGCGGGACGGAAAGTCATCGATCTTTCCGCCGACTATCGTCTGCGGGATCTGACCACTTACGAAGAATGGTACGCCAAACATAACAGCGCCGATCTTTTCGGGCAGGCGGTCTATGGGCTTCCCGAACTTTACAGGGGTGATATTCAAAAAGCGCAGTTGATTGCTAATCCGGGTTGTTATCCGACTAGTATTATTCTGGGGCTGGCGCCTGCGCTCAAAAACAAGCTGGTGGATGTTTCTACGATTATTGCCGATTCGGCCTCGGGTGTGAGCGGCGCAGGACGTGAACCTCAGGTGGGATCACTTTTTTGCGAAGTGGATGGCGGATTCAAAGCCTACAAAGTCGGCAAGCACCGGCATACGCCGGAAATTGAGCAGGAACTCAATACGCTGGCCGGTGAGCCATTTGCTATTTCTTTCACGCCGCATTTATTGCCCGTCAAAAGGGGTATTTTAAGCACGATTTACGCGACATTGAAGAAAGACATGGCGCTCCCGGAACTTCATGCGCTTTATGTCTCGTTTTATGAAGCGGAAAAATTTGTGCGGATATGTCCTGCCGGGACGTATCCTAATCTCTCGTCCGTTTGCGGATCAAACTACTGTGATATCGGTCTGACGATTGATCCACGAACCCGTCGGGTGATAATCATTTCCGCCATTGACAATTTGATTAAGGGCGCCGCCGGACAGGCTGTGCAAAACATGAACCTGGTCTGCTCTCTGCCCGAAAAAAGCGGTTTGCCGATGGCGCCGCTTTATCCTTGATGAAAGTAAAATATTATGTCTCAAAAAATATTTAATACCAGAACAAGACAAAAAGAAACTCTGCAGGTGATTAAAGCAGGGGCCGTCGGCATGTATGTTTGCGGTATTACGGCCTATGATGTCTGTCATGTCGGTCACGCGCGTGCTGCCGTGGTTTTTGACGTGGTCTTCCGGCATCTGAAAGCGCGCGGTTATGATGTGACTTATGTCAAAAACTTTACCGATATTGATGACAAGATCATCGATCGGGCGAATAAGGAAGGGGTTGGCATCGATCAGATAGCCGAACGTTACATCAAGCTGCATGACGAAGATATGGCCGCTCTCAATGTTTTGACGCCGACCATGACGCCGCGCGCCACCGGACACATGGCGGAAATGATTGCGCTGATTGCCAAACTGGAAGAAAAAGGGATTGCCTACTGTGTGGACGGTGACGTGTTTTTTGCGGTCAACAATTTTCCCATTTATGGCGGATTGTCGGGACGTCAGCTGGATGAAATGATCGCCGGCGCCCGTGTTGATGTCAATGATAAAAAGAGAAATCCGCTGGATTTTGTGCTGTGGAAAAAGAGCAAGGAAGGCGAGCCTTTTTGGCCAAGTCCGTGGGGAGAAGGCAGGCCGGGCTGGCACATTGAGTGCTCGGCCATGAGCCGGCGTTATCTGGGTGAAACATTTGATATCCACGGGGGCGGGGAGGACCTTATTTTTCCGCATCATGAAAATGAAATCGCTCAATCCCAGGCGGCAACGGGCAAGCCTCTGGCCAATTACTGGATGCATAATGGCTTTGTAAAGATTAACGCGGAAAAAATGTCCAAATCACTGGGAAACATCTTTCCGATCCGGGACATCATCAAGCAATACCATCCGGAAGCGTTGCGCCTGTTTATGCTCCAGAGCCATTACCGAAGTCCGGTGGATTATTCGGATACATCACTCAAAGAAGCCAGAACGGCCCTTATCCGCTGTTATACCGCTCTGCAGTTGATGAAAGAAACAAGGGCAGGGGCAGCGCAAGCGCAGGAAAAATTTCAACCTGCAGGGCAGGAGTACATCAATAAATTAAATGAATTAAAAGATAAATTTGACGCTGCCCTCGACGATGATTTTAATACGGCGCAGGCGCTGGGTTATGTTTTTGAAGCCGCCCGGTTGATCAACAATGTCACGACGGCTGAAAAGAAAATGCCCCTAAGTGCCAAACAGGTCATTCTGGATGCCGCGGCCGCCGCATTTACGCATTTTAGCGATGTGCTGGGTGTTTTTCAATCCGATCCGGACCTGTTCTTCCACACCGACCGGGGTATTGAAGTTGCCAAGCGCGGTCTGGATGTTTCCAGAATATCAGATCTGATTCTGGAGCGGCAAAAAGCCCGTGAAGAAAAAGATTGGAGCCTTGCTGATGATATTCGTAAGGAACTGGCACTGCAAAATATTACCCTGAAGGACTCGGCAGGCGCGACCACCTGGTCGATCGAGTAGTCATTAAGCCTGCCGGTTTTCACCCGTCCGCTCCGCAAAAGACTTCTTAATATTTCTTGTATGATAGCTGAAATAGATGGAAAGTAATCATCGTAATAGTATATACTTCCCCGCATTACATTAATGCCATGTCCCTATAGCAAAATATTTTATTTACAGAGAGGCAGACCATGAAAAACATATCCGGTAAATGGCCCGTATTGGTCATTATCATTCTTGGAATTTTTGTCATTTTCGGCCCATATTCCGACAGCAAGGTTTCCACGCGCAGCAAAAATATCTACAAAGAGATTAAAACATTCAATGAAGTTTTAGATATGGTGCAGAAAAACTACGTGGATGAAGTGGATTCTACTGTCCTGATTCAGGGCGCGATCAACGGCATGATTAAATCGCTCGACCCACACAGCGCTTATATGACCGCTGATGTTTATAAAGAACTGGAAGTGGAAACGCAGGGTCGTTTCGGCGGGATTGGTATTGAAATAACGATTTCAAAAGATGTGTTAACCGTTGTATCCCCCATTGAGGATACCCCCGCCTACAAAGCCGGCGTGAAAACCGGCGATCAGATTATTAAGATCGATGGTAAATCCACAAAAGACATTACGATTATGGATGCCGTCAAAAAGCTGCGTGGTCCGCGCGACACCAAGGTGACCATTACGATCCTGCGGGACAATATGGACAAGCCTAAGGACATCGTTCTGACCCGTGCCACAATTCAGATCAAAAGCGTGAAGGCAAAAACATTTGATGATCACATCGGCTATATTCGCATCGCGTCCTTTCATGAAAGAACTTCGGCCGACCTGAAGAAAGCACTGAGCGAGGTGAGCGAAAAAGCAAAGCCGATGAAAGGGCTGATCCTGGATTTAAGAAATGATCCGGGCGGCCTTCTGAATCAGGCCATTGAGGTGTCCGACATGTTTCTTAAATCAGGCATCATTGTTTCCACACGGGGCCGGACGAAAAACATGGGAACCAAAACGATGGCACGGGACAATGGCAGTCAGGAAGTTAGCGTTCCCATGGTCGTTTTGGTGAATGAAGGCACGGCGAGTGCCGCCGAAATTGTGGCGGGTGCGTTGCAGGACAACGGCCGGGCGCTGATCGTCGGGACGCAAACCTTCGGCAAAGCATCCGTGCAGACAGTGATCCCTCTGGAAGACGGTTCCGCGCTGAAATTGACGACCGCCCGATATTACACCCCCAAGGGCAGATCCATTCAGGCGGAGGGGATTAAACCGGACATCATCATTAACTGGGTGAAACCGTCCGATGAGCCGGAGAATGGCCTTACGGAAAGGCTTCGGGAAAAGGATCTCAAAGGTCACATTAAACCGGCTAAAGAAGACGGCACGCAGCTTGATGAAAATAAAGCCGATGGTTTTAAAGATACGGGCGATCTGGCCAAAGATAATCAGCTCAAGACGGCTGTCGATATTTTAAAAAGCTGGCAGTTTATGAAAAATAATCTGGTGAACTGATCCCGTTATACAGGAGAGCGGATATTGCCGGCTAACCTATGAAAAAGAAAAACAAAAATTATTTAACAGCGGTTTTAATCGCGCTGATTATCACGTCGGTTGCTGCCATTGCTTATGTCATTATGTTTCATCGTGAAGAGGCGACTGTGGTTAAAGCGCCGCCCGTGTCAAAGAAACAAGCGGATCGCCTGAAGGCCGTCATCAAAGAAAAGCCGTTGCCCCCTGCAAAAGCTGATCTCAGCCCGCCACCCGCCACCGGTAAAATTCCCAAAAGTGAGCCGGTTATCATTGCCAAAGCCGTTCCACCCCGCTTGCCCGGAAAAGAAGTGATCATTATTATTGACGATATCGGCCACGACATGAAGCCTCTGCGTGAGCTTTTGCGCATTGATGCGGACATCACTTTTGCCATTTTACCGCTGCTGAGTCATTCGCGTGAAGCGGCGGAAACGCTGCATAAAGCCCATCGCGAAATGTTGATGCATCTGCCCATGGAGCCGCTTTCCTATCCGGATGATAAACCGGGCAGCGGCGCGCTTTTTACGGATATGAACGAATCGGAAATTAATTTTCAGCTGGAGAAAAATCTGGCCTCCGTTCCTTATGCAACGGGCGTTAACAACCATATGGGTTCCAAATTCATGACGGACGAAGCGAAACTGACGCCGGTTTTTAAACACTTAAAGAAAAAAGATTTGTTCTTTATCGATTCACGCACGACCCCTTCATCCAAAACCAATCTGGTTGCCGACAAAGTTCATTTGACGGTCGCGTCGCGCAGGGTCTTTCTGGATCATGAACGCAACTATGATAAGATCTACCAGATTCTGTTGGATGTTGCCGATACGCCTGCCGGCAAATCGCCACTGATTGTTATCGGTCATCCTTATCCGGAGACCATTCGGGCAATCAGAGACGCCCAAAAGGTCTTTCGGGAAAAAGGGGTATTGATTGTTCCGGTATCTAAATTGGTCAAGAACAAAACGTCGGGGGGCGCGTCCTGAGTAGGAGGGTTCCCCGGAGCGTAAGAATTGAGCACCGTCATACCTATGAAAAAAATAATTTATTGCATGTTCTGCGGATTTTTTCTTGCCGGGGTTTTAGGCGGGTGCGCTTCTTTATCAACCGTTCGGCCGTCTGCTTATCCGGATATCCCGGAGCCGTATTCCGGAGCAGCCGCCTATCATTATTCTCTGGCTGTCTTATCACGGCTTGATGGTAATTCGGCGGCGGCAATTGATCAGATGAAGCGAGCGCTTGCCATTCATCCCGATTCGCCTTATCTCACAACAGAACTGGTTTCTCTCTATGTTGAGAACGACAATATTGATCTGGCCTTGTCGCTGGGAGAATCGGCGCTGGCTGTAAATCCCGGAAATATCGAACTGCGTTCTATCATGGGCGGGTTGTATTTTAACCGGCGTGAATACGATAAAGCGATTCACGAATATCAGAAAGTTATTGACATTGATCCAGGCAATCAGGTTGCTTATTTATATCTGGCGACCATTTATGCCCAGGAAAAAAAGTATGACCTGGCCCAGAAGACGTTCCAGAAATTGCTGGCCATCGATCCCGATAATATTATCGGGATGTATTACTATGCAAAAACACTGACCCAGATGAACCAGCTTCCGGAGGCGGAAGCGCTCTATCAAAAAATCATCATGCAGCGACCGGCGTTTGAAGCCGCCTGGCTTTCGCTTGCCGCGCTTCACGAAACGCAAAAAAAATATGATGAGGCGGTGTCTGTCTATCGACGCTATCTGGAGGTGAATCCCGCCCGAATCGGCGTTCGCGTGAAAATCGCAGAGCTGCTGATTAAAGCCAACAAACAAGCGGAAGCGGAAAAAGAATTTCAGGATATTTTGAAAATCGATTCATCCAACCGGGAAGTGCGCACTGCGCTGGGGCTTTTATACCTTGACATGCGCCGATATGATGCGGCCTTCGTTCAATTCTCATCGCTTTTGGAAACATGGCCAAGCGACGACAAGTTGCGTTATCTGTTAGCGAACACCCTGGAGCAAAAGGGCGACTGGCATGCGGCGCAGATGGAATATCAAAAAATTTCCCCGGCGTTTGAATTATACGCCAATGCCCAAATTCATGCGGCGATGATTCTCAAGAATAAAGGCAGTCTGGATGACGCGATGGGGATCATAACCCGGGCCATTCAGAAAAAAAATGATCAGTTTGTTTTGTATCTCTATTTATCATCCCTGTATGAAGATAAAAAAGATATGGCTACGGCGGAAAAAACGATCCGCGAAGGGCTGGGGCGTTTTCCTCAAAATACCGATTTGTATTATGTTCTGGGCACGCTTCAGGAGAAAATGAATCGCTTTGAAGAAAGCATCAAAACCATGGAAAAGGTGCTGGAAATTGATCCCAACCATGCGGACGCCCTTAATTTTATCGGCTACAGTTATGCGGATCGGGGCATTCATCTTGAAAAGGCGGAACAGATGATTGCACAGGCACTGCAAATCAAGCCGGATAACGGATACATTCTGGACTCGCTGGGCTGGGTGCACTTCAAACAAAACAAATTCGACAGTTCGCTTGCGCATCTTAAACGGGCGCTGGAACTCGTGCCGGATGACGCCAGCATTATCGAGCATCTGGGCGATGTTTATTCCAAAATCGGCGAGGATAAAAAAGCCCTGGAGTATTACCGGAAGGCCATCAAGATTGCCCCTGATAACAGCCAACTGAAAAAGAAGCTCGACTCTCTGATGAATAAGAAATAGTTTTGGTCAGAGCCTGCGTCACAATCTTTTGGGAAGGTTTTCTGATATGTTTCCTCGATATTTTCCCTGCAAACAAATAATGATGGTTTTGTTACTGCTCACCCTGACTTGCGGATGTGCCGGGAAAACTCCCGTGGCCAATATGCCTCCGGATGCTTTACAGACCCTTTCCCGAATGATTCAGGAAACCGACAGGATGATTGCCATAGCACAGATTGATCTGATGACGGTTCAGGGGCATTATCCAGTCAGGGCCGTGCTGATTCTGCAGAAACCTTCCTACCTTCGTATGGAGATGCTGCCGGTGATCGGGACGCCCGATTTTTTTCTGACGTCAACACCGGATAAACTGACGGTTTATATCCCCTCACAGGGTGAGTTTTATTCAGGGAAACCCTCTGTCCGAAATTTGGGACGGTTCTTGTCGTGGGCCATGAACCTAGAAGACATGGTCATGATTTTCTCCGGTGCCTACCCCCTCTTAGCCGGGGAGAACATATCATATGAGAGCTACGAAGAAGGCCATTTACTGCGCGTGGACATGAAAACGTCCTCCTGTTCGCAAGTGATCTGGATCGGGCAAGACGGAAGAATTGTCAAGCTTGTCCGTAACGGCTCGGACGGCAGAGAAACGTATTCGGTGCGATATGAGGACTATGAGCCGGGAAGCTCTCTTGCACGAAAGATAACCGTCAAAATGGCCGATAACGTAACATCCATGTCTGTGAGATTCACGGATATCAAAAAAGAAAAAGCGACGGATTTGTCGATCTTTGAATTGCCGGTTCCGGCAGGAATTAAAACAATCCAATTGGATTAATCGCAGCGACATGCCCGCAGACGCGCGTCGAACAACGCTACTTGATTTCCTGAAGTTTGGAACGGGCAATGCGCGCCTGGCTGGTGTTGGGATAATCTTTAATCACCTGCTGCAGAAGCAGTTTGGCGCTGACCTTATCCCCCAGCTTTTGAAAGGAGATTCCCTGCTTTAACAGGGCGTAGGGAACTTTATTGCTGCTGGGGAATTTTTTAGTGACTTTGTCATATTCCAAAATGGCATTTTCGTAGCTCTTTTCAAAAAAGTAACATTCGCCAATCCAGAATTGAGCGTTATCGGAATACTCCCCTGTCGGATAAGTGGTTAGAAAGCCTTGGAAGGCCTCTCTTGCTTTTGTATATTGTCCGTTTTTAAAGGTTTGATAGGCGGCCGCGTAGGTTGCCGCTTTGCCCTGTTTTCCTGCGGGATCCTTCGTCAAAGCGGCGCTGTCGTTATCGCCTGCCGAATCTTTTTTGCCGATTTCCAGAAAATTTTCGATGAAATTGATTTTCAGGAGAAGACTGTCAATCTTTGGTTTGTAATCCTCATCTTTTTTCGAATCGCGGGCGGTTTCCTTCTTCAAGGTTTCGACTTGACCGCGCAACTGCTGGATCTGATCGCGCAATTCCGCAAAGTCAGCGCCCGTATTGGCCTGTCCCTTGCGGATGGATGCCAGTGTTTCGGTGTTTTTGGCCTGCGCTTTTTGCAGCTCGGATACCCGGACATCCATCCGGGCATCCATCGCTGCAAGTTTTTCTTCCATTTGTTGGTTTACTTCCGAACGGACATTCTTTAGATCAGAGGACGTCGCGCACGCAGTCAATAAAAAAAACATTAACGGAAGTATGAGATACCGGAAGCGTCTCAATGTTTTCTCCTGTCACAGGATCAGTCTATTTTAAAAGAAACTGAGCGCGTCTGTTCTGTGCCCACGCTTTTTCATCGCTTCCCTTATCCAGCGGGCGTTCTTC
>CAYVFA010000028.1:0-9498 GCA_964450075.1 uncultured Smithella sp.
AAAAAGTGGAAGGGTGGTTCCTGAAATCGGAGATGAGCAATTTAGAGAGTTGATTTACGGCAACTATCGCATCCTGTATCGCATTGAAAAAAAGCTGGTCTCAATCCTCACCGTGCACCACGGCAAGCAAATATTACCCATAGAAGATATTTTGGCATAACGAAGATTTCAGGGGAGGCAATTTCAGGGTACAACACCTTTTTCTTCATAATGCGCCAAAATAATATCTTTCAATTTTAGATACTGATGTGCATAATACAACGTAGCATACACATAGGGGGTAAAAAATGAGAACAAATGTAGTCATAAATGACCATCTGATGGCATCAGCCCTAAAGGTTTCCGGTTTCAGAACGAAGAAGGATGCCATAGAAGAGGGATTAAAATTGTTAGTACAAGTGAAACGCCAAAAAGAAATTAAACGTTTTCGTGGAAAACTGAAATGGTCCGGCAATCTCGACGAGATGAGGTTGGACAAATGATTCTCGTTGATTCGTCCGTCTGGATCGACTACTTCAACGGTAATCAAACATCTCAAACAGACTGGCTCGATTCTTCGCTTGGCAATATCCCAATTATCATAGGTGATCTTATCCTCACCGAAGTTCTCCAAGGATTTCAGAGTGACAAGGATTTTAAGATAGCAAAGGATCTTCTTTTAAGAATTCCGTTCATGTCAATGGGGGAAAAGACATTAGCGCTGGAAAGCGCTGTGAATTACAGGCTTCTGAGGAGGAAAGGTGTGACCGTAAGGAAAACCATAGACGTTATTATTGGAACTTTCTGCATACACAACCAACTAACACTCTTACATTGCGAACGTGATTATGATCCTATGGTCAAATATCTAGGTTTGAAAATAATAGACTTTTAACAAAAGCAATTCAGCCGATCGCTGAGCGCCAACTGTTTTTTCGACAGGCCGTGACCGAATCTCTTCACAACCGATAAGGAGATTTTCCGCAATGGACATCCCACGGATCTTCAACATCACCGAAAGTGCACACCGCATTCATAATCCATTCACACCCGAAAAACTCGCCACTCTCGGCGCGGCGTTGCGTCTGGAATCGGGGACGCGGGTGCTCGACCTCGGCAGCGGTTCAGGGGAGATGCTTTGCACCTGGGCTCGGGATTACGGTATCATCGGAACGGGCATCGACTTGAGCCAGTTGTTCAGCGAGCAAGCGAAACGCCGCGCTCACGAACTCGGCGTGGCCGATCAAGTCAAGTTCATCCATGGTGATGCTGCGGGCTTCGTTTCTGACGAGAAGGCCGATGTGGCGGCCTGTATCGGTGCCACTTGGATAGGTGGGGGAGTCATCGGCACGATCGCGCTTCTGGCGCAGAGCCTCCGCCCCGGAGGGATCATCCTCATCGGCGAACCCTACTGGCGGCAGTTACCGCCGACGGAAGATGTTGCCAGGGGGTGTCTTGCCGGTTCAATCTCCGAGTTTCTCACGCTTCCGGAACTTATCTCGTCTTTCGGCCACCTAGGCTACGACGTCGTAGAAATGGTTCTGGCTGACCAGGACAGCTGGGACAGATATGAGGCAGCCAAATGGCTCACCATGCATCAGTGGCTTAAAGCAAATCCCGACGACGAGTTGGCGAAAGATGTTCGATCTCAACTGACCTCGGAACCAGCGCGCTACGCCGCTTACACGCGTGAATACCTGGGATGGGGCGTTTTCGCGCTGATGGCGCGATGATGAGGGAATTACCGGGCAACTCAAGAAGAAAGGTAAAACATGATCGAGTCTTTGATTAAAATCTCTTTGTCAAATCCTTCTGTGTCCCTTCTCATCTTGGGGCTGATCGCTTCACTTTTTTCGATCTATTTAAAGAAAAAGCCGCGGCATAAGCCTTTCATTGTCGAAGCCCTGGTCGCCTATTTTTTCCTGTTCAGTATCGGGATCGGGTATCTGAACAACTTCGTGATGCATGTAGTGTTTGCAGAGTACACCGCCAGATTTATTGGTTGGGCAAATAGTCCCTTTCAACTGGAAGTTGGGTTTGCCAGCCTTGGCATGGGCGTGGCAGGCCTTATCGCTTTCAGACAGAACCTGGCTTTCCGATTAGCCACCTTTATCCCTCCCGCCTTCTTCCTGTGGGGTGCCGCGGGAGGTCACATTTACCAAATTTTTACAACGCACAATATGGCTCCGGGAAATGCAGGCGCAATTCTGTGGACCGATATTCTGTTACCTGTCATCGGATTTACACTGCTTTATGCGCAATGGAAAGTATCTCCATTGACGCAATCCGTTTCTGAGCACCCGCAAACGGCAAATGTCCTTAACGAGACTGACAAGAATTAGGAAAATTAAAAGTTGGCCCGGACAATCCAGCAGATCGCATCGCTTCGGTTGAGTTTTTCATCGGGCAAAGGATAGACCATCATGCAGAAAGAGCCAGTCATCCTCAAGATTGTCCGCATGATTACGATAGGAACCTTCGTAATCGTATCTATGATGCTCCTGAGGGAAACTAATCAATCCCCATCTCCGGTTTTTCTGATACTATTGGCGTCCATATATTTTGTGCCGGCAGTCGGGCTTGCTCGAAGGCTTGCATGGTCGTATTGGCCAACAAAAATCTCATTACTACTCCTCGCATTCTTCTTGAGCGGGAGTCTCATCGATCTCCCAGAGGGCGAACTGAATGGCATTCAAAAGATGACACAGAGCCTTTCCCAAATTGAACTTTGGATCATGTTCCTGGCGATTTGGGCCTGTGCACTCATGATAGTCCATGTCCTCAATAAGAACCGTGACTACTTTCAGAGAAAATGGTTTTAACAATGAACATCATTACCGATGCATACGATGCCTTGTTTCTGAGGAGCGCATCCCTTGATAGCTGTCGCGTCTTTCCAATTCTTTGTTAATGGAATTCAGTACATCCATTTTGTTGCCTGCCCAGGCGGGGGCCAGAAAAATGTCGCGGTAACCATCGGCAGTCAGGCGCTGAATGACCATTTCCGGCGGCAAAAGTTCCAGCACGTCAGCGGTCAGAGATACATATTTTCCCTTTGTGATCATGGGGATGGAGTCTTGCTGGTACAGCTCGCCCAGACGGGTGCCGGCAAGCGCCAGCAGCGAATGAATTTTAATGCCGTTTATCGGCAGGGTAGCCAGCGTCTTTGCTGTTATCAACACATCTTCGTCACTTTCTCCAGGCAGACCGATAATAATGTGGACACAAATATTCAGTCCACGTCCGGAAAGGGCGCTCACCGCATCCAGAAATTGCTGATAATTATGTCCCCTGTTGATGAATTGCAGGGTTTTATCATGAACCGACTGTAAGCCCAGTTCGACCCAGACGTGATGTTTTTTTGCGTATCCGCTCAAAAGCTCAACGACATCCGGCCCGAGACAATCCGGCCTTGTGCCGATGGAAAGGCCGATCACGTCCTCCTGTGCCAGCGCTTCATCATAGAGCAACCGCAATTTGTCCACCGGCCCGTAAGTATTGGTAAAGGTCTGAAAATATCCGATAAATTTGGACGCGGAAGGCTTATAGTATTGTTTTCCGGATGCAATCTGATCGGTAATGGAAGGCAATGCTCCAAGCTGACGCAACTTCGATCCTCTGCCGTCGCAGTAAATGCAGCCGCCCGACGCCACATGGCCGTCGCGGTTGGGGCAGGTAAAGCCCGCGTCAATGGCCAGCTTATGGACGTGGCAGCCGAAAAGGTTACGCCAGTAACTTTTCAGGTCGTAATATCGTTTATTGTTTTTCCAGAAATCCGGTTTAGCCAAAGCCGCCTCTTTTTTTGTTGTGTTTTTTTTGCTGGAATACTATTGATTTCATTCAAGTGCAAGAACTTGATTTTAAGGAGTATTGAATTTGTCCGATTCTTACGACATTCTGGTCATCGGCGGCGGGCATGCCGGCTGTGAAGCAGCACTGGCTGCGGCGCGCATGGGCCTGCGAACCCTGCTGTTTAATATCAATCTGGATTCCATCGCCCTGATGTCCTGCAATCCGGCAATCGGTGGCCTGGCCAAGGGCCAGCTCGTCAAAGAAATAGACGCCCTTGGCGGTGAAATGGGTAAGGTCACTGATAAAACCGCCGTCCACTTCCGCCTGCTTAATGCCTCCAAAGGCCCTGCGGTTCAGTCCTCCCGCATGCAGTGCGACAAGCAGCTCTACCGTCTGACGATGAAAGCGGTCGTCGAAAATCAGCCAAACCTGCATATCCGCCAGGCGATGGTGGAGAGCCTGGTCATTGAAGGTGGCAGGGTGGCAGGGGCGCTGGATTCGAGTGGATTTTTCTACGCCGCCAAAAAAGTTATCATCACCACCGGAACATTTCTCAACGGCCTGGTGCATATCGGCACATCGCAAACCCCATCGGGACGGGCGGGCGAACTGGCCTCCGTCGGTCTGGCCAATCAACTGAAGACCCTCGGCTTTGAAGTCGGCCGGATGAAAACCGGTACGCCGCCCCGACTGCGCGCCTCGTCCATTGATTTTTCCTGTCTGGAGCGTCAGGACAGCGATCCCGCGCCTGAGCCTTTTTCCTTTACCACCAAGGCGCTGCGTCCCGAACGCCTGCCCTCTTATTTTGCGGCCACCTCCGCCGAAACCCATCACGTGATCCGGGACAATATTCAGCACTCACCGCTTTATTCCGGAGCCATTAAAGGAATCGGCGCCCGCTATTGCCCTTCGCTGGAAGACAAGGTTATGCGTTTTGCCGATCGGCAGAGCCATCCGGTCGTGCTGGAACACGAAGGTCTTGACACACAGGAAGTTTACGCCAAGGGACTGGGCAACTCGCTCCCCTTGGAATTGCAATATCAAATTGTTCACAGCGTGCGCGGTCTGGAAAAGGCCGAGATTATGCGTCCCGCGTACGCCATCGAATATGATTTCATTCAACCCAGCCAGCTTCAACTCACTCTGGAAACCAAATTAATTTCCGGACTGTATCTGGCAGGCCAAATCAACGGCACATCCGGTTATGAAGAAGCGGCAGCCCAGGGACTCTGGGCAGGCATCAATGCCGCCCGCTCTCTACAGGGCGCGCCGCCATTTATCCTGGATCGCTCCGAAGCCTACATGGCCGTCATGATCGACGACCTCGTCACGCGCGGCGTGGATGAACCCTACCGCATGTTTACCTCGCGCGCCGAATACCGTCTGATTCTGCGGGAAGACAATGCCGTCATCCGCCTGATGGGCAAGGGCTGTGAACTGGGTTTGATTGACCGCGCACATTATCTCGATCTTCAGGATAAAATGAAACGGATTGAGCAGGGTATTGTCCATCTCAAATCCGTGTCCGTCAAGCCCTCGCCGGAAATCAATGAAGTGCTGATCCAAAAGCAATCAGCGCCTCTTACGCAAGCCACAAACCTGTATGGCCTTTTGAAAAGATATGAAATTGCTTATGATGATTTAAAGGGGGTTCCCGGCTGGGAGCCGCAGGATGATCCCTTTATCAAAAAGCAGATTGAAATCGAAACCAAGTATGAAGGCTATATCAAGCGGCAGTTTGAAGCGACGAAGAAATTAAAGGATCAGGAAAAAAAGAAAATACCGCCGAACTTTGATTATTCGGCTGTTCCCGGCCTTTCCAACGAACTGCGCGCCAAACTTACCCGCGTTGCCCCCGCCACCATCGGCCAGATGGAGCGCATCCCCGGCATGACCGAAGGCGCCATCTCCGCCGTGTTGATTATGATGAAGAAGCAGGAGCTGATGACAAATGGACGTTGATGTTTTTGAAAAAAAATTAAAAGCGCAGAATCTCGGCTTGCTCCTGGCGCCTGCCGAAAAAGATGTCAAAGAAGGCCGCACAAAAGTTGTATCCAAGAACAAAAAGGATATTCCCGGAATTACTCATCTGTTTTGCCTTTTGACACATTCAGACGAAATATGATACCGTCATTCCCAGAAAATTAGTGATACAAAGGAAGGCGTAACATCAATAAAATATTCGGCAACACATCGGGACTGGGCGCGCAGCAAATCAAATCATTAGAACGTCTGTACCGCCGGGGCATCCCGCCTGCAAATCTGATCAGCAATGATCTGGCACGCGAGATTTCCTTTCTGGCAAGCGAGCTCAACCGGCAAATCGGGCTTCTCATCAACCGCAAGGGTGAGATCAGCATGATCATCCTCGGGGATCACAGGGGCATCATGATTCCCAATCTCGACACTTACCGCGCGGCCTCCACCCGGTTTAAAGGCCTGAGGCTTATTCATACCCATCTGGCCTCGGAAGAACTTTCCGCTGAAGACTTAACCGATTTATCGCACCTGCGTCTGGATATGATCGGAGCGCTCCAAGTGCACAAAGACGGCTCTCCGGGCAAGCTTTTCTGGGCGCACCTGATTCCCGAAAATCCGCAGGGCGATTACTGGCTGATCCGCGAACCGCAGGAGCCGCACCGGCTGGATCTCAATTTTTTGTCCTTCATCTCCGCACTGGAAGATGAGTTTGCCAGGCAGCAAAAGACACGCAAAATTGACGCGGCGGAAAAAGCCATCCTCGTGCGGGTGGAAAAGAATCCTCTCGCGGGCGCGGAAGCCTCGCTCGAAGAGCTCCGGCAACTGGCCGAGACCTGCGGCGTTGCCGTATTCGACACCCAGATTCAATATCGCCCTCAAATCGACCCGAAATATCTGGTCGGACGGGGCAAGCTTTCGGCCATTGATTTACGGGCCACGCAAATCGGCGCGAATCTGCTGATTTTCGATCACGAACTGACACCCGCCCAGGTCCGTTCCATCAGTGATTTTACCGGATTGAAAATTATCGACCGCACCCAGGTGATTCTGGATATCTTCGCCCGCCGCGCAGGCAGCCGCGAAGGAAAAATTCAGGTGGAACTGGCCCAGCTCAAATATCTGCTGCCCAGGCTGATGCACCAGGACACATCGCTCTCCAGACTGGCGGGCGGCATTGGCGGCGTGGGTCCCGGCGAAACCAAGCTGGAAATCGACCGCCGCCGGATTCGCGAACGTATCCATCGCCTGGAAAAAGATATTAAAACGATCACCAAATCGCGCAGCCAGCGGCGGGGACGGCGTGAAAGATCGGGCATGCCGGTGATTTCGATTGTCGGTTACACGAATGCAGGCAAGTCCACACTGCTCAATACCCTGACCCAAAGCGCGGTGATGGCGGAAGACAAGCTTTTTGCCACACTGGACACCAAAAGCGCGAGGCTGCGTTTTCCGCGCGACGCGGAAGCCATTATCACCGACACGGTCGGTTTTATCCGCAACCTGCCCGCGGAACTGTTCAGTGCTTTTCGGGCGACGCTGGACGAACTTCAGGACGCGGACCTGTTGTTGCACATCATTGATATCAGCAGCGTCCAGTTTGAAGAACAGATGGCGGCCGTTGAAAAAATCATGGAAGATCTGGAAATTGCAGGCAAACCGGTCATTCGTGTTTTTAACAAAGCGGATCGTTTCCCCGATAAAGAAATGCTGGCAACCTTATGCCGGCGTTTCGACGCCGTGGCCGTATCCGCCCTGGATAAAACCTCACTTTCCGGACTGCTAGAAAAGATCGAAGCCGCTCTGCCCAATACAAACTTTGCAGGACGGTCGTTTTATGCTATGGACGGGGAAAATAGTGAAACGTAGAGAGTGAAGCGTGAAGAACAATCATGAAATTACAAAATTAGTCAGCTTTATGATAATTTGGGTCGCGGTCTTGTTTTCACCGAATCTTTGGGCCGGAGAAAAGCTGCTGACTATCGTGCACACCAATGATATGCACTCGCATTTTCAGGGATTTTCTCCGGAAATCGACTATCAACCCTTCATGGTCCATGCCGATAAAACCCTGGGCGGCTGGGCCCGTGTCGCCGCCGTCATCAAAAACACCAGAAAAGAAAGATCCCATCCCGTCCTGGTTCTCGATGCGGGTGATTTTACGATGGGATCGCTCTTTCATATGCTCATCCGCGAAGAAGCCTTTGAACTCCGACTGATGAAGTCCATGGGCTACGATGCCATCACATTTGGCAATCATGAATTTGATCTCAAGCCGGCGGGACTGGCCGCCATTCTGAAAACAGCCAACGCTAAGGGTGGCATGCCCCAAATTGTTCTGGCCAATGCAATCTTTGACCGCAAACAACCGGTGCTGGCCAATCTTCAGGACACTTTTTCCGAAACGGGCGTCAAACCCTATACCATCATGCAGCGCGACGGATTGAAAATCGGGATCTTCGGCCTGCTAGGCAAGGATGCCGTGGAAGTATCACCTTTTGCCAAGCCCCTGACCTTCCGCAATCCGACAGAAACGGCTCGCGAGATGGTGAATGTTTTGCGCCATCAGGAAAAAGCCGATATCGTTATTTGCCTGTCGCACGGCGGACTGCGGGACAACCCCAAAAAATCCGAAGACATTCTCCTCGCCCAAAACGTCCCGGGCATTGATGTGATCATCAGCGGGCATACCCATACGAAACTGGATCAGCCGATTACTGTCGGCAAGACGTTGATCGTTCAGGCCTGGTGCTATGGAATGCAGGCGGGCGTTCTGGATCTGGTCGTAAACGACGGCAGGATCAGCGTGAAAAACTACACGCCCGTGGCGATTAACAGTGCCATCGTGGCTGATCAACAGATTCAGTCGATGATTAACTCCTTTAAGAAAACGATTGATTCGCGGCTGCTTGCGGCACTGAATCTGTCTTATGATAAAGTGATTGCTGAAACAAAATGGGATATGAACAAAAACGCAGAGGAATCGCCGCTGGGCAATCTGCTGGCCGATGCCATTCGCTGGACGGTTAATCAGGCGGATTCCGATCCCGGCGACCCGTCAACCCGTGTATTAGTCGCCGTCGAATCCAACGGCGTCATTCGTGATAACCTGCTGGCGGGTAAAACCGGCAAGATCACCGCAGGCGATTTATTCCGCACGATTCCTCTGGGCATTGGTGCTGATGACACGATGGGTTATCCGCTGATCAGTTTTTATCTTTACGCCCATGAAATCAAAAGGGCGCTGGAAATTGTCACAAGCGTGAGGCCGTTAAAAGAAAATGATGATTATTTTCTGCAAATTTCCGGTTTGCGTTTCACCTACAACCCCCATCGAATGCTGTTTGATCGGGTAACCGAAATAGAAACAGGCGGCGAGGAAGAAGGTTACCGGCCGCTGGATTACAGCGCATCCAACAAAACCCTGTACCGCGTGGCCGCCAATATTTACAACGCCACTTTTTTAACAATGGTCGGCAAATTTACTTACTCCCTGCTGGACATCGTACCAAAAGATAAAAACGGCGCACCCATTGAAAAGCTGACGGCCGCTTTAGTTGATGGCAACAAATCCCAGCCGGGTATGCAGGAGATCAAGCAATGGCAGGGCGTCATGCAATACGTCGGGTCTTTCCCGGATACCAATGGCAACGGCATTCCAGACATACCGGAAAAATATAAAGGCAAACTCGGACGCATTGTGGAGGCACCCAGCTTCAATCCCGTTAATCTCGTATCACGGGCAACAGC
>CAYVFA010000028.1:9598-20164 GCA_964450075.1 uncultured Smithella sp.
ATGAACAAAGACTTTATTGAAATCCGCTGGCACGGACGGGGCGGACAGGGCGCCATCACGGCAGCCAAGATTGTCGCCGGGGCTGCTTTCGTCTCCGGTTATGCGGGAGTCGTTATGGCGCCAAGTTTCGGCACGGAGCGCCGGGGAGCGCCGGTTATGACCTCCCTCACGATATCCAGAGAAAAGATCTATGATTTATCACCCATCGAAACCCCGGACATCGTGGTGATCCTTGACCACCTGCTCCTGAAAGAAGCCGATGTAACCCATGGCCTCAAACCCGGCGGAATCATCGTTTTAAACACACCCATGGCTTTTGAGTCGTATCACTTTAAAGATTACAAGCTGGCGGTAGCCGACATTACGGCGATCTCCGTTGAAGCAGGCCTTCCTCACGGCATGGTCAACACCGGAATCATCGGGTCGCTGGAAAAGGCCGCCGGCCTTCTGGGGATTGATATTTTGATTAAAGGCATTGAAGATGAATTCAGAAAAAGAAAGCCCGAGAAGAACTCACTGGCTGCTAAGATTGCCTATGAACGAACGGTGGCGGGAGGTTGAAAATGGGAACCAGAAATTACAAAAGAAAAACATCGCACAGTGAACACGGTCCGGGAGACGGCGGCAGAACTGGATCATGGAGAGTCGAGCGGCCAGTCTTCGACCGGAGCCTCTGCATCCCCTGTAAAAGAAATAAAGAAGCCTGCTTCATCTGCTGGCTGTTTTGTCCGGAGATCGTTATTTCCCGAACCATACCGCCGACGGTTAATCTGGAATACTGCAAGGGCTGCGGCATCTGCGCTGAAGAATGCCCGACCAAGGCCATCACCATGGTGGACGAAGCGCAATTTACAGAAGAAGAAAAGGATTAAGCGCCATGCATATTATAGAAAATGGAAACGTTGCAGCAGCTTTAGGTGTCAAGCTTTGCCGCGCCAGCGTGATAGCAGCCTATCCCATCACACCGCAGACGCCGCTTACGGAAAAACTTTCCGAGTTTGTAGAATCGGGTGAAATGAAGGCCGAATACATACCCGTGGAGAGTGAACATTCCGCCCTGGCCGTTTGCATTGCCGCGTCATCAGCTGGCGCCAGGGTTTCTACCGCAACCAGCGCCAACGGGCTGCTTTACATGCATGAACAGGTTCAGTGGGCGGCAGGCGCCAGGCTTCCGATTGTGATGTGCGTGGTCAACCGGGCCGTCGGCGCCCCATGGAATATCTGGAACGATCAGCAGGATTCCATTTCGCAGCGTGATACCGGCTGGATACAGATATACTGCGCCGATCACCAGCAGATCATCGATACCGTGATCAAAGCCTACTGGCTGGCGGAAAAAGTCAGCATTCCGATCATGGTCTGCTATGACGGGTACATTCTTTCTCATACCTATATGCCGTTTGACGTACCGGATCAGGAACAGGTCGATGCGTTTTTGCCGCCATTCCAGCCGGAGTATGCCCTGAATCCCGAAAATCCCGCCAATCTCAATACGGTCACGCTTCCCGACGTGCGGATGGATGTTCACGGGGAACTGGCGCATGGATACATGGAAATCCGATACCTGCTTCAGGAAGAAATGCGGACCACACTGGCCGTTGCGGCGGATGCGGAGAAAAGATTTACCGAAATATTCGGCAGAGGCGGCGACCCGTATATAGAACCATATCGCTGCGACGATGCGGACTTTGTTGCCGTTGGCCTCGGATCTGTGACTTATCAGTTGAGGGTTTGTGTGGATGCATTAAGAAAAGAAGGCATCCGCGTGGGCGTGATGGGCATTCGTTTTTATCGGCCCTTCCCGGACGAGGCAATCGCCAATGCCCTCAGGGGGAAAAAAGGCGTCATCGTTTTTGAAAAAGCGTTGAGTTATGGTTATGAAGGGGCGCTTGCTTCTGATTTAAAATCCGCACTGTATGAGCATCTCGCCTCCACGGGTGGGCTGCCTGCCGTTCAGAACTTTATTGTGGGAATCGGCGGACGGGATATTCGGACGGAAGAATTGACAAAAAACCTCAAAGCTGCCACCCAAAGCAGAGTTTCTAAAGAGCCCTCCTGGATCGGGCTTAAGCTATAGGAGAACCATATGCAGGTTAAAACAACCATTTTAAGTTTACCGACAGAGGAGTTTGTTCATCCGGGAACAAGGTCATGCACCGGTTGCGGCCTCGCGATCGCTTACCGGGTGGGTCTTAAAGCCCTGGGCAAAGACACCCTGCTGGTTGTGCCGCCCAGCTGTCTGACTGTTTTACAGGGGCTTTTCCCTGTTGCCTCAACCAAACTTCCCTGTCTCAATGTCACATTCGCCTCAACGGCCGCGGCCGCTACCGGAATTCTCGCCACGCTCAAAACGCAAGGGAATGATCACACGACCGTTGCCGCCTGGGCAGGCGACGGCGGAACCAGTGATATTGGTCTGCAGGCTTTATCGGGCGCCGCAGAACGTGGAGATAATTTCATTTATTTTTGTTACGATAACGAAGGGTACATGAACACCGGCGCTCAGCGCTCGGGTACTACCCCCATCGGAGCGGTCACCGCCAATACACCGTTCAAAGGAAAGCTTCAGCAAAAGAAGGATGTTCCGGCCATCATGGCGGCCCATCACTTAAGCTATGTGGCGGCCTGTTCAGCAGCCTATCCACTTGACCTGTATGATAAAATCCTCAAATGCAAAGACATGCCGGGCACCAAATACTTCCATATCCACATCCCCTGCCCGCCCGGATGGGGTTACGATCCGCGCTATGGCATCAAGATCGGCAGGCTTGCCGTGGAAACCGGATATTATGATCTTTACGAAATCATCAACGGAGATTTCAAACTGACGGCTGCGTCAGAAAAACTCGTTGAAAAACGAAAGCTTACGCCGGTGCGTGAATATTTCCGCGCGCAGTCCCGTTTCAGGATTTTAACCGATGCGCAGATCGCCGATATCCAGAAGGATATTGACGCAAAATGGGCGGGGTATTATAAAAAAGATGAGTGATCTTCATCCGGAAATGATTCAAAGTTTATTGATTAATTGACGGCGGCCATTTCCTGGATTTCTGCATTCTTCTTGCTCATCGAGCACTCATTTCATTTGTTCAAGATATTTCAATTTTTGATCCGCTTTCAATATATATTTGCGGGCTTTCGCGGCCAACTTCGTTTTCGGCCCCTTGTTAATCACCTCTTGCCAGGCTGCTTTTGCTTCATGATATTTTGCCTGCGTATAAAAGCGCATGCCATCATAGTAATATTTTTTTTGGTCATGGGACTCTGTTTGATCTGCAGGAGAAGTTTTCGGTTCCAATTCCCTGAGGGCGGGCTTCAGTTCGCGCTGCTTTTTGTGCACAGCGGGTGATTTTTTAGGCTGCTCTTTTACTTCCTGCGGTTCTTCTTTGGGGGTAGGCTTTGCTTCTTCCGATACGGAGGAAGGTTTCTTAGTTTCTTGTTGTTTCTGTTGATCTAAAGAAGCACAGGAATAAAGAAAAAACAGACTCAACGCAATCAAAAAAATATACCTCGCTGTCTCTTTTATGCTTTTCATAATTTTTAATTACCGTCTGGTCAATTGCCGGTATTTGATGCGGTGCGGCTGGCTGGCAGCGGCGCCCAATCTGTTTTTGCGGTCTTCTTCGTATTCGGAATAGTTGCCGTCAAAGAACAGTACCTTGCTGTCACCTTCAAACGCCAGGATATGCGTACAGATTCTATCGAGAAACCAGCGGTCATGGCTGATGACCACCACACAGCCGGCAAAACTCTCCAGTGAATCCTCCAACGCCCGCAGGGTATTGACATCCAAATCGTTGGTCGGCTCATCCAGAAGCAGAACATTGCCGCCTTCTTTAAGCATGCGCGCCAGATGGACGCGGTTTCGTTCCCCACCGGAAAGCGTTCCGACTTTTTTCTGCTGATCCGTGCCGGAAAAATTAAAACGCGACACATACGCACGGGAATTAATCTGACGGTTGCCAACGGCAATCACATCCTGACCGTCGGAAATCATTTCCCAAATGTTTTTGTCAGGATCAAGCGAATCGCGGCTCTGATCGACATAGGCGAGCTTCACGGTTTCGCCGATGCGGATCGTGCCGGCATCCGGTGCTTCCTGAGCGGTAATCATGCGGAATAATGTCGTCTTGCCCGCCCCATTGGGACCGATCACGCCGACAATGCCGCCGGGCGGCAATGAAAACGTCATGCCGTCCACCAGCAACTTGTCCCCGTAGCCTTTGTTTACGGCTTCGGTTTCAATCACCAGATCACCCAGACGAGGCCCCGGCGCGATAAAGAGTTCGCGTGTGCCGGATTCCTTTTCCTGTGTATTGCCCAACAGCTCTTCATACGCCTTGATACGCGCTTTGGATTTGGCGTGCCGGCCTTTGGGCGACATGCGAATCCACTCCAGTTCACGCTCCAGGGTTTTGATTCTGGCGCCTTCGGATTTTTCTTCATTTTTCAGTCGGTTTTGTTTTTGTTCCAGCCAGGAAGAATAATTGCCCTGCCAGGGAATTCCCTGCCCGCGATCGAGCTCCAGAATCCACCCGGCAACGTTATCCAGAAAATAGCGGTCGTGGGTCACGGCAATGATGGTGCCTTCATACTTTTGCAGATGATGTTCCAGCCAGGCGACGGATTCGGCATCGAGGTGGTTGGTCGGTTCATCCAGAAGCAGAATATCGGGTTTCTGCAACAGCAGGCGGCAAAGCGCAACGCGGCGCTTTTCACCGCCGGAAAGAACTTTCACGGGCGTATCACCCGGCGGGCAGCGCAGGGCGTCCATCGCCATTTCCAGGCGTGAATCCATATCCCAGGCGTCGAGAGCATCCATCTTTTCCTGAAGGACCGCCTGCCGGTCACAGAGCTTGGTCATTTCATCATCCGACATTTCTTCGGCAAATTTTTCGTTGACGGCGTTGTATTCGTTGATCACGTCCATCGTGGACTGAACACCCTGCTCGACAATCTGGCGGACGGTTTTGGCCTCGTCCAGCCGTGGCTCCTGCTCCAGGTAGCCCACGGTATAGCCCGCGGACAGAATCGTTTTGCCCAGAAATTCCTCGTCAACGCCGGCCAGAATCTTCAGAAGCGAGCTTTTGCCCGAACCGTTTAAACCGATCACGCCGATTTTTGCCCCGTAGAAATAAGACAGATAGATGTCTTTGAGCACCGGCTTCTTTTCGTAAATCTTGCTGACTCCGATCATGGAGTAAATAACTTTGTTTCCTTCATTGGCCATGTAACGATTGATCCTCCTGAACGGTATCTTGCCCTAAATGTAGGGGAAAACATTTTGAATGATAATATTAAAATTGTCCTGAATCTTGTCATGTCCTTCAATGACCCCCATATGGCCGGGTAAAAGCAACTCCAGATCCAGGTCGGACAGCGTGACGATGCTCTTTTTCAGCAAGGCGCCGTTGCCTCCCGGAAAATCCGTGCGGCCGACGTTCTGCTGAAATACCACATCCCCGCAGAACAAGGCTTTCTTTGCCGGCCAGTAAAGTCCGATCGAGCCGGGGGTATGACCGGGGATGGAAATGACTTTGAAGACCTGATCGCCCAGCTCAAGCCGGCCATCTTCCAGTTGCAAGTTGATCTGCATTTGCGGCACGGTAATACCGAAAAGACCGTAGAGTTCACCGCCGACACCTTTGAGAAAATCCATTTCTTTGCGGTGCAGGGCTATTTTCACTTTTTCCTGATCAAAAAGCTCGGAGCCCTGAAAATGATCTGGATGCGAATGGGTGTTGATCACGTACTTGATGTCTTTTTTCTTGATGCCGTCATTGGCCATCTGATTGAGTAAATCGGGCAAATAACGTGTCAGACCCGGATCAATCAGCGCCTGAACGCCGCCACCGATATAGTAACTGTTGCAGTTGTTGTCAAAGTAGTTTGACCACTCGTAAATATAAATGTCATCTCGAAACTTCATTGCCAACCCTTTCTTCAACCTTCCACGTTTTTTTTCAGCCACAAGGCCAGATCATCGGCTGATTTTTTCCAGCCAGCCTCCAGCATGGGCAAGTGGGCAAATTGCTGATATTCAATATAATCAGCCTTCAAAAAATCCGCCAGGTTTTTCTGCATGGAGGCCGGAGCCAATACATCTTTCACGCACCCGATCACCAGTTTCGGACACTTAATTTGCGATGGATAAACCGGAAAACCCTGCGCCACCTGATAGCCGACATACAAAGATTCGGCAACACACATGTCAAAAACCGTTTGCCGCTCTTCGGGGGCAATATTGTTGAGGACGGTCTTTTCCGCCATCATGAAAGTCGGCTTGACCGGCTTCATGTTCATCATTCCCCACATGGTTTTAACCAGCTGACCCGAATAGGGCAAATCATTGTTCATATCCATACTCATATTCATATCCATTGCCGCAACGCCAAAGGGAGGCGCGCTGGCCATGGTGATCAGCGCTTTAATCGAGTCGATATCTTCCGCTGTTTTCTGGGCAATGAGTCCGCCCAGGCTATGGCCGATCAAAGCAGAACCATGAATATCAAGCCCGTGGATGACTTTTTCCACATCTTCAAGATAATCCTCCAGCGTCACCTGAACCAGCGCCTCTTCACGGTCAGACGGAAAATGGCCGCGCAGATTCATGGCAAAGACTTCCCATCCTTTATCCGCAAAATATGGAAGATAATTCTGCCAGTATTGACTGGTTCCACCCGCGCCATGAATAAAGAGTAAAGGATAAGCATACCGGATTTTTCCGGGATGGATTTTTTCCACCACCAGATTTTCGATTTTAATTTTTAACAAGAATCAGTGCCTTTTTCCTTGAATTTGCTGCTTATTTTGTTATCGCCCGGATGATCAGGCTGCGGCCTTCGGCGGAACAAAAATCCAAAGCAGAATATAGACGAGAAACCCTGTCCCGAAAATAATCACCAGCAAGGTAAATAACAGACGCCATGCCCAGGAAGGTACAGGCGTATGCTCACCCAAACCGCCGCAGACCCCGCCAATCCAGCGGTCTGTATCGGACTTTGTAAGTTTAGCAAGCCAGTTATCTTGCGTCATGAACCCCTCTCCTTCAATTGCAGGTTTCTATCATCATTTTACCCGGGCGGCAAATCATGTTTTGTCCTTCAGAAGGTGCCTTTCTGCGACTTTTTTATTTAGCCTGTAAAACTTTGTCCAGCGGCATCTCCGAAGAGCTGTGGCCCACTTTAACAATGTCGCCGTTTTTATCCACCAGAATGATCATGGGCACACCGACCACATTATACGCATTGGCCACGCGACCATCTTCATCCAGTAGCGTCCGGTAGGAGATCGCGTTGGCTTCTACAAACCGTGAGACTTTTTTGGAAGGCTCCATGATATTAATATAAATCACTTCCAGGCCGCGCGAAGAATATTTTTCGTGAACCTTTTTATAGTTGGGGACTTCCGCGCGGCATCCGGGACACCAGGTTGTCCCGAAAAAAATCAGCACCGGTTTGCCGCGCTGACCACTCATTCGGAATATTTTACCCTTCATGTCCTTGAGGGTAAAATCCGGCGCAGCAGCATACTGCGGTTTGAATGGCGCATTAGGGACATATTGGGCCAGGGAAACTGATACCGGAAGAAAGACAAACATTAAAAATACAGTAACAAAAATATGAACGGTTTTACGCATGAAATATCCTTTACTAAAAAGACAATGTGCCTGCAATATACAGGAAATACTCAGCCGCGCCAATCAAAATAACGCCCAAAACCCTTGTCACAATCGTCATCCAGCCCCCTGATCGCGGAAGCGTCGAAATAAATCCGGCAAATGTGCCGACCAGAATTAAAATTGTCCCCATGCCGAAGGCAAAAGTAAACAGGAGGCCAACGCCCATTAGAACATTCGTCTTCAACGCCACAAAACCAAGCAGCACTCCCAATGCGGGTGCGGTGCATGGACCGATGACAAAACCGGAGGCCGCACCCAGGAAAAAAATGGAAATAAATCCTTTTTGACTGCCGGAATATTTCATTATTCTTTGCGGGATCGGGATTGAAATTTTGAAAACATCAAGCATGGACAATCCCATGATCAGACAAATGTTCGCCATGATAAAATAAACCAGCGGGGTCGTCTGCATCTGTCCGAAGAGTCTTCCGGATAAAGCTGCGACTGCTCCGAGGGCTGCATACGTCACGGCCAATCCCAGAACATAGAACAGAGACAGCAGAAATCCCCGCAGTTTGGATGATCCCCCCTGCGCGCCAATAAATCCGATCGTAACGGGAATCAACGGGTAAGTGCAGGGTGTAAAGCTGATCACCAGCCCTCCCAGATAAGCAGCGACAAAAGCCAGGATGGCCGATCCCTGTAAATAAACGGATAAATTATTAATCAGATTATCAATCATCAATTTCCCATCAATTCCTGGAAGAATGTATAGGCGGGAAGGAAAAACGTCAAGGTGAAATCAAAATGGCCCTTTGCTATTGGCGTTTCAAGGCCGGAAAATCAAACAAGACCGGTGTGCATGTCCCTGAAACAATCACCCGCAGGCTGCCATCCAATATCTTACCAACCCCGATGTTGTTGACCCTTAAAAATTCCTGGTCGGGATACTGCCAGTTGTGTCCGTAAAGATTGTAAGTTTTACCGTCCACACGGGCAAAACTTTCTAAAATTTTTTCCTGAGGCGTAAAGGAAAATTTAACGTCGAATCGCTTGATCGGGTCGGAAGTATTGGCTTGACTCCCGGTAATGGAAAGGATGGTCGCCTGGCCGGGATAATTTTTATACTGACAAGGACCGCCGACCCAGCCGTTGGCTTTATGATACGTTTGGGCGCAGGCAGAAAGAACCACCATAAACAGTAAAAAGATCCACAAAACCAATGAGTTACCGAAAAATCTCTTGGCCATGAAAGTCACCCTCCTCTTGTTGGTTTGAAGTGGAATGAAAAGAACAAGGGTGTCTTGCCACCCTTGTTCTAAAGGAATACTCTGTGTTCTAAATATGCTTTGCGGCGTTTTCGATCGCCTTCTGGATCGTACTGAGCCTTTCGGGACTCATCTTCACGGAAATGCCCATCACCAGAGTGCGGCCTAAAATGTCTTCCGCAAAAGGGATGCTCTTGCGGTCATACTTGACCTTGCCCTTATAGTCCTTACTTTTGAACGGATATTTTTTAGAGTTAGCCGTCGAAAACGCAAGGAAATGTTCCCAGTTCGGAACATAATGCCACTTGTTATACTTGTAGCAGGTTGTATCGACACCTTCGGCGGATAATAGTTTCTGGAATTTGAGCGCTGCTTTTTCTTCCGGCAGGTTAAACGCCAGGAATGTTGCGGAATCGCCATCCGGATCCCGCTTGGCGCGGAACCCGACATTCGGGATGGCGTCGGCCAGCACGTCCATAATCATCTTTTTATTTTTCTTCTGTTCGCCGATGAGGTAATCCAGTTTCCGCAACTGAGCCAGGCCTAAGGCGCCTTGCAGTTCATTCATCCGGTAATTAAAACCCAGAATGGTCCGGCCTTCAAGCCCGCGGCCGACTTTGGGATTATGATCATGACCATGATCATGGTACCATTCCGACCGCAGATACAAATCCTTCTTGTTGGTGATGACCATCCCGCCTTCGCCGGTGGTTAATGTTTTAACATAATCAAAGCTGAAGGTGCCCATATCGCCAAAGGTCCCCAGCTTTTTGCCTTTAAAACTCGCTCCGCAACCCTGAGCGTTGTCTTCCAGCACCATCAATTTGTTTTTGCGGGCAACCTTGATGATCTTGTCAATGTTGGCCGCCACACCGCACATGTGGACGGGAATGACGGCCTTGGTGTACTTGGTCATCTTCTTTTCAATTTCATTGGGATCAAGGTTAAGCGTGTCGTCAATATCCACCATCACGGGAATTGCGCCGACTTCCAGCACCGCTTCGTAGGTGGCCAGAAATGTAAAGGCCGGGACCAAAACATCGTCACCGGGACCGACATCCATCGCCTCCAGAGCCACTTTGAGCGCTGACGAACCGGAGGTCACGCCCAGCGCGAATTTAACGCCGCAGTATTTAGCAAACTCCCCTTCAAACTGGCGGACTTTGAAAACGCCTTTTCTTTCCTTATCAAAATTATAACGCATCAGAATGCCGGTTTCGAGCACATCCATGACTTCTTTCATTTCTTCCTTGCCAATCAGTTCAGCTCCTGCCATGTAAATATCCTTCCTTTCTTTCTTAGACCAGGTTGCTTTCCAACATTGAAGTATGAATGATGGAAAGCTTACCTGGTATTATGCCTGTTTAATGAACATTCTTGTTGTGTGATCTCGAATGGGTATTAAAAAGCTTCCGCGTAAATTGCGATCATGTCTTCCTTCGTCATCTTCCGGGGATTATTTTCCAGCGGCCGGGCTACCGTCACGGCAACATCGGCCAGCGCCGGGAAATCCTGTTCTTTCACACCAAAATCCCGGATAGAAGAATCGATGCCGCAATCTTCAATCAGGCATTCCACAGCTTCCACGGCCAGATAAGCGGCTTCGCGAACGGGAAGCCCGTCAACACATTCACCCATGGCCTCGGCGATATCCGCAAATTTTTCCAAAGCACCGGG
>CAYVFA010000029.1:0-20076 GCA_964450075.1 uncultured Smithella sp.
AGCGCCATGACGCCCGCGCGCAAGATCGCCTCCGACCTCATCGACAACCATATTCAGACGATTGTTTTTGCCACCAGCCGCCTCAATGTCGAAATATTGACCAAATATTTAAAGGATAAATTTGTAAAAACAAAGCCGCTGGATGACCATTTTGTCGAAGGCTACCGCGGCGGCTATCTGCCGAATCTGCGCCGCGAGATTGAAAGCGGTTTGCGTTCGCGCACCGTCATGGGCGTCATCAGCACCAACGCCCTCGAGCTGGGCATTGATATCGGCAATCTGGAAGCCTGCATCATGGCGGGCTATCCGGGATCGATTGCCAGCACCTGGCAGCAGGCGGGACGAGCGGGCAGACGCACAGGACGCAGCCTGGCCATTCTCATCGCGCGCAGCAACCCGCTCGATCAGTTCATTATGGAAAATCCCGATTACTTTTTTGCGCTCTCGCCGGAACATTGCCGCATCAATCCCGACAATCTGCTGATCCTGCTGCACCATATTAAAAGCGCAGCGTTTGAGCTGCCCTTTGAAAAGGGGGAAAAATTCGGCGGCGAAAATCTGGAAGAGTTTTTGGAGTATCTGGAAGAAAAAGGCGTGCTGCATCGCACGGACGACCGGTGGCACTGGGCGGCGGAAAGCTATCCGGCGGACGAAGTCAGTCTGCGGGCGATCAATCCGGAAAACGTCGTGGTGGTGGATACGACCGACGCGGGCAATCACAAGGTCATAGCCGAAGTCGATTGGGACAGCGCTTTCACCGCCGTGCATGATGAAGCCATTTATATGCTGGCCTCCGAGCAGTATCATGTGGACAAGCTTGATCTCGAACGCAAGAAAGCTTACGTCAGGAAGGTTGATACCGATTACTACACCGATGCCATGACCTACACCAATGTACGAGCCATCGACTCCTTTGACCATCACACCGAGGGTTGCGCCATCGTGGAGCATGGCGAAGTGCAAGTCGTGCGCAAGGTTGTGGGCTATAAAAAAATTAAATTCTACACGTCGGAAAATCTCGGTTATGGCGATGTGAATCTGCCGGAAAAAGACATGCACACGACGAGTTACTGGTTTACGATTCCGCGGCATCATCTGCGCAAACTGGAATTCACCCCCGCGGAAATTATTGACGGTCTGTCGGCGCTGGCCTATACGCTGCAACATCTGTCAGCCATGTTTCTGATGGCGGACACGCACGACATTGACCGGGCGCTGGGAGATAAAAGCGGTGAGTGGTTTGTGAGCCAGGGGAAGACCGGACGGGTCATCACATCCTTTAATGCCGGAAGGCCGGAAATGACGGATAACAAAACCGGCGCACGCATTGATGAGTTCGATCCGACGATTTTCATCTTTGACGCCTATCCGGGCGGCATCGGCTTTTCGGAGCTGCTGTACCGCGAACACGCCAATCTTCTTTCAGCCGCCAAAAGCCTGATTGAAAAATGTCCCTGCGCCTACGGCTGCCCGTCATGCGTGGGCCCGACACTGGAAGTCGGCAAAACCGCCAAGGAAATCGTCCCTAAGCTTATTGACTTAGTGCTGGGGAAATGACGAGAATGAAATTTCCGCACGTCATACCGGCGAATACCCTGAAGGGCACGAGTGCCGGTATCCAGGAATACTTAAATGATTAAACAACCCGCTGTTTATATTCTGGCGAGTAAAAGAAATGGAACACTTTACACAGGTGTGACATCCGATCTCGTCAAAAGAGTATGGGAACATAAAAATGATTTGGCGGAGGGGTTTACCAAGCAGTATCGCGTTCATGATCTTGCCTGGTTTGAACTTCATGATAACATGACGTCTGCCATTGAAAGAGAAAAGAATATCAAAGAATGGAAACGCCAATGGAAAATAAAATTGATCGAAAGCAATAATTTCAATTGGAAAGACTTATATGATGACATTGTTTGACTGGATACCGGCCTTCGCCGGTATGACGAAGCGGTGGAACTATGAAATCGATTGATAAATTAAAACGCCTTACCGGCGAGGATATAGCCCCGAAAAAGGCTGAGCAGGCGCAGCCTATTCCCGCCACAAGCAAAAAGCAGGAGCAGCTTGACGATCTGCGCCGCAGAATTGACAGCGTTGTCAACCGCACTGTTTTGCGGGGCAAAGCGGCGCAAGATGATGCCCGGGCCCGCGGCAATCGGGGGCTTTCCGAAATTTTGGAAGGTTCGGAAATCGAAAATGAACAAGGCCGTTTTTTTCTGGTCAGCGACGTGGTGCAAGGCTCAAGCCGCCACGGCCACCGCAACATTCGTGACGCTTTTGATTTTGACATGTCCGCGGCGGCGATGCTGGCCAACAATCCCGCAATCAGCGGCTATCACTCATCCGACGCCCTTTTTCTGGATACGGAAACCACGGGACTGTCCGGCGGAACCGGCACGATGGCTTTTCTCATCGGCCTGGGCTGGTTTGAAGAAGGGCATTTTCAGGTCCGGCAGCTCCTGGCCCGTGATTTCGGCGAAGAGAAAGCGGCCCTGGTTTACCTCAAAGAAATTGCCGCAGGTAAAAAATTCCTGGTCACGTTCAACGGCAAAGCCTTCGACGTGAATTTGCTCACCACACGATTTATCATGAACCGGATGCCGGGTGATCTGGCGGGACTGCCTCATCTGGATTTACTGCATCCGTCGCGCCGCATTCTGGGGCATCGACTGGAAAACTGCCGATTGGTCACGCTGGAGGCTGATGTCCTGGGTGTGGAGCGCGAGGGCGACATTCCCGGCTGGGAAATTCCCCAGCGCTACTTCGACTGGCTGAAGAGGCGCGATCCCCGTTTGCTTTCCGACATCTTTGAGCACAACCGTCTGGACGTGATTTCCATGGCGACACTCACCGCCCATCTGGTCGAAATATTGACCGCGCAGGCCGCAGCAAAATACACGCACGCGGATGATTACCTGGCCGCCGCCCGCCTGCATTTGATGCGCGCCAATGCCCCGGGCGCGCAAAAAATATTGAACATTTTTCATGAAGACGCCTGCCCGGAATTCTCTTCTCAGTCGAACAGGAAACTGTCTCAATTATACAAGCGCACGGGCAGAATGGATGAAGCCGCTCATATCTGGCAGCAAATGGCTGCCTGCCAGCCCGTCGAATTTTACGCCATTTCGGAGCTCGCCAAATATCTGGAACACAGCCAACGGGATTATCATCAGGCGAAGGCCCTCATCGAAAAAGCGCTGACTAACAACAATAGTTTTATAGAGAATGAAAGAGATTCTCTGTTACACCGTTTGCAAAGGTTGAATAAAAAACTAAATGTCCCCTGAAAAGTAATTTGACAAAAACACCAATACACATTAAAATACACATGAGGAGGTGCATTATGAGAACAAATGTCGTTTTAGATGATCAACTGATCGGGGAAGCGTTTAAATATGCCGACAATATACGCACAAAAAAAGATTTAATCGAAACGGCCTTAAAGGAATTCGTTAAGAACAAAAAAGTTAAGGATTTACGTGATCTAAAGGGCAAGATCCTTTTTGCGGACGGTTATGATCACAAAAAAATGAGAGAAGGAAGATGATCCTGATTGATACGTCGGTGCTCATTGATTATCTAAAAGGCACTGATAATAGGGCGGTTTCCGCTTTTAGCAAAATACTCGAAAACGGTATGCCCTTCGGGATAAACGAATTAATTTATCTGGAAGTGCTGCAAGGCGCAAGGACCATCACGGAATACCGGAAACTCCATGAGTACCTAGAAACCATTCCCTTCTATTCCCTGACACAAGGGAAAGAATCCTATGAACGGGCTGCACAGTTGAACTTTGCGTGCCGGCGATCCGGAGTCACCATACGCAGCACCATTGATTTACTCATCGCTCAAACCGCCATAGAGAATGATTTGTTTCTTCTCCACCACGACAAGGATTTTAACAACATGGCCAAGGCGATTAAAGCATTAAAAATATTTGAGCCGTATCCATAGATATCAGGGACATCAGGTTCATTCATCGACGATTAACCTTCATACTTTTCCAGCTTTTTTCGCAAGGTTTTGCGGGTAATGCCCAACCGTCGCGCCGCTTCGCTTTTGTTGCCGCCGCAGGCGGCAAGCGCCTCCAGGATGCTTCTTTTTTCGACTTCTTCGAGCGGCAGATTGACGGACACACCTGTCGGTTGATTAGCAGCCGTAACGCTTGCAACCGCGGCGTTTTGGTCTCCATCATCCGCCATTAATAGGGTCAGCTCGCTCTCATCCAGATAAGGATTGCGCGACAGCACGACGGCCCGTTCGATGGCATTCATCAACTCCCGCACATTGCCCGGCCAGGGATACAAGACAAGCTTCTCCAGGGCCTGCGGCGTAAAGTTTTTTACGTTTTTGGAATTCTTTTCGGCAAAGTCCAGCAGGAAATGCTGCGCCAGAAGCGGAATGTCTTCCTTTCGTTCACGAAGCGACGGCACATTGAGCGCCACCACATTGAGGCGGTAAAATAAATCTTCGCGAAAGCGCCCCTGCTGAATTTCCTTTTTTAAATCCTTGTTGGAGGCGGCAATCACACGGACATCGACTTTGAGCACTTCTGAACCGCCCACACGCGTTAACTCCCGCTCCTGTAAAACGCGCAGCAGTTTGACCTGCATCGCGGGTGACATTTCGCTCACTTCATCCAAGAATATGCTGCCTCTATCGGCCTGCAGAAACTTCCCTTCCCGCTTGCGGTCGGCGCCGGTGAACGCGCCTTTTTCGTGGCCGAACAATTCCGATTCGAGAAGCGTCTCGGTCAGCGCCGCGCAGTTGATTTTCACAAAGGGCGCCTCCTTGCGGTTGCTGTTTATATGAATGGCATTGGCGATCACTTCCTTGCCCGTCCCGGATTCTCCGGTAATTAAAACCGTTGCCTGCGTCGGAGCGACCTGTTCGACAATTTCCAGCAGTTTAACCATGGAAGCGCTCTGGCCGATGATATTTTGCCGGTTGAATTTTTCACCCAGCCTTTCTTTGAGATATTCATTTTCTTTTTTCAGCAGACTGTGCTCCGTCGCGCGTTTCATCACGATTTGCAGTTCATCAAAATCCAGCGGCTTGGTCAGGTAATCATACGCGCCTTTTTTCAGGGCATTGACCGCCGTCTCCACGGACGCATAAGCCGTCATGATAATGACCGGAATGGCCGGACTGATCTTTTTGATTTGCTCCAAGGCTTCAATACCCGAAACTTTCGTCATGCGGATATCCATCAGGATCAGATCAAAAGACCGCTTGCTGACTTCGGAAACGGCAACGCCGCCGTCATCCGCGCAGGCCACCTGATAGCCCCATCCACCGAGCAGTTTTTTCAACATCACCCGATGGGCCGGATCATCATCCACAATCAAAACCTCAAGTCCGTTTTTCATTTTCCATTTTCTCCTTTACCCATAAAGAAAAGCACAGCGTGACTTTTGTGCCCGATCCCGCCTGGCTCTCCATTTGAACCAGACCGCCGTGCGCGTCCATAATTTTTTGCACAACCGCCAGCCCCAGGCCCGTGCCCGCCGGCTTGGACGTGAAATAAGGATCGTATATCCGCGGCAGATCTTCTTCTTTGATGCCGGAACCGGTATCGGAAACCGTCACATCCATCCAATCTTTTTGCGCCGCGATTTCAATCGATAAACTGCCGCCCGCAGGCATGGCAGCGAGAGCGTTGAGAAAAATATTAAGCAGCACCTGCTTGATTTTGTCCGGATCAATATCCGCCTGCGGTAAATCCTCAACCGCCTTGACGTCAATTTCAACTGCATTCTTCTTTGCTTCGCCCTCCACCAGCCTGATGACGTGCCGCACCAGGTCCGTCAGGTTCGTGGGTTTTCTTTTTAAGTCCAGCGGCCGGGCAAATTCGATGAGCTGGCTGATGACCCGGTTGAGTCTTTCGGTTTCGGCAATCATAATATCCGCCGTCTCCTCGTCTTCTTTATTGCCGGAAAGCCGTTGTTTGAAATAAACGGCAAACCCCTTGATGGAGCTGAGCGGATTACGGATTTCATGCGCCACGCCCGCCGCAAGCGATCCGATGGCGTTTAAGTGCCGGCTGCGGGCGACTTCCTGCTCCATCTGCCGGATCACCGTTACGTTGCGGGCCAGCAGGATTTTCCCCTCCTGAACATCATCGTCGGCAAAAGCCGCCGCAACAACTTCCCAGGTCTGTTCACCGCCTTTTTCGGATGAAAGGGCAATGTCCTCTTCAACAAGACCGGCTTGCCCATTGATTTTGCCCAGCACCTTTGTAAATGCGGCAGGCAGTAAATGATCGGCTTGCCTTCCCATCACATCCACACAGGAAGTATTGAGAAGGCCGCTTATCTGTTCATTGCACGCAATAATTCTGCCTGTTTTATCCACAGCCAGAAGTCCTATGGGCATGTGCTTGACCAGGGCTTCCGAAAAGACAGTGATGCGTGAAAGAGAAGCACGCGCCAGACGATACGCTTGCACCAGAAAAAGCGACACAATGGCCAGCGAACCGATCAAAACTAAAATCAGCGCCCTCATCACCATCTGGACTGTATCTTCCCGTGATGCTTTTTCGATTTTTCCCATGTGAAAGCCGACGAAAACGATCGAAGGCCGCCGATCACCCATGCCGCCATGTCCCTTTGCAGGGGAAAATCCCCGGTAAACCTCAAAAGTACCGGCGCCTTCGGGATTGGCCGTCTGCCGCCAGCGAATTTCCATGCTCCCGGCAATCTTTTTCATATCCAGATCCAGACCGTAGGGCCTGCCCGTCATGGATGGATCACTGTCCGCCAGAATTTGTCCCGCACCGTCCGTCACAATCATATAATCAATATCCGGCTGCTGGGCGGTTTCCATGAGCAACTTCTGGAGATAAAACGTGTCCCCGTCGGAATCCAGGCGATCGCGCAATCCGGCTTCAAATGACTGAATCAGCGTGGCTCCCTTTTCGACAAAAAGGGTCACCGCCTGATCTTTTCTCTGCTGGAACTGCATGAAGATCATCAGGCTCAGGATGACGACTAAAACGGCAACCGCGCTGATCACAACCCATGCGGAAATATCGAAACGGAACTTTTTCCTAGCTTTATCTGCCATGTTTTTACGCCTTTTTCATAATTGGTTACATTATGACCAGCTGGATACCCCAACTGGATAAGTATTATCCACTCAAAAGCACTGAAAGGCAAATAATATTTACGCCATTTCTCATCTTATCAAGCAGTTACAATAACTTATCTGCAATGGCACAGCCTTTGCTCATATAACGGGTAACTGATCAGCAAAAACTATACAAAGAAGGAGATGCGCTATGAAAAAATTGACATTAACACTAATGGCCGCGGTTATGAGCCTGCTTCTAACTTCCCAAGTTTTCGCCTGGGGACCAGGTGGAGGACCCGGCAGAGGCAAAGGGTATTGCCGTGAAGCAGGTTTCGAAAAACTCAATTTAACTGCCGAACAAAAAACTAAAATTGAAGCTTTACAGGACGCCCACTTCAAAGCAACAAAACCTGTCAGGGAAAAGATGTTTGACAAATCCGTCGAATTACGCAGGCTCTGGCTTACGGCCAATCCTGACAAGAACAAGATTACGGCCGCTCAAAAAGAAATTCGGGTATTGCGCGATGACATGCAGGATAAAGGAACGGCTATGCAATTGGAAATCCGCAAAATTCTGACGCCGGAGCAGAATGAGAAACTGGCGAATTCCCGCTGGGGCAAAGGCCCAGGATTCGGACCCCGCGGCGGCATGAGAGGCCAGGGAGAATTTGGACCCGGCCATGGACATGGACCCGGTTTAGGAATGGGTATGTGTCAATAGCCAATGCACCATCCCTCCTTGGAAAGGGGAGCTCGCAGCTCCCCTTTTTTTCTCCTGACCAAAAAACATTTTGACAACTTTCAAGTTTTGCATTATTAGACCGATTCGATAGATATGCATTTTTAAAGGATAGGATAAATGTTCAGTTTGACGACAACAATGATGGCTGGCGCGCTTACAACCCTGCTTCTGGGCCTCGCCTTGTTGCGCCTGTTACTTAAGGCCAACTGCCCGTCGTTTTCAGGTCGTCACTGAATTTTTAAAAACTGGTTACCTGAAAGGCCGTGGGCAGTAAAACCCACGGCCTTTTTATATTTGAAAGGAGATTCTTATGAAGAAGGATAAAAATCGCGTCTATATTTTCGATACGACGCTTCGCGACGGAGAACAGTCACCCGGTTCCAGCATGAATACGGAAGAAAAGCTCATTCTGGCAAGGCAGCTGGAAAAACTAGGTGTCGATATTATTGAGGCGGGATTTCCCATCGCGTCCGAAGGGGATTTTGACGCAGTGCGTCAGATTGCTAAAGCCATCAAAAATTCCCAAGTGGCAGGACTGGCCCGAGCCAATAAGGTGGATATCGACCGGGCCTGGCAGGCCATTAAAAATGCCGCGCATCCCCGTATTCATACGTTTATTTCATCTTCGGATATTCACCTCAAATACCAGCTCAAAAAAAGCCGCGAGCAGGTCCTCAAAGAAGCGATCGCCGCCGTCAAGCTGGCCCGTTCGTACACAGATAACGTGGAGTTCTCGCCCATGGACGCCACCCGTTCGGACAAAGATTATCTGGTGCAAATGGTTTCGTCCGTTATTGATGCGGGGGCCGTGACCGTCAACATTCCCGATACGGTCGGCTACACCATTCCCGAAGAATTCGGCAATCTGATTGCCTATCTGTTTGCCAATGTGAAAAACATGGGCGATACGATTATCTCCGTTCACTGTCATAACGATCTGGGACTCGCCGTCGCCAATTCGCTGGCCGCGATCGTGAACGGGGCCAGGCAGGTGGAATGTACGATCAACGGCATCGGCGAGCGCGCCGGCAATACGGCGATGGAAGAAATTGTCATGGCGCTGGCCACACGGAAAGATCTGTATGGCCTGCACACAAAGATCAGAACAGACCAGATTTACAAATCGTCACGCCTTTTGACTCAGATTACCGGCGTTCGGGTCCAGCCCAACAAAGCCATCGTCGGCGCCAATGCTTTTGCGCATGAATCCGGCATTCATCAGGACGGCCTGATCAAGGAAAAAATCACCTACGAAATCATGACGCCACAGTCCGTCGGAATCAGCGACACCCATATTGTGCTGGGCAAGCATTCCGGACGCGCCGCTATTGCGCAGCACTTGAAAAAAATGGGCTACGTCCTAAACGAAGAACAGATTAATCGGATTGCCGTAAAGGTAAAAGACCTGGCCGATGTTAAGAAAGATATCTATGACGAAGACCTGGAAGCGATTCTTTATGAAGAAACTTACCGGGGTGAAGACAAATATAGCCTGGTGTATCTGAATGTCGTCAGCGGCAATGTGGCCATTCCCACGGCTACCATGGAAATGAAGGTGGGGAAAGAAGTCGTGCGCGATGCGGGATTCGGCAATGGCCCGGTGGATGCAACATTTGCCGCCATTCGCAATATCACGAAGACCAATTATCCGCTTTTGAAGTACGTGGTGAACGCCATCACCGGTGGATCTGACGCGCAGGGCGAGACCATGGTGCAGCTCCAGCACGACGGGCATTCCGTCGTCGGACGCGGGGCGCATCCCGATGTCATTGTCGCATCAGCCAAGGCATACATTAACGCGCTCAATCGGCTGGAATTTCTTAAGGATAACGTGGGCAGGTTAAAAGTTGAATTAAGTCAGGAAATGAGATAAGAGAATATATCAATTTCACTATAATATTATGACATTCAAGGAGATGATGGGTGGGTAACACAATTACGGAAAAAATTTTATTGGCGCACACGGATCATGCGGAAATTGCACCGGGTCAGTTGATTAACGCCAGAATAGATATTGCTTTGGGCAATGATATCACCGCGCCCATCGCCATCAGGGAATTCCGTGCGGCCGGCGGAAAAAAGGTTTTTGACAAGGATAAAGTGGCGCTGGTCCTCGACCATTTTACACCGAATAAAGACATCAGCTCCGCCCAGCAATGCAAGACCGTGCGAGAATTTGCGCTCGAACACGGCGTCACCCATTTTTATGAAGGCGGACAGGTGGGGGTGGAACACGCGCTCCTGCCGGAAAAAGGCATTGTCCTCCCCGGCGATCTGGTGATCGGCGCGGATAGTCACACCTGTACCTACGGCGCGCTTGGCGCTTTTGCCACCGGTGTCGGCAGCACGGATCTGGCTGCAGCCATGCTGACAGGCGAACTCTGGTTCAAGGTGCCGTCATCCATCAAATTCGTGGTTTACGGAAAACTTGCCCAATGGGTTTCGGGTAAGGATTTGATTTTGAATATCATCGGACGAATCGGCGTCGATGGCGCGCTCTATCAGGCCATGGAATTCACAGGCGAAACCATACAAAACCTGCCGATGGCGGATCGCCTCTCCATGGCCAACATGGCGATCGAAGCCGGCGCAAAAAACGGAATCTTCCCGCCTGACACGGTTACCAAAGAATATGTCGAGCCTCGGGCCAAGCGGCCCTATAAATTTTACGACTCCGACGCCGACGCAGTTTATTCGCAGATTATCGAAATAGACGCAAGCAAGCTTGAGCCGCAGGTGGCCTTTCCCCATCTGCCCTCCAACGTCAAAGGAATCAGTCAGGCGGGTCAGGTGAAGATCGATCAATCATTGATCGGCTCCTGCACCAACGGCCGGATTGAAGATTTGCGCATCGCCGCGCAGATTTTGAAAAACCGCAAAGCCGCAGCCGGTGTCCGGTTGATCGTCGTTCCCGCCACCCCGTTGATCTATAAACAGGCCATGCAGGAAGGTCTGCTTGAAATCTTTCTGAATGCCGACGCGGTCATCAGCCCGCCCTCCTGCGGCGCGTGCCTGGGAGGACATCTGGGAATTCTGGCCGAAGGCGAACGGTCCGTGGCTACAACCAACCGCAATTTTGTGGGACGCATGGGACATCCCAAAAGCGAAGTCTATCTGGCAAGCCCCGCAGTGGCTGCGGCATCCGCCGTCCTGGGTAGAATTGCGTCACCTGAAGAACTATAAACAAATATTAAAAGGATTATCGAATGCTATTTAAAGGAAAAGTCTGGAAATTTGGAGACAACATTGATACCGACGCGATTATTCCCGCACGCTACCTGAACACGTCCGATCCTGCGGAACTTGCCAAACACTGCATGGAAGACGCAGACCCGGCTTTTATCACGAAAATGCAAGAAGGAGACATCATCGTCGGTGGCGAAAACTTCGGCTGCGGCTCCTCGCGGGAGCACGCGCCCATTGCCATTAAAGCAGCGCGGATTTCCTGTGTCGTGGCCAAAAGTTTCGCCCGTATTTTTTATCGCAACGCCTTTAATATGGGTCTGCCGATTTTTGAATCCCGCGAACTTTTTGACGCGATTGCCGAAGGCCGGGAAATCACCCTGGACAGCACCCGGGGGGTTATTACAACCGGCGGCTCGGATCAGCCATTCAAAATCAGTCCCATACCGCCTTTTATGGAGCAATTAATCGCCGACGGCGGCTTGATGAAACATATTGCAAAGAAGTGAGGATCGCATGACGAGCAAACCATTCAAAATTGCCGTATTCGCCGGAGACGGCGTCGGCCCTGAGATTATGCAGGAGGCTTTAAAGGTTTTAAAGGTCATTTCCGATAAAAAAAATATCCGCATCGAACTGACAGAAGGATTTATTGGCGGAAGCGCTTACGATATTTACGGCGTTCCGCTCCCGGATGAGAGTTTGAACCTGGCTCTGCAAAGCGACGCGGTGTTACTCGGCGCCGTGGGCGGACCCCAGTGGGAAGGTCTGGATTACAGCGTCCGCCCGGAGCGCGCACTTCTGGGGTTAAGAGAAAAATTAGGGCTTTTTGCCAATCTGCGGCCCGTGGCGGTTTTTAACGAACTGCTGGATGCCTCGCCGCTGAAAAAAGAAATCGTGCAGGGCATCGATATCCTGATTTTGAGAGAGTTGACAGGCGATGTGTATTTCGGCCAGCCGCGTGGCGTGAGGGTCGGAAAAGACGGCAAGCGCACGGGCGTCAACACCATGATTTACACGGAAGATGAAATCCGCCGCATTGCCGTGCGGGCTTTTGAACTGGCGCGGGGACGCAAAAAACAGCTTCTGTCGGTGGACAAAGCCAACGTGCTGGAAACCACGGAGCTGTGGCGCACAGTGGTCACGGAAGCCGGCAGGGATTATCCCGACGTGACGCTAAAACACATGTATGTTGATAATTGCGCCATGCAGCTCATCCGCAATCCGTCGCAATTTGATGTGATTGTAACAACGAATTTATTCGGCGATATTTTAAGCGATGAAGCCGCCATGCTGACCGGCTCCATCGGCATGCTGCCGTCGGCCAGTCTGGGTTCAGACAAGGCCCTGTATGAGCCGATTCACGGTTCCGCGCCGGATATCGCGGGGAAAAACATCGCCAATCCGCTGGCGACGATTCTATCGGTGGCGATGCTGCTGCGGCATTCGATGAATCTTGCACAGGAGGCGGCTTTAATTGAAAAAGCCGTGGCAAACGTTTTGAAAGAGGGCTGGCGTACACAGGATATTTATTCGGCGGGCAGCAACCTGGTAGGCACCCGGGAAATGGGAAATGCAGTTGCCCGGGAGCTTGCAAATCTAATGCATTAAATGGCGGGAAAGGAGAGTCAGGCAACCGTGAAAGGGAAAATTCTGATTGTTGACGATGAAGCTTCGGTACGTGAATTATTCTCCGGCGTGTTTACGGACGATAACTATCAGGTTATCGCAGCTGAAGATGGTCATCAGGCGCTGGACATCCTCAAGCGGGACGACATTGACGTCATTTTTCTCGACTTGAAACTCTTCGGCATGAATGGCATTGATCTGTGCCGTCAGATCCGGGAAACCAAGCCCATGTCCCTCATCTTTGCCATTACCGGCTGGGCGCCTCTTTTTGAAATTGAAGAATGCCGTCAGGCGGGATTTGATGATTATTTTGAAAAACCTCTGGATATGGACATCCTGCTTTCTGTCGTCGCGGATGCGTTTAAAAAACTGGAACGCTGGAAGAGACGCTACAACAGTATCCCAAAATAAAACAACGCGCACAGGACGGGTCGCAGATGCTCAATACGCCCAACATTCTGGAAAAGATCATACTGGATCCCCCCGCGGATAAAATTTATTCCCGGCTGGGCTTTAAAAAAAACAGCACCTCTCTTTCCGCTTCCCAGCGACAAGAAACAGATCGTCATATTCAAGAAGCCGTATCCCTCATCTGCTTACAGGGTTCATTCTTCATTCTGCCCATCCATAAAAATGATCGCCGAAAGGTGGAACTGGCGCCGGATTTATCCTTCGTGAGCGAAAAGCTGGCCCGATTCCTTGCTCATTGCCGGGAAGCCGCACTCATGGGCGCGACAGCCGGCAGCGCCATTATGGAAGCCATCCGGGAAAAAACAAAACTAGACGACATGGCCGCCGCTGTTGTTTATGACGCCACGGCCAGTGAAATGGCGGATGCCGCCCTCGACTGGATCATGGATTACATCAACCGGCAACTGCTTCGTCAGGGCAAGCACCTTTTACCCAGGCGCTTTTCGCCGGGCTACGGGGATTTGGCGCTGAATAATCAAATAGCCATTCACAAAAAACTGCAACTGGAGAAAATCGGCGTCCGCCTAACCCCCAGTTGTTTACTCGTGCCCGAAAAATCCGTCACGGCGATCAGCGGAATCGGATGATGGTCAGGCTCTGTCGCAAACCATCTCATGGCTTTTTTGCGCTCTTTTTTTCCTGCCGCCGGTTGATTCTTTTTTTATATTCATGGATAAACTCCACCGACGACAGATACTTATCAGCAAAAGACACAATATAGGATTCTTTATATTTCGGCGGCACAAGGGTCAGGGGCCACATGTGTTTTTTAATAATATCCTCTTCGATATCATTAATCGAAAAATGTTTTTTGGCGTTGACCACGGCTATCTTCGGATGTTCCAATCCGTGAAATTTTTTCCGGGGCAGATCCGGCACATCATGATTGCGCCAGTCATACAAAAAGAAGTCATGCAGCAGCGCGCCGCGCGCCGTGGAACGGTAATCCAGTTTCAAATATTTGCTGATCCGGTAAGACAAATAGGCCACATCATGAACATGATGATAAATGGAAGAATTGTGATGGAAATAATCTTTGAGCTTTAAAAACTCCCCATGCTGGAGAATATCCTGCACCGTTTCATAATACTCCTTTTCAAACGGCCGGCGGCCCTCCAGCTCGAGGATGATTTTTTCCTGCAAGGGCTTCAGGAACGAATCAACTTTTATCTTGATACGCCCGTTGATGTTTTGATTCACATACTTGTTCAAATCCGGGAAGGCTTCACGCAAGCGTTGAAAAGATTGTATAATATCTTCAATTTCAATACTGCTCAGATTGAAGTACTGGTCATGCAGATAAGCGATGCCTTTGCGGAAGGCGGCAAGCGACATGACGGAAAACGTGTAGTCGATCCAGAAATAGACCATGAAGGCAATCGCCGTAATTCTGGCCACCCCTTCATCCAGCAGCACGACCCGTCGAAATACTTCCGGATGGACAAATATTAAAAAGACCAGCGCCAGGAGTGTCCAGATGATTGAAAAGTGCAGGCACACATGCCCGTGAAGATTGAACCGGTTTTCCGAATAGTCCCACAGCGTCATTTTAAATATCTTTTCAGATAAAAACCCGACCAGGTATTCCATCAGCGTGATGGCCAGACCGAAAACCACAAACCGCGCCACCAGATGCCAGTCTTGAAAAAAATGCTGCAGGACAATGATGATGAAAGCGCCCAGGCCGTAAATGGGAATGAAAGGGCCAAACAGGAATCCCGCATTGACAAACTTCCGCTGCGTGATGGACCGGTAAATCACCTCCAGCACCCATCCCATAAAACAATAAATTGCGAAAAGCAGAATGTAATAAAAGAAGCTTATGGTGTCATTTAACATCATATTTTGCACAAGCTAAACCTACTTCATTTGCCGGATGCGCACGTCAATCCCCTGCTCGTCTTTAAGCAGAGCGACAAGCTTCGAGAGATCCGTTTCCCCCTGATGGTAGGGATAAAGAATTTTCGGCTGAAACGCGCAGGCGGCGTCGGCAACCATTTCCGGCGTCATGGTGTAGGGCAGATTCATCGGCAGAAAAGCGATATCGATATTTTGCAGTTGCTTCATTTCCGGCGTGCTTTCCGTATCCCCGGCCAGATAAAGGCGCAGGTCGCCAAAAGAGACCACATAGCCATTACCGACCCCTTTGGGATGGAAGGGTTTTCCCGGGGAAGCCATATGAACCATATTGTAAGCCGGCACTGCTTCGATGAGCAATCCGTCCACGATCTGCTTATCGCCGTTTCTCATAACGATCGTTTGTGGAATTTGTTTTGCGACATCCGGGTTGCCGACAATTTTTGTCGCGGCGGTTTGAGCATGCGCCACCGCTTTTAAATCCAGATGGTCATCATGGTCGTGACTGATGAGAATAATGTCCGCTTTGGGTAATTTTGCGTAATCCGCTTCACTGGAGACAGGATCCGAATGAATCGTCCGGCCGTTCCAGGACATCATAAGCGAGCTGTGTCCCAGAAAGCTGATGACCAGATGGCCTTGAGCCGTTTTAATCGTATCGGATACCATCGCCCCTCCTTTGCAATGCCTTACTAAATACTTTCCGCTTTTTGACTTTGAGATAGGCGTGCGATGGTATTCATATAACGGACGGCCAGTTCCTCCACCGGATCCAGACACAAGCATTTCAGATAGGACTTCACAAATCCCTTGAGAAAAATAGCCGCCGGCAGGAGCGCGACCCGATCGTCTTCGATGCTCTTGAGATGATCATTCCTGATTTTCGTTTCCTGCGCTATTTGTTCAAGGGGCACGCCAAGCTCCGTGCGGATGGCTTTCAAGTCCGCGCCGCATATTTCATCTTGCGCCAGAATGCCTTTGATGATCTGACTTTGACTGATCTTGTTTTTTAATGCTTCTTTGCTGGTTAAAGCCGTCACCGAGAGGGGATTACGACTGATATCAAAAATACTCACGGGCTTTTTAGAAACCGGCAGGGGATCTTTTCTTGCGCTAAGCACGCCCTGGCTGATCAATTCGTCATCGTAATCTTTCCGGGTATGGTCATTGATTAAAGTCCGGTAGGCTGTTTCGATGAGTGACAGAATATTTTGTCTTTCATCTTCCTGGAAGAAAGAATAACTCGCAAGAGAACCGGGCTGATAGACTTGCAGCGCGGCGTTATAGGCATGGCGTATTTCAAACGCCACTGCTTCCGGCTTGATGTCCAGCATTTCATAATAATTTAATGCAGAAAATTCTTTAGGCATCCAAAAACTCCAGCGTTTATCCATCCGTTGCCGATTGCGCCTGCCCCTTGGTGTTTGAACCGCTTGTGCCCCGCAGGGGTATGAACCCCTGAACCGTGAACCCCTACCCTTACATGTATTGGAACATCAGTTGTTTGCCGGCATTCTGAACAATCTGTTTACCCACTGCGTGGAGGTCACTCGCGGTTTTTGTGCAGGGATAACGGTCAAGAAACGACACTCTCTGACAAATCGCGTCATGAACATGATCATCAAACGCCACGTTACCCGCAAACTCGATATTCAATCCCAGATGCTTCTCAATCATCCGGCTCATCTGCATCCCCAGCGCGGTGTTGTCATGTTTGCGTACCTGATTAATAATGAGTTTGAAGCGAAACGCACTAAATTCATTTTGCAGTTGTTGATATCTTTCCGGATGTACTTGGGCAATAACTTTGATCATGCACTCAGGCTTGTTAAAAGCGCCATCGCCGAACTGGTCTTCTACCTCTTCTTCCAGCGCTTTAAAATCCCCTGCCGTGAAGCAGTATCGAATCTGACGGAAATAAATGGACCGAATCAGCCGATAAACATTTTCAATGGATGTCGGTTCCGGCGTGGTAATGAATATGCCGTGTTGAGAGATCAGAAAAAAATCAAGCGTATTGAATGACGTCCCGGCGCCCAGATCCAGCAGAATGCGGTCATAGTCTAATTTGGTGATGGCGCGAAGTGTTTTTATTTTCTGTTCATAAGGCAGATTGGCGATATCGAAATTGTCTTGAGCGCCGCTGATGAGAAAAAGATTTTCAAAAGGGGTTTCTACCACCGTGTCTTCCAGCCGCACAATCCTTTTGCGGATAAAATCGGAAAATCCCCTTTGCGGAGAAGGAACACCCACCAGCGTATGCAAATTTGCCGCTCCCAGATCAAGATCGATTACCAGCGTTCTCTTGCCCATTCCCGCCGATAGCCGCCCCAGTGAACTGGTTAAAAAGCTTTTGCCGGAACCGCCCTTTCCTCCGCCAATTGGCCAAATTTGCGCCATAAGTCTCCTGTCTGACGTTTTGTGGCGCATTCTACCTGACAAACTAATAATACTCAAGCAATAAGTTCAATAATTGCGGACTATTTCGCCTTATCGTTCCCCAAAAACCGATGGCGTGTTTTTGAGCAGACTTTATCGAGAAAGAATGGATAAGAAAGATGGCCGATAACTTTCTTGACTTATCATCCCATTACTTCTAAAAAAGCCAATGACTTTTTAATACGCAATTGCACGACATGCGGCATAACCCAACGGATGAAGGCATGATCCATAACGAACCAAAAATCAAAGTAGGCCTGCTGCAAGGCGCCCCCGAAGCCCATTTGAAGCTGACCGGTTCATTTTTTCTGCCGGACGGCCACGCTGTTTGCGGAGAGCTTTCCGCCCACGCAGCAGATGGGCAAGTCGTTCTCCTTGATGCGGGTGGTCTGAAGATTATCCGTCACCCTGAAATTCTGCTGACGCCCGATGGATCCGCCAAAACTTTTTTCACTGTCTCGAATGTAAAAATCGGCATCGATTTTCACTGGCAGAGAATCCAGGAACAGTCCTTTCGCGGCGCGCTGCTGCTCACCGCGAATAACGCAGACACATTTCATCTCATCAATATTATCCCGCTGGAAGAATACCTGGCTTCAGTCATCTCATCGGAAATGTCCGCCGAGGCTCCTCTGGAGTTTCTCAAAGCACAGGCGGTTACAGCCAGAAGCTGGCTTTTAGCGATGCTGGCCAAAAAGAAATCTCTGCGGACCATGCCTGAAAAGAAAGATGATGAAATTCTGGTCTGGCAGGATGTCAACGATCATCAGGCATTCGACGTCTGCGCCGATGACCACTGCCAGCGCTATCAGGGCGTCACCCGGATTATCTCAGATCAGGTTGCCCAGGCCATCGATGCCACGCGCGGAACGTTTCTGACCAGCGCCGATCAAATATGCGACGCCCGCTACTACAAGTGTTGCGGAGGACGGACGGATGTTTTTTCATCCGCCTGGGAAAACGAATCGCCCCCCTATCTGCAAAGTATTGCCGACAGCGAACACCTTCATCCGCCTGTTACATCGGAAACGGACGCGGCGGACTGGCTTTTCAGCACACCGCCTGCTTATTGCAATACAACAGACAAAGCCCTGCTGGCCAGAATCCTGCCGGCCTTTGATCAGGAAACACCCAACTTTTACCGCTGGCAGGTCACTTATACCCGGCAGGAACTGGAAGCTATTTTAAAGAAGAAATCGGGAATCGATTTTGGGAAGCTGCAGCACATCATACCTCTCGAGCGGGGTCCGTCAGGCAGAATTTACAAATTAGAAATTACCGGGTCTAAAAAAACGATCATTGTGGGCAAGGAGCTGGAAATCCGCCGCTGGCTGTCGGAAAGCCATCTGTTCTCCAGCGCCTTTGTCGTTGTTTCGGAACATGCGGCGGACGGCGGTATTGAGCATTTTATTTTCCATGGCGGAGGCTGGGGACATGGCGTGGGCCTTTGTCAGATCGGAGCGGCGGTCATGGCAGACAAAGGATTTAACGCGGAGGATATTTTGGCTCACTACTTTACCGGCGCGCTGTTGAGGAAACTTTATTGACGCTATGAAGTCCCTACCAAATCATAATACTTCTCCTCCGTCATTTTCGCGAAGAGACTGTTTCGCAATCCATTTTTGTCATTACGAGACGCCTCTCAGGCGTCGTGGTAATCTCTTATATCCGGCAACTTATGAGATTGCTTCGGTCGCTGTGCGCCCTCTCAATGACATTTTGACACAGTCCGGGAGGCGGAAATCCGGCATTACCTGCAGCGCCCTTTCTGCATTAGTACCTCTGCTCTTGCTGGCTGTTCTTTTTGGTTGCGGCACATCACATAAGCAGGTGTTGCGAACGGAAAAAGATTATCAAATGGCCTTCAATGAGTCTTATTTCCAGGGTAACGCTCAGATGGAGGTTTCGGTCAAATACGGCCGGATTGATCTATTGAGCGACGATTACGCCATTGAGGTGGACAACCCGGACAATTTTCATGAAGCAATCGGGCAGGCCCTTCATTACGCAAAAGAGACCGGGAAGAAACCGGCCGTCGCCTTCTATATCGCAGACAAGAAAGCCGGTGATCGCGAAAAATTAAAATACGCCATCTGGCTTTGCAACTATTACAAGATCAAAACCTGGTTCATCAATGATGAGCTGAGAAAAGCGCATAAAAACTAATCAGGGGAATTTCATGTCTTCATCCAGCCCGAAAACAGTCTCGACACGCAATCCCTGGCTATGGGTCCCTTCCATCTACATGGCGGAGGGCATTCCCTACATGATTGTCATGACCGTCAGCGTCGTGATGTATAAAAATCTGGGGCTCTCCAATACCGACATCGCTCTTTATACCAGCTGGCTTTATCTGCCCTGGGTCATCAAGCCTCTGTGGAGCCCTTTTGTGGACCTTTTTCGCACCAAGCGCTTCTGGATTATCACCATGCAGCTGGCGATCGGCGGATCTCTGGCCTGCGTCGCCCTGACGCTCCCTGCTAATGACTTTGTACGATATTCCCTGGCGATGCTTTGGATCATGGCTTTTTCCTCCGCCACCCATGACATTGCCGCCGACGGCTTTTATATGCTGGGACTGACCACCCCCGAACAGGCCGCCTTTGTCGGGGTACGCACGGTTTTTTACCGCGTGGCCACGATCGCCTCCAAAGGCGGACTCGTCATCCTGGCCGGTA
>CAYVFA010000030.1:0-3815 GCA_964450075.1 uncultured Smithella sp.
GAGAAAGCCAAATCCGGGCATCCGGGCATGCCTCTTGGCGCGGCGGCAGCGGCTTTTACTTTATGGACAAAGCATTTAAAACATAATCCCAGAAATCCCGAATGGCCGGATCGCGACCGGTTTGTTTTGTCATCCGGACACGCCTCGATGCTGCTATACGCGCTCCTGCATTTGACTGGTTACGATCTGTCACTGGACGATATTAAAAATTTCCGCCAGTGGGGCAGTCTCACCCCGGGACATCCTGAATATAAACATACCGCAGGCGTCGAAGTGACCACCGGACCTCTGGGACAGGGACTGGCCAACGCTGTCGGCATGGCCATTGCCGAGGCGCATCTGGCGGCTCGCTTTAATCGGGAAGAACAACCCATCATCGACCATTATACTTATGTCATGGCCGGAGACGGTGACATGATGGAAGGCGTGACTGCGGAAGCCTGTGCTCTGGCCGGACACCTGCGTCTGGGGAAACTGGTTGTCCTTTATGACGATAACCATGTATCGCTTGCCGGTTCGACGGGATTATCTTTTACTGAAAATATCGAAATGCGCTTCAAATCATACGGATGGCAGGTACAGAAGGTTCAGGACGGAAACGATGTTGCCGCCATCGACCGGGCCATTAAAAAAGCAAAAAAGGAAACCGGCAAGCCTTCGCTGATCTGCGTGCAAACCATCATCGGATATGGCGCGCAAGGCAAGCAGGGTTCCTGCGACGCGCACGGTTCACCGCTGGGAGAAAAGGAACTGCAGGGCGCGAAAGACCATTGCGCCTGGCCGACCCAGGAACCCTTTTATGTTGCTGACGACGTCGGCAAATATTTCCGCAAAGCCATTTCCCACGGCAAAAAAAGTGAAAAAAGCTGGCTTACAACGCTTGAGGCTTACCGCCAGAAAGATGCGTCGCTGGCTGCTGAACTGGGCAGAACGCTTGCGGGTGAACTGCCGGCTGATTGGGACGCGGCGCTGGTCCCATTTCCCGCCGGCTCCAAAGATGTTGCCACGCGCAAGGCCTCGGAAATTGTTATGCAGTCTATTGCGGCCAAAGTTCCAGAAATGGCCGGAGGCTCGGCGGATCTAAACCCCTCGACGTTTACCTGGCTTAAAGGCCAAGGCGATTTCCAGAGCGAGGCTCTGTCTGCGGAAGGCCTGCACGGTATGGTGGGCGGCGCATGGGATTACTCCGGACGAAACATCCACTTCGGTGTGCGCGAACATGCGATGGGTTCTATTGCCGTGGGGCTCAGCCTGCACGGCGGCGTGATTCCTTACACGGCAACTTTTTTAACGTTTGCCGACTACATGCGTCCGCCCATGCGGCTTGCCGCTTTGATGGGGCTGCGTGCTATTTTTGTTTTCACACACGACAGCATCGGGGTGGGGGAAGACGGCCCGACGCATCAACCCGTCGAGCAGATCATGAACTTGCGGCAAGTTCCCAACATGACCGTCCTGCGTCCGGCGGACGCCAATGAAACCATTGAAGCCTGGCGTTTAGCGCTGACCAACACCAAAGGTCCTACGACCCTAATCTTCAGCCGCCAGAACTTGCCTGTGCTGGATCGGCAGAATCTGGCTTCCGCAGCCGGAGTTCGTCAGGGCGGCTATATTTTGTGGGATTCGTCTGTGCTGGATCCGAATATCATTCTCATGGCCACCGGTTCGGAAGTCGCCATGACATTGGATGCCGGTCGCAGGCTGGCGCAGGAAGGACTTCGGGTTCGCGTCGTTTCATTGCCCAGTTGGGAAATATTTGATCGTCAACCCGAGGCGTACCGTAAGAAAGTTTTACCCCCGCATATCGGCCAGCGCCTCGCCGTGGAAGCCGGCATCAAGCTGGGATGGGAACATTATACAGGACTGACCGGAAAGATTATCGGCATGGAAACCTTCGGTGCGTCGGCTCCCGGACCCGTGCTTTATGAAAAATTCGGTTTCACATCCACTCATATTGTGGCGGCTGCCAAAGAAATGCTGTCTATTCGTTAACGGAGGGGACGCGTCATGAAGACAACCGGCATTTCTTTTTTACTGGGTCCTCATCAGAGCGCCGTGACCAATGCTTTGGGGAAAATGCGCCGCAGCAACATTGCCGCAAGGATCTGGGCTAATGACTTTCATGTCTGGAAGCCGACGCCTGAGGAGATCTCCAATCGGATGGGGTGGCTGCATGCTCCCGTGGAAACATCCGCAAACGTCGGCAGAATTCGCGCGTCGCTTGAGCCCTTTACGAACGGGAGCATTGATGATGTTGTGCTTTTGGGGATGGGTGGGTCGAGTCTGTCCGCGGAAGTTTTTAACAAAATGATCGGAAGCGCGCCGGGCTTTCCCAGGTTGCAAATTCTGGATACGACTGATCCGGAAACCATCCGCTGCGTGGCTGAAAAACTAAATCTGGAAAAAACGCTTTTTATTGTTTCTTCCAAGTCCGGCGGGACTCTGGAGATCATCTCGCTTTTTAATTATTTTTACAATTTGATCGATCAAAAACCGGATCTTGCGGCCAATGAGCATTTTATGGTGATTACCGATGAAGGCAGTCAGATGCTGGAACAGGCCTGGCAATTGCAGCTTCCCTATGTTTTTTCCAACAATCCCAATATCGGCGGCCGTTATTCGGCGCTTTCCCTGGTGGGCATGATCCCCGCAGCGTTAATCGGCGTGCAGATCGAAAAGCTTCTGCAAAACGCGGCGGTCGTCGCCAATCAGGAAAAAGCTGATTTCTTTTCCGGCAAAGGCGATTCCACCGGATGTCTTTTAGGCGCCGCTTTGGGCACCCTGGCGCAATACGGCCGCGACAAGTTGACGCTGATCCTTCCTGAGTCATGGCAATCTTTTGGCGATTGGCTGGAACAATTGATTGCGGAGAGCACCGGGAAAGAAGGCAAGGGAATTTTACCCATATTAAATGAACCGTTGATGGATGTCAGCGCTTACGGAAAAGACCGTATCTTTGTCTTTTTTTATGATGACAATCATGAGTGGAATTCACAAATAACCGAACTGGCCACTGCCGGGCATCCCATCCTGAAAATCCGGATTAACGATGTTTATGATCTGGGCGGCCAGATGTTTCTGTGGGAAATGGCGACGGCTGTTGCCGCCCACATTATGGGAATCAATCCGTTTGACCAGCCGGATGTCGAATCAACCAAAAAACACACCACCCGGATGGTCGAAGCCTACAAAATCAATAAGGCGTGGTTGAAGCTGCGGCCAACCCTTGCCTGCGGCGACTGTGAGGTTTACGGCGATGTTTCCGGCGCAACCGTTTCCGAAGCGCTGAAAAAATTTCTGCAGTCATCCGCAGCCAATGCTTATGCGGGATTGCAGGTTTATTTAAGTCCGTCGCCCGAGATCGATTGCGCGCTTGCCTCGCTGCGGGCGGCGATTTCCCGCCAATATGGAATCGCCGCAACGGTGGGCTACGGTCCCCGCTATCTGCATTCGACAGGCCAATTGCACAAGGGGGATGCCGGTCACGGCTTATTTATTCAATTCACTTCTGAAAATAAATCAGACCTGGATATTCCCGACACATTGGGCAAGCCCGGTTCTCTGCTGACCTTCGGAGAGCTTAAAGCCGCGCAGGCCGAGGCAGACCGTCAGGCGCTGATTGATAAAGGGCGGAAAATTATCCGCATCCACTGGGCAAAAGACGCCGCCTGCGGAATCAAAAATCTGGCTGAAAATCTTTAGGGGCCGTTAAGAAATAACTGTTGCGTTTCTATCCATTTTGTTACGGCCCCTTATGCCGGTTATGATCTTAAAATGTTACAATTATTATTGAACGACGGCTTAAACTGCCATCA
>CAYVFA010000030.1:3915-12759 GCA_964450075.1 uncultured Smithella sp.
AAATTTTCGTTTTGCAGCATCGTGACATAGTCGGGATTAAGCCGGATCTTTTTTTCGGCGTTATCAGCCAGAAGATTGGCCTTGCTCTCATCGGACAATGCCTTGATCGTTTTGCGGCAGGAAACCACGGCAAAACGGCAGGGTTGATTGTTGCTGGCGGAAGGCGCAAGCGTTGATTCCCGAAGGATTTCCTCCACTATTTTCAAAGGAATCTCTTTTTCTTCAAAATCCCGGATCGCCCGTCGCTTCTGCAAAAGTTCGGAAAATGTCATCATGGTGTTTCCTCCTGAGAAATATTATCGGGTCATTGCGAACGAAGTGAAGCAATCTCGTCTTTTTAGATTGCCACGCAGACCAAGGGTCTGCTCGCAATGACATTGAGTGTTTCGTTCATGCCGAAGGTAAAAATAATGATATAAAAGTTATAATGCCGTATTGCAACACGTCAATGACCGGATTAAGCGCGCCTAAAAGCAGCAGTCCCAACACAATAAAAAAACCAAAAGGTTCAATCTGATACAGGATACGGTTAAACGATTCCGGCGTGAATCCCATCAGAATTTTCGAGCCGTCCAGCGGCGGGATGGGGATCAGATTGAACGCGGCCAGCAGGATATTGATATACGACAGCAGATAAAGGACCTGATAGATCATACTGCCTGGTTCGGGAGAAAGCAGCCGCCATAGGAGCAGAGCAAAAAAGGCGATGATGATGTTGGTCGTAACGCCTGCGGCTGAAACCAGAATCAGGCCTTTGCGCCTTTGCGGCGCGGGAACGTTTTCCATGTTGACGGGAACCGGCTTGGCCCAGCCGAAACCGACAATCAGAAGCATCAGGGAACCGATGGGGTCAAGGTGCTTGAGCGGATTAAGCGTCAGCCGGCCCAGCCATTTAGCGGTCTCATCACCCATTTTATAGGCTACCCAGCCATGCGCCACTTCGTGAAAAATGACGGAATACAAAAGCAGCACAGCCAGCATGACAAATGCGGCCGGATCACTCATCAACAAACGGATTAAACCCATCACGTCCCTCAGCGGTCTTCTTAAAGATGATTGTCAGTTCTGTTCCAAACTGCTTGCGAGCATAGATCATGGTGCCGGGATATTCAACCAGAAGTTTTCGCAACAGGAAAGAGGCTGGAAAGAGGCTTGCAATAATAAAAACGAAATACTATAATCCAAAACAGCAATAAAGATATTTTTTCGTTTATCTGATCGATTTCAAAATGTTTTACTTTATAGGCCGGGTTTTTTTAATCTAAGGTGTAAGCTGATTTTATTTTGATGCGATTCTCGCATCAAGGGTAAGTCAGCATGTCGATGAAAAGGAGTATTCAGCATGAAACGATATTTTTTATCCGCGATCCTTGTATTAATGCTATCGATGCTCTTTATCCCTGTTTGGGCCGGGGCAAGAGATATCCAACCCATCGTTTCCACGGACTGGCTTTTGTCCAACCTGAAGAATCCAAAACTGGTTGTCCTGGATGTCCGACGCGTCGAAGACTATCGCGAAGGGCACATACCCGGCGCTGTGAGCGGCTTTTACGGCTCCTGGGCCTTCATGAAAGACGGCTTGTTTTCGTCGTTGCCGGAAAAAGATGACATTGATGATGCGATCAGCTATACAGGGATCAGTTTTGACAACTGGGTGGTGGTGATTGGCCGCACGGACACGCCCAGACTCAGTTATCAGAGCGCCCGTGTTGCCTGCACAATTCAATATGCCGGGGTCCAAAACGTTGCACTGCTCGACGGCGGCATGGACAAGTGGATTGCGGAAAAAAAGTCTCTGTCCAGGAAAATCGAACGGCGCAAGGCAACTAATTTTAAGGGAAAATACCTGGGTGATAAATTTGCTGATAAAAACTATATCAAGGAGCGGATGGGAAAGATTGTTCTTCTGGATGTCCGTGAACGTGAATTTTTTACAGGAGAGAAAAAGATGGATTGCGTTCCCAAGGCAGGTCATATCCCCGGGGCGCTGAATATGCCGACCTCCTGCGCCTTTAACAAAGACAAAACATTCAAGAGTAAAGAAGAGCTGGCTGCCATTGCTGAAGCGGCAATAGGAATTGACCGTTCCGCTGCGATTGTTACCTATTGTGACGTGGGACAATGCTGTCCCACATGGTCGTATTTGCTGACGGAGGTGCTGGGTTACAAGAATGTCCGGCTTTATGTTGGTTCGATGCAGGAATGGATGCAGGACCCGCAGGCGCCTGTGACGACAAACGGGAATTCGAATAGAAAAAACAAGTGAAGTCGGATGATGTGGATGGTTAGTCCGGAGCGGCCAAAGAATTTTCTTTTGCAGGATCATATCTGAACGAGGCTTTTATGAGGAATCCAAGCAGGTTTATTTTCAGTCTAACATTGATGGCCATTTTTCAGCTGTTTTTTGCTGATGCGATTTATGCTACCCAAGACAGCAGCTGTGTTAAATGCCATAGTAACGAAATGATCATGAAGTCGATGCACAAACCACCGCCTGCGCCGGCAGGCGAAGGCGGTGAAGGGTGAGCGGGTGCTCCTCCGCCGGTCCGGCCGGAAGACATGTACAAAGGATATGTTGTCGATCGTGAACTTCTCAAGAAGGATCAGCACTTTATTCTGGCTTGCTCCCAGTGCCATCAGGGAAACGGCGGTATTTTAAACAAGGAAAAGGCTCATCAAGGCCTGATTAAAAGACCTTCTGACAATCCGGCCGGCTGCGCCATGTGTCATAAAGCGGTGACGGACAAGTACGCCAAGTCGCTCCATTATACGACGGCGGGTCAGAGAAACGGGGTGATGGCGCGTTTTTCCAAAGAAGAGTTAAAAACGTTTGACCAAAAAGTATTTGAAAAATCATGCCGAAGTTGCCATGCATCCTGCGGTGATTGTCACGTCAAGTCCCCGCCGGTCGGCGGCGTCAGCACCGGATTGCTGGCCAAACATAAGTTTGTCAAAAAAGATGAAGGTAAAACCTGTTCGTCCTGCCATGGTGGAAGGGTTTATCCTGAATATACGGGCGAATACGGCGGTGCCCCTGATGTCCATTATCAGAAGGGGATGCTTTGCATGGACTGCCACAAGAAGCAGGAATTTCACGGCGACGGCAAGGCTTATGCATCCAAAAATCATGTAAAAGACCGTCCGGCCTGCCGCAATTGCCACAAGGCGGATAGCGAGAAGACCCCCGCGGCGAAGATGTCGCACCAGACGCATCAGGGCAAGGTGTCCTGCTACGGCTGCCATGCCGGAGCGGAGTATCGCAACTGTCAGCAATGCCATGCGGGTGAAGGCGCCAAAGCCAGCCCGGAAATGATTCTGGGGCGTAATCCACGGGACAAAAAAACGCTGACGACGTTGCGCTTGATTCCGACGGTCCGGGATACGTTTGTTAAGGAAGGCATCAAAATGGAGAACTTCGACGCCTTGCCCAATTACTGGGACACGCCCGCTCACAATATTCGGAAACGGACGGATCGCACCCGCTCCTGCGACACCTGCCATGTCGAAGGGAAAAATTTTTTAACGAAAGAAAGGTTGATTAAGGATGGTTCTAAGGCGAATGAGGCTTTAATTATAGTACCGAAACCCATTAAACGATAGGAGGAGAAAGATGAAGAAATTGAAGTTATGGACATCGATGTTTATGTTCTGCTGTTTGGTGTTGCCGGCAGCAGCGATGGCTCAGCTGTCCGGCCCGATTGTTTCCACGGATGATCTGCAGAAAAATTTATCCAATCCCAAAGTGGTTGTCCTGGATGTTCGTAAAGTTGAAGAATACAAGGCGGGTCATATTCCCGGCGCTATTAATGTGTTTTATGGATCATGGGCGATTAAGAAAGGCACGCTGCTGAACGAACTGCCGCCGGTTGATGATTTGGCTGACGTCATCGGAAATGCCGGCATCGACAAAGATTCGCAGGTGGTGATTATCGGGAAAACGGATAAAGTTCCTGATCAGTTCGACATGACCCGCGTTGCCTGGACCTTGAAATATTTAGGTGTGCCAAATGTGGCCATCCTCAGCGGCGGACAGAATCAATGGGCAAAGGAAAACAAGTCCCTGTCACAAGATATGGTGAAGGCAAAATCAAAAACATTCAAGCCGGAGATCAATAAGAATCTGTTTGCGGATAAGGCCACGATTATGGATAAAATAGGCAAGGCCGTCATCGTCGATACCCGCGCACCGGCTTTTTACCAGGGCAAGGAAAAGCTTGCTTTCGTGCCTAAATTAGGGAGAATCAAGGGCGCGGTCAATTTGCCTGTCGGCCAATTGTTCACCCCGGAAGGCCTGTACAAAGACAAGGCCACGCTTACCGCATTAGCGGAAAAGGCAGTGGGGACTGATCTGAACAAGGAATACATCCTTTATTGCGATACCGGCAAAACCTGCACCGCCTGGGCGTTGATCATGACGAACATGCTGGGATATAAAGATGTTAAAGTTTATGATGGTTCGTCCATGGAGTGGCTGGCCGATCCGGCAGCGCCTGCCGAACCCTAGTTCTTGGAAACTTAAATATCCGTTGAAAGGTTTTATTCAACCTTTCAACGGATATTAATTCCTTGACACGCAACATTCTTCTTCTTATACTCCAACCAGATAATCGTAATCCCCTGTCAAATAACCGGAAGAAAGGAGGGTAAGCTAATATGAAGATGCAGAAGGTCATCTCAGCAGCAGCTTTTTTCTTTACAATAGCCTTGACTTCGGTCGCATTAGCCAACCATGCAGATTTTGTAGGTAAGGGGCCTTTCAAGAGCGGCCCCGAAGTGACCAAAAAGTGCATGGAGTGCCACGAGAAGGAAACAAAGGACTTTATGAAGACCGTGCACTGGACTTGGTCTAAAGAACAGGTTACAAAAAATGGCAAGAAGTTGCAGATCGGGAAGGTCAATGCTTTAAACAATTTCTGTATCGGTTTGCCCGGAAATTGGCCCCGCTGCACAAGCTGCCATGCCGGGTATGGCTTTAAAGATGCCAAGTTTGATTTTTCCAAGGCGGAGAGTGTGGATTGTTTGATTTGCCATGATACAACCGGTGCCTATAAGAAGTTTCCGGCCGGCGCCGGCCACCCGGTCTATGAAGGAGAAAAGAAGGAATTCCCCAAAGGGAAAGTCTGGTCACCGGCTGATCTTGTGAAAGTGGCTCAGTCTGTTGGACGAACGTCACGTGCGACTTGTGGCAGTTGTCACTTCTATGGTGGGGGAGGCGACCATGTAAAACATGGTGACCTGGATACCTCCATGACCAACCCGACCCCGGAGATTGATATCCACATGGGCGGCGCGAAAAAGATGACCTGTCAGGATTGCCACCAGGCCAAAGATCACTTTCTGAAGGGCGAGGCTGCCTCTGTTACTATTGCCCATGCCAAGCCTGCTCATCTTGATTGTGTCGACTGCCACAAAGATAAAGTGCATAAAAATGCTCTAGTCAATAAGCACACCGAGAAAGTGGCCTGCCAGAGTTGTCATATTCCAACATTTGCCAAAGGACTTCCCACTAAAGTTTGGTGGGACTGGTCAACAGCGGGCAAGGATGGCCCTGTTGCAAAGGATCAGTATGGCATGCCGCTCTATGACAAAATGAAGGGCGATTTTAAATGGGGCAAGGATGTCGTTCCTACCTATATGTGGTTTGACGGCAATATCGACCGCTATATTGCCGGTGACAAGATTGATCCGTCCAAGGTGATTAATCTCACTTCCGTTAAGGGTAGACGCAATGATCCGAAAGCCAGAATATATCCATTCAAAATCATGAGGGGAAAGCAGGCATACGACAGCGGGAACAATACGATTGCCTTCGTGCAGGTCTTCGGCCCTCCGGGAAGCGACGCTTATTGGCAGAAGTATGATTGGAATGCGGCCGTTGCCTCGGGAATGAAAGCTGCCGGTCAGCCCTATAGCGGTCAGTATGGTTTCGTAGAAACATTCATGGTCTGGCCTGTGCATCACATGGTGGTATCCAAAGATAAAGCACTCAAGTGTGGTGATTGCCACTCTGAAAAAGGGCGACTTGATTGGAAGGCTTTAGGTTACAAGGGCGATCCGAGAGATCCAAAGAACAAGTAGTTGATCTTGTGCTTAAAAATTTTCAGCCCGCGGAAACTCCGCGGGCTTTTTTTATGGAAGGTTCCAGGATTGCTATGGTTTCCCGATACAGTCATTTTTTTTAAGTTTCATGGCAACCATGTTGATTTTGTGCACACGTCATGCCTGAATCCTGGAGGTTGCCCGAAAGCCAACTTTCGGCTACAGCCTTCACATCACCCGTACATCCGCGCAGTACGGAAATGCCACAGCCATTAAGCACATTAACAGCGCCTTGACCCATGTTGCCTGCCAGCATGAATTTTACGCCATGTTGAGCAAGAATCTGGGCGATATTCGACTTGCAGCCGCAACTGTCAGGTGCGGCAATCTTCTCTTCTGCGGCAATTCTGTTTTGCTCGTCAATGGTAAATACGGTAAAGTGATCACAGTGCCCAAAATGTTCGTCGATTTGATGTTGTCGAGAGGGTAAAGCAATTTTCATAATTTTCTCCTTCTAAATGTGATGATAAAGTTTATGTTCCATTGTTTTTCTGCTTTTTTCTACATATGACGCCGCCGATCTTTAAGGCGTCACCGTCCTCAATTTTAATCGCTTTGCCGTTGAGCAGAGCATCTGCCAGCTTTTGGTGCGCCGACTCGATAATTCTTCCGAATGTCTGCCGCGAAATATTCATTTGGGAGGCGGCCTGCTCCTGATAAAATTGCTCATAATCTGCGAGCCGGATTGCTTCAAATTCATCAAGATTCAGTAAAACTTCTTCCAATTCGGATGATGGAATTCCACGTGGTTTGAAGTAGCTTTTGTCCGGTACTCCGCAAATTCTACGGCAACATTTCGGTCTGGGCATGCATAATTCTCCTTGGCTAAATTATAAGCATATGCTCATAACTTGTCAAGGAATAAAAATGAGGAATAAAAATGAGGAAATCATGTAGTTTCTTGACAGGCCCTTCTGTTTGGGCGTATTGTAGCGCCAACGCCAGCTGATTGATGAGTAAGTATCAAATCCGCCTTGTCAACGGAATGCATAATCGCCAACCGTTTCAGAAGTAACAACCGCCTCTTTTTTTATTCTTTGGCGCTTGTGTCTGGTCACGATTATGTGCTATTTAAAATAAGGTTAATGTGTTTTAAATCATTGCCTGTTGTGGAGCTAAAGATGAAGCATAAGAAAACAATAGATTTCCTCATGGCTTTTGCGCTAGTCGTATTTCTGGCGGCGATTTTTGCAGGCGGTCTTGATGCCGCGCCGAAAGAGAAAAAAGCGGCGGCCGCCAAGTCCAAGACGGTCGATGTGAAAGCATGGGATTGCGCGGGGTGTCATAAAGACAAGAAAGTGCTTCCCGAAAATCATATAGCGATCAAGGAAATGCCTTATGAGAGCTGTCTAGCTTGCCACCTTCCGGGAGAAGGTAAAGCCGGTACGTTAAAAGGCAAGATTCCGGGCAGCCACCTGCATGCTTTCAAAGGCGTGACATGCGAACAATGCCACGGCAAAATAAAGAAACCCGCGCCGGTCGAAATGGCCAAGTGCGTCGATTGTCACGGCCAAACGGCCAAGCTCGCCGAAAAGACCGCGAACGTAAAACCGAATAATCCGCACGAATCCCCCCATTACGGGACGGATGCTGACTGCAATCTATGTCATCATCAGCACGCCAAGTCAGAAAATTTGTGCGCCCAGTGCCATAAGTTTGATTATGTTGTTCCTTAAACGGAAGTTGATTGGAGTCGGCGTCAGGTAGGAAAAAAATCATGGTGTGTTCGGAAAAATCAACTTGGATAGGATGCGTTAAAGATGCAGCGGGCCGCGTGATGGGCGGCGGTCCGTTGTATTTTGTCTTTTTGAGTTTTTTTGCGCTACTATTCCTTGCCGGCGTCGTTTCCGGCATTTATTCCCTGTTTATCGCAGGCAGCCGCCACGCATACGGCACGTACCGGGAGATCCCGCTGGCGCTGCTCATTGCCACCTATATTTTCTTTGTTGTGGCGTCCACCGGGCTTTGTCTGGTTTCCTCCATCGGGCACGTTTTCGGCAATCGCGAGTTTCTGCCGATTGCCAAGCGCTCTGTGCTTCTGGCCTTGATTACGATCGTATCCGGTTTCCTTGTCATCGGTCTCGAAATTGAAAATCCCTTCCGGATGATGATTTACCTGTTTGCTTCGCCCAATTTTTCATCCAACATCTGGTGGATGGGTACCCTCTATTCGTTGTATATGATTTTCATGGGCGTCGAGTTTTTTTTGCTGATGCGTGAATCGCACCGCACGGCCGCCTTTTTCGGACTTTTAAGCGTCGTCTCCGGCGTGGCCGCGCACAGCAATCTGGGAGGCATCTTTGCCATGCTGCATGGACGGGATGTCTGGTATGGGCCTTTTCTACCGGTGTATTTTATCCTGTCTGCCATGATGACGGGAAGCGCCTTTATTATCCTTTTCAGTATTGTAGCGCAGAAGATCCGAAGAAAAAGCATGGATGAAGACGAGCGAAAATCGATTTCTCATGTCAGTCGGCTGGCCATGCTGATGATTGCCGCCATTGCGTTTCTGACGACCTGGAAGATGATTGCCATGACGACCGGGGGTGAAACGCAGCTGATCACGCTGCATGAAACCATCAGCGGATCGCATGCCTTCAGTTTCTGGGTGCTGGAAGTGGCTTGCGGTATGGTCATTCCATTCTTCCTGCTTCTTCTTTCCGGCGGACGAAAGCAGGGATGGATGGCGATTGCCGCAGGCTTGATGATCTTCAGCATCTTCTTCATGCGCCTGGATCTGGTCGT
>CAYVFA010000030.1:12859-19871 GCA_964450075.1 uncultured Smithella sp.
TTGCCGCAGGCTTGATGATCTTCAGCATCTTCTTCATGCGCCTGGATCTGGTCGTTACGGCGCAGCTGGTTCCTCTGTACTGGGATCTCGGTGTGAAGGAATTTTCTCAATTGCTGACTTACTCGCCGACCTGGAAAGAGATTCTGGTGGCTCTGGGAGGGATCGGTTTGTGTGGTACGGCATTTCTTTTGGGGGAAAAAGTATTTGACGGATTTGGCAACAGGTCATGCGCTGAAACAGTCGAAAGCGGAAAGGTTGAAAGCGAGTCATGATTTTCAAGCCGTTTGACAACAATAATATATTGGAAAATTCCGGAAAGGTTTCAGAAATAGATCGAAGGGATTTCCTGAAAATCGGTCTGACGATCACCGGTGTGCTGGCCGGAGGTTCCATCGCGTCCGTTGTGTCCGCCGCTGAAAAAGTTTTCCCGCGGGGTTCGATCGTAGAGAAATACCCTTACAAACCTCATTATGCCATGGTGATTCGGGTCGATCAATGCATCGGCTGCCGCCGTTGTGAGGTAGGCTGTGTGTCTGCCAACGCCGTGCCGGATTATGGCTGGCGCACCAAGGTTCTGGAGCGTGAAGTTCCTGAGGCGATTGGACAAAAACGAGAGTTCATTCCGGTGCTTTGTCACCAGTGCAATAATCCGCCCTGCGTCCGGGCCTGCCCCGTCACGGCCACTTATAAAAACAAAGCAAATGGCATCGTGATGATGGATAACAAGAAATGCATCGGCTGCAAAATCTGCATGGTGGCCTGTCCTTATAATGCCCGCTATTTCAATGAGGAAAAACACGCCATTGACAAGTGCGATTTTTGCTTGGAATCGCGGCTTTCGAAAAACGTGAGCAACACGGCCTGCTCAGACGCCTGTCCTGCCGATGTGCGCGTTTTCGGCGATCTGTCCAATCCTCAGGACCGCGTGTATAAACTGGTTCACCAGTTGCAAAAGCCTGTCTGGGTTCTTAAAAAAGAAACAGGCGCCAAACCCAACATTTTTTACATGAAAGGGTAGTCAGGATTGTGCGAATGCGTCAACGGTTGCTGATCATTTTAATGCTGTTTATCACCAGCTCGTTATCCGATGCTGCCATGGCGTCGCAGTCAGCCTATGGCATTCTTTATACAAAACCGCTGGAATCTGTTATCTTCAGTCATCAGGATCATACGAAAAAAGGGACAACCTGCGCGACCTGCCACAGCGGTCTTTTTGAAATGGAAGCCCTGCATGCCCAGAATCAAAAAGACTTCAATATGGACGCGCTGTATAAAGGAAAATACTGCGGCGTCTGTCATGACGGAAAAAAGGCTTTTGCTGCGAATACGCAGTGCGCGCGCTGTCATTTGGGTTCAGGTGTCGCGACACCGCAAAAGGAAACCCCGGCCTACAAAATGTCCGTTCATCTGGGCAAAGGGAAAACAGACGTTGTTTTCAACCATGAACCGCACCTGAAAAAAACAAGCTGCCGGACCTGCCACAATGTGCTGTTTAAGCCCAGAGAAGGTTCAACCGCCGTCCGAATGGCCGATCACGGCGGGGGAAAATTCTGTTTTACCTGTCATGATCAGAAAGGGAAAAAGGCATTTTCCTGGAATGATTGCAGCCGCTGTCATAAGCAATCTCCTTCCGCGCCGAAAGAAACGATCCAATACGGAAAAGGCGCAAGGGCCGTTTCATTCAAGCACGAAAGCCATCAAATGAAAGCCGGATGCAAAACCTGTCATCCCAAACGGTTTGCCTATCGACAAGGAGACGTCAAAATTGACTTCAACGACCATGCCGACAAGAAAGGATGTTTTGCCTGCCATGCTCCCCAAAACGGTTCTGCGTTTTATGACTGCCACCGTTGCCACAAGGATAAACCCGCCGTCCGGAAACCGGCTTATTACCCGGCTGTGCTGAAATATAAAACACCCGTAAAAAATGTTTATTTCCACCACGCCAGCCATGACGCCTTTTTGTGCAACCAGTGCCATCCCCAGCCGTTTGCCGTGAAGAAAAGCAAGACGAAAATGGTCATGTCGGACATGTATCAGGGCAAGACCTGCGGTATGTGTCATAACGGTGAAAAGGCGTTTTCATCGCGTGATTGCGCCAAGTGCCACAAAAAATAGGATGGTCTTGCCGGTTGCATGAAGTTTCGCCTCATGGTAAAAAGCGCGCAACGATCTTCGGGAGTGAATTCATTTGAGCAAAAACAAATCCGCTATCTGGTCTTTCTTTTCATCCGTCCAGTTGGCCATCGTCCTTCTTTCTCTGATCGCTTTTTTCGCCCTGATTGGAACACTGGTTCCGCAGCGAGAAGCAGCGGGAGAGCTGGCGGGACGTCTTTCACCCGCACTGTTCTCTTTTTTGCAGAAGATGCAGATATTCGATCTGTATCATTCCGTGTGGTTTTTCCTTTTATCGGGGCTTTTGTCGATCAATATCATCGTCTGTTCACTGGATCGATTTCCTTTGGCATGGCGGCGTTTCCGCGCCCGGCCAGCGCCTCAAAACGAAGAGGCCTTTAAAAACATTCCGGATGAAAACAAATTTCAGTCGGCGTTGGATCTTCAGAAGGCGGCGGATGCGGCGGTCCTGCTTTTGCGGAAAAAATATCGGGACGTGGCAAGGGAAAATGCGAAGGACAGTGTTTTCCTTTGCGCAAGGGGAGGGCGCTTTTCGCTTTTCGGCGTTTACCTCGTTCATCTGAGTTTTCTGGTGTTGATTGCCGGCGCGATCATCGGGTCGATTTTCGGCGTCGAAGGATACGTCAATATTATGGAAGGCGAGATCGTCAACGCCATTCAATTACGAAACGGCAACCCATCCCTGCCCCTGCCTTTTTCCGTCCGCTGCGATAAGTTTACCGTGGAATTCTATGACAGTGGCGCTCCCAAAACCTTTCAATCCAATCTGACGTTTTTGAAGGATAACCAGGCCGTTCATTCAGGAAAACTGCTTGTGAATCATCCCATCACCTTCGACGGATTCCGCTTTTATCAGGCAAGCTACGGGGCCGCCCCGGGCGGCAAGGCCACGCTGGCTCTGCTGAGAAGCGGTGGTCGTCGCGACATCATGAATGTCGGGGAAGGATACGCGTTTGAATTACCGGGAAAAGAAGGGTCTTTTCAGGTTTTGAGGGTCGAAGAAAATTTGATGCAAATGGGGCCTGCGATTAAAGTGGCTGTCCGGTCTGAAAAAGAAACGGTTACCTTCTGGGTCTTCCAGCAACTTGAAAAGATCAAAGCCATGAATCCTGATGTTATCAGGCAGGTTCCGATGTTTAATCCCGCTCTTTTCCAGCCCTATACCTTTACGCTTCTGGGGCTGGAGGAAAAATATTATACCGGCCTGCAAGTCAATCGTGATCCGGGAACACACGTTGTCGGCGCGGCGGCGGCGCTTTTGATTGGCGGATTGCTGCTGGTGCTGTTTTCCTACACGCGGCAGGTCTGGATTCGGATTGACCGGGAGGGGAATAAAGTCACGATCAGCGTTGCGGGAAGCAGCTATAAAAACAAGGCCGGCTTGGAACAAGAAGTGCGATACCTTCTTTTGCAACTGAAAGAAAATCTGGAGAACGCCAAATGATCAATACAACCATCCTGAGCTGGGTCACATTCATCTACTTTGCGGCGTTTGTCTTCTATCTTTTCCGGATGATCCTGGGAAGGGAATTCTGGGGAAAACTGGCCACCGGAGCGGCGCTGGTTGGTCTTGTCGCCCAGAGTGTTGCATTGATTATTCGCTGGAAAACATCTTATGATCTCGGCATGGGGCATGCACCCCTGTCCAATTTTTACGAGTCGTTGATTTTTTTCGCCTGGACGATTGTTCTGTTGTATCTGCTGATGGAGTGGCGGCTGAAAAATCGCAGCATCGGCGCTTTTGTCATGCCGGTGGCGTTTTTGATGATGGCTTACGCCTCCATTGCTCCGGGCATCAACAACCGCATTGAGCCTTTAATCCCCGCGCTGCAAAGCAACTGGCTGACCTCTCATGTGCTGACCTGCTTTATGGGATATGCCGCATTTACCGTGGCCTTCGCACTGGGTATCATGTTTTTGATCAAGAGCAGGGCGACCGAGTCGCCAAGTGTTTTTATCCGGCTGATGCCATCCGAATCTCAGATGGATGAACTGATGTATTCCAGCGCTGCCCTGGGATTTATTTTTTTGACGCTGGGGATCGTCACCGGTGCCGTCTGGGCACATTACGCCTGGGGCTCTTACTGGAGCTGGGACCCGAAGGAAACCTGGTCGCTCATCACCTGGCTTGCCTACGCCGTCATGCTGCATACCCGTCTGGTTCGCGGCTGGCGCGGCAAACGGATGGCGATCATGGCGATTGTCGGGTTCGGCTGTGTCTTGTTCACCTATCTGGGGGTTAATCTATTGCCCAGTCTGCACAGCTACATGTAATGCCATTCCCCATGCCCTATGAATTCGTTAACTGGTCAAGCTTTTTAACGAAAGCGGCAATATCATTGGACATCGACGTGAGTTCCGATGATACGGCTGCTGTTTCCTCAGCACTGGCGGCATTGGCCTGGATGACTTTGTTGATTTCGTCAACTGCCCGTTCGATTTCCGCAATGCCAAGGGTTTGATCCGCCGAGGATTCACCAATGATTTTCAATTGCTGGGTGAGATGATCGGATACCTCCATGAATTTCGTAAACGCGTCGTCGGACGTGACGGCAAAATTAGTGCTTTTCTTGATGTTATCGATACTGTTCGAGATAATGTCCTGAGTGTTTTTTGATGCTTCCGCCGATTTGCGGGCGAGGTTTCGCACTTCGTCGGCGACGACGGCAAATCCCACACCGGCTTCTCCGGCCCGGGCAGCCTCAACGGCCGCATTGAGCGCGAGGAGATTGGTCTGGAAGGCAATGGCATCGATCGTCTGGACAATACGAGCCGTTTTGACGCTGGCCTCATTGACCTCATGCATGGAGGATCTCAGCCCTTTCAAAGACGTGTTGGTGGATGTAACAATAACGCCTGTATCGTCCATGAGCTTTCGTGCATGGGAAACGATATCAGCATTTTTTCTTGTCTTTTCTGAAATTTCTTTGAGCATGGCGGAGGTTTCCTCCATGGAGGCCGCTTGTTCGGTTGCTCCTTCGGCGATGCTCTGGCTTGATGCGCCGATGGTATCTGATATTTCCGTCAGCTTAATCGACGCCTCGCGGACGTCGGCCACGGATTCAACCAGTTGCGTATTGGCCCGGCGCATGGCCGTAATGAGGAGAAGCGCTAAGACAGAGCTTAGGACAATCCCGATGAGGCCGTCGGCAAAGCTGCTTGTGACCAGGCTTAATGCTTCGCCGCTGACTTGATCTTTGACGATGATAAAGTAGGAAACGAAAACAATAAAAAACCAGGCTGCCGTCATCAGGATGGCTTTCCTTTCGCAAAAGAGGGCGGCAAAGACAATGGTGATGTACATGAAATGGACATAGCTGACGAAGCCTTCATAGATGACCGGTCCGAAGTATTTGATCAGGAATCCGGCGGTGGTATTGACAACCATGACGACAATCATTGTGTTGGCGGCGGCTTTATATTTTCCCGACCTGATCAGTAAGACGGCGACAATCGAAATGACGATGATCATGGAAAGTGGAACAATCGCTTTTTGAAATTTATCCATATCCAGGGATAAAAGCAGGAACGCCAGGATGATAAACATCAAAACGCCACAAATACAGAACAGATAAAGAAACCATGCCCTCTGCTGTGTCAGATGATCTTTGTCTTTAAAGCGGTTCATGATGGAATTTCGCATTCTAGCCCAAGCGTTATTTGCAGCCATGTGTTTTTTCCTTTCTTTTCCCGTTTATCATAATGATGGGTTCATTATGGTCTTGAGTTATGATCAGTCAGACTCCAAAAGTAATCGGATTTGCGCGATTATTTTTTTAAAAAGTCCAGAACCTCGCTTACGTCCGGTAATTCCCGAAGGGGATAGACCTTTACAAAAACGGCCTTTCTGTGTTCGTCGAGGATGATGTTGGCACGTTCCGAAAAACCAAACTTATCGATGAAGATGCCCAGCTTCACGGCAATACCGCCGTGCGGCCAGAAATCTGAAAGCAGATCAACTTTTTGAATATTGAGACTTTGAGCCCATGCTTTTTTGCAGGGCGCTGAATCAACGGAAAGCCCAAGCGGCAAGGTTCCCAGCGACTGAAAGGTTTCGAAATGGGCTTCCAGCGACTGCATCTGCTTGGCGCAGACCTCCGTCCAGGCCAGCGGATGAAAAGACAACAGGATTTTTTTACCCGCCATGGATGCCGTATCGACCGTCGCATCCGTGTGACTCTTCAATGAAAAGTCTTCAAACACATCCCCAACGTTAATTCTGGACATTTTCTTCCCTCCCGTTTTAAACAGAGACGCCTTACCAACGCGTGTTGCCGGTTAAAAAACAAATTTCGAAAAGAACAAATTTTAACCGCTATCACCAGATTATTAATGTTTGTGCTTTCTATACTGAATAAACGGCAGATGTCAAGGCGAATGGTCGTAAATCACTGACAGGTTCAACGTGCCTTACATCATGGCCGTTTGGAAAATTTCGGTACGTAAATTAATCGATGGACATCAGCGACTGCCAGCGTTCCCAATCGCTTGCGTGAGGCAGGCCGTGGTCTTTGATCAACTTGACGATCGGTTCTTCGTTAAATCGCAAATAAGGATTGATCTTTTTTTCTTCGTCCATGGTGGAGTACAAAAAATTCGGGTCGCAGGACTCGCGGAAGCGCTCGATGTCTTGGTTTTGCGGCTCCAGATGCAGGGCAAAAGCGAGTGAATCACCCACGTAGTCATGGCCTGCGAAAACGCGCGTGTCGCCGGGGAGCGCCATCAGGCGGAGGATGGAATTAAAAAATCCCCTCGAATCGCCGGAAAAATTATTGCCGATTGTTCCGTTAAACAGCGTATCCCCGGTGATTAGATTCTGCCCCGTGTGAAAGCAAATCGAGTCTTTCGAATGTCCCGGCGTCCGGTAAACAACAAC
>CAYVFA010000031.1:0-19623 GCA_964450075.1 uncultured Smithella sp.
AAGACAAATTCCAGAGGAATCGTTGCTAAAGCAGGACGATATGGCGGAACATACGCGCATAAAGATATTGCTTTTGAGTTTGCTTCATGGGTCTCGCCCCAGTTTAAGTTATACCTCATAAAAGAATTCCAGAGATTGAAAGATGAAGAGCGTAAGCAGCTTGGCTGGGACATCAAGCGCAATTTGGCTAAAATTAATTATCGTATTCACACGGACGCTATTAAAGAAAACCTGATTCCCCCGGAACTGACAAAAAACCAGATAAACATCATTTATGCATCGGAAGCGGATGTATTGAACATGGCGCTCTTCGGCATGACCGCTAAAGACTGGCGGGATAAGAATAACGATAAGAAAGGCAATGTCCGGGATCACGCCAATGCCGCCCAATTGGTTTGCCTGTCCAATCTGGAAAATCTTAATGCTCTTTTTATTCACGAAGGGCTGCCGCAAGAAACGCGCCTGAGCAAACTCAATAAAATTGCCATCGGCCAGATGCGGCTGTTAACGGAAGACGCCCAAGTTAAAAAGCTGGACATGAGGAAGAAATAATGGCCATTCATCCGAACTTTCCCAAATCACCGCATGAAGTCCTTCCGCCCGAATACCGCTGGTTTCCGGCGGATGAAGCGCTAAGAGATTAAAGATTCATTGGTTTAGAAGCTGCCGGTCAGCATTTGCAGATCCGTCAAAGCCATCCGGTAATTTAACTGCGAGGCCAAGACATCCGATTCGGCCTTTGCCAGAGCCGCCTTTACGGCCAGCAGGTCCGCTTCGAGATTCAGTCCGGCATGGCGCCGGTCGGTTTGAATCTTCAAATCCTCCCGGCGAAAAACCAGGACTTCGTTTGCCACATTGATTAATTCGACCGATTGGGTTAGTTTCCGTCGAGCTTTTTCGATATCCGTATGGACTTGTTCCCTGGTATTGGCCAGATTTTCTTCGGCTTGTTTTTTCAGTGAAATGCGCTGCCTCTTCACATACGTATTCGTAAAGACATCCTGAATATTCCATTTCAGCAGAACACCAATAAATGCATCTTGAATATTCCAATTGGAATCCAGTCCCACATTGGCATTGCCCCTGTTGAATTGAGTGCTTCCGGTTAATTGCGTGTTGCCATCCTGATAAACGTACCCACCCAGAATTCCAAAATCAGGCAAATAGCTGTAATCGCTGGCATCAATTGCATACTGGGCCTTGGTCTTATAGAGGTTGGCGATTTTCAGGTCATGATTGCCCGCCAGTGCTTTCAGTTCCAGTGATTCATCCGTCAAATCCTTTATTTTAAAGTCATCGACGGATAGCGGATCGATCATGAATGAACTTGCAGGCGGTAAACCGGTCAGGCGTTTCAAATCAGCGGAATAATCCTCAATCTGGATATTGATTTTTAGAATATTCTGCTTTTCATCGGCCACATTTGCCTTTAAACCGGCCAGGCTGGACAGCGTCGTCTTGCCGGCCAATACGGCGCTTTCCACATCATAAAGTTTTTTTTCGGCCAGATCCAATTTGATCCGGGCTTCTTCATTTTGCTTTTGCCTGATTAATAAACCGTAGTAAAGTTTTTCAGCGGTCTGTTTGACCTGCTGGGTCGCACGATCCTGATCAATTTTTGTAATTTCCAGGTCCGTCTTCGCAACATGGACCCCGGCCATTATTTTGGGAATTTGCGAGATGGGCTGATAAGCCATCACACCGGCGCTGAAAACATCCGCACTGCCAATATCCAGCTTGGTGTCGGCCGGCGGCAGCGTGATTGGGGGAATCGGGCTTGCAAAATACTGGCCCAGCGCACCCTTCGGCAAAGTCACACTGCCGATATGATTGTTGTACTGATAAGCGCCGCCGACGGTCACGGATGGGAAATATTTCACCCTGTCTTCATGGACCTTTTGCTGTTTTTCATCAACCTGAAGCTTTTTAACATTAAGCAATCTGCTGTTTTGAACCGCCAGATCCAGAACTTTTTGCAAATTCAATCTTTCAGGATTTTGCTGGGCGTTAGCGTTCGCTGATAATAAGAAGAAAGCCGTCAGGACAATCAAGGCAACGGTTCCCGGTTTGGGAGCAGTCTTTGCCTTGCCGGCGTCGTCAAACGTCTGTTTCTTGTCGGAGGGTTTGATGACACGAGCATAAAGAACCGGCACCAGCAATAAGGATATGACCATGGCCAGCATAATCCCCACGGCAATCACACTGGCCAGGGGGCTCCACATGGGTGAGCCGGAAACAATCATGGGAATGACGCCGATTGCCGCCGCGCTGGCTGTTAGAAAAATAGGACGCAGACGCCTTTTGCCGGCTTCCAGCGCGGCAGTCGGTATGGAAATGCCATTGCGAACAAGCTCGTTGGCATAGTCGATCAGGATAATGGCATTTCGGACCACCAGCCCTGATAGGCTGATCAAACCGACAAAAGCCGTAAATCCGAATGTGTTGCGGGTCATTAACAAACCCAGCAAGGCCCCGAACATGCTTAAGGGAATTGTCAGCATGACGATAGACGTTTCTTTCAAATTACGAAACTGGAACAGGAGAACAAGAAAGATCAGCAATAGACTGATGGCAAAGGCCAGGCTCATTTCCGAAAATGTTTCCACTTTGTTTTCAGCTTCGCCGCCATATTCTATTTGGTACCCCCTGGGCAATGCCAGTTGAGAAATGTCCGGCGCAATTTTTTTCAGCATTTGCGATGCCAGAAAACCTTCCTGCGGCTCGCATAAAATCGTCAGTGTCCGAAGCCCGTTGCGATGCATAATCCGTCCGGTGTGCCACTCGGGTTCCAAGACGGCAATTTGGCGAAGCGGCACGGCAGCCCCGGTGACAGGGGATGTCAGATACATATTTTGCAGATCATCAAAATTGTGCCTGCTTCGTTCATCGAGCCGCAAAACAATGTCCACGGGCGTTTGGCCTTCGTAAAGGGTTGACACCGGGGCGCCGGTAAATCCCCCATAGATGGATCTGGCAATACTGGTAGTGGTGAATCCCAGCCGCTCGGCGCTCGACGTCGGGCGAATGGCGACGCCGTAATAATCCTCTTTGAAGTCCGTCCGGACAAAGGCTGCTTTACGGGTCTTCAACATAATATCTCGGACCTGACTGCCGATGCTTTTGAGCGTTGCAAGATCATCGCCGACAATTCGAATTTCAATGGAAGTTGTCGAAGGCTTCCCCTGTTGCATAAGCCTGGCTTGAACGTTCCCTTCTGGAACTGTCCCGGAGGTTATGGCATTTAATTCACGGTGTAATTGATCAGCTTCTTTATCGGTATGGGTATTGACCAGGATCTGCGCAAAATTCTCGACAGGCGGTTCGGGTGAAAAATTATAATAAAAGCGAGGCGAACTGGCGCCAATAAACGTTGCGTAGGAAGCCACGCGCTTGTCATTTTTAATCAGGTTTTGGACTTTTAAGATCGCTTGTTCGGTTTTGGCGAGTTTCGTGCCTGTCGGCATCCAGAGATCAACCACAAACTGGTTTCGTTCGGCTGCCGGAAAAAATTTCTGTGGAACAATTTGATATAAAAGAACCGCGATGAGCAGCGTGGACAGACAGCCAGCAATCGTCAGTTTGGAATGAATCATGCACCAGGTAATCGTTTTATCATATCCCTTCTGCATCAGGGGAAGGAGCGATACCCTCTGCTTTTTATCCTGGGAAGATTCAGCCAATGGATCGTGAAGCCCTTTTTTAATAAAGGTGAAACACAAGATCGGCGTTAAAAGCATGGCCACGATAAATGAAGACGAAAGGGCTATCGTAACAGTGAGTGGTAAAGCAATAATAAACTCACGGACCATGCCTGTTAAAATCACCAGCGGCAGAAACGCCGCAATAATGGTCAGCGTTGCCGTCAGAATCGGCACAACCAGTTCCGTGGCACTCTTCCAGGCGGCGGTATGCCTGTCCATACCGCTGTCCAGCAACGTCACATAATTATCGGCCACGACGACGGCATCATCCACCACCATGCCCAGGACCACAATTAAAGACGCCAGCGAAACCTGATGCAGTTCAAGACCGATGGCGCGCATAAGGGCAAACGTGACGGCAATCGTCATCGGAATGGCCATCGCGGCCACTGCGGCAACACGAAACGGCAGCAGAAGCAGGATGACCACAATGACCGCAAAAATCGCCATGAGAAACTCACGGAGAAACTGGCTGACATTTTTATCGACAATTTTAGGTTGATTGACAATCATGGTCAACTTGACGCCTGAAGGCAGGAGTTTCGCCGTTTCTTTCAGTCTTTGATCAACCGTTTTGCCGAATTCAACGATATTATTGCCTTCATGCATTTGAACAGCCACCAGCATCGTGGTTCGCCCATTCACCATCGTCTTGGATGCCGGTTCCTGATACTGGCGTCCAATGCGAGCCACATCTTTGAGACGAACCACCTGGCCGGTTTTCGCCGTCCCGATAATCTGATCGGCAATTTCCGCTTCGGTTTTATAATATCCCTGACCATAAAGGGTAATTTTAGCGTCCGGCGTTTTGATGTCGCCTGTGGCCCCGATGGCATTTTGCGACTGCAAGATCTGCATGACTTTCGCAAACGAGATGCCGTACTGGTCCAACTTTGCACTCGACGACGCAATAACAATCTGTTCTTTCTGTTCCCCGATGCGTTTGACTTTTGAGACGGCCTTAATGTTCTTAAGACTGTCCTCAAGCTTTATGGCATAATCTCTCAGTTGGGCGTAGTCGGGATGATCCATTTCAATGCCAATCAATAACGCTTCCGTATCGCCAAACTCAAAATTGACAAAAGGACCGTAAACACCCGGTGGCAGATTGACGGCTTTCAAAACAAGCATCTGATGGTTGAGCTTGCTCCAGAAAACATCGACGTTCTCAACATGATCATTCACCCACACATTAATGATGACCGCGCCGTCACGCGTTGTGGATATCGTCTTCTCTTTTCGGACTTCCGCGTATTGAAAAAGATATTGCTCCAGTTTTTTGGTAACCTGCTCTTCCACCTGCAATGAACTGGCACCGGGATAAAAGGCAATGACCTGCCCGATCCGGACCTGGATTTTGGCATCTTCGCGCCGTGGCATATAAACCAAAGAAAAAACACCGGCCATGAAACACATGAGCAGGATGGATACTGTCACTTGCGGATATTTAAGAGATTTTTTGACAAAATTCATGGCGTTATTTTAACGTAATGGCAGAGCCGTCATTTAATTTATGCTGCCCGCCGACAATCACCCATTCGTTGGGCGTGATACCGGAGGTCACTTCGATGCTGCTTCCCGTCATCCGACCTAAAGAAATTTTTCGCTTAAAGGCCTGCTTCCGGGTTTGATCAGCAACGAAGACATAGGATGTGTTGTCCGCGTCACGCAGCACAGCCTCTCCCGGAACAGCCATGATTTCCATTTTCCGCCCCGTCGTCATTTTTACTTCCGCCGTCATACCCGGACGGATCATTAATTCTGGATTTTTAAGTTCAATCTTAACGGTGAATGACCGTGTCGTGGGTTCGGCAACGGAGCCGATTTCCACAATCTTGCCGGTAAAGGTTGAATCAATCGATGAAATGTGGACAGCGGCGTTCGCGCCGATTTTGATCTGCTGCAAATCGTTTTCAGGGATGGCGGCATTAACCCGGATGGTACGGACGTCCGACACAGCAAAAAGCGGCAGGCCGGCGCCGATAATCTCACCCACCTCCACGCCTTTTTTCAATAATACACCTTTGATCGGTGAATATAACTTCGTATCCGATAGATTTTTGCTTTGCAATCTTTGCTGTGCCCTGGCAAGTTTTAAGGTATTGGAGATTTTGGAAAAGTCACTGTCCGAAATGCTTTTCCGCTCATGCATCATGTTTAACCGGTTATATTCATCCTGCGCCTGATCGAAGTTGGCATCCGCCATCTCTTTCGCGATTTTGTAGTTTTCCGGATCGAGGCTGGCCAGTAATTGACCGGCTTCAACCATCGCGCCTTCAGCGGCCGCAATGAAATTGATTTTCCCGGCCACCAGAAAACCCAGTTTAACGGTTTTGCTGCCTTCAACGTTTGCGCTGGCCGATACTTCCTGTTCCACGTTGGTTTTCCCTATCTGTTTTGCCACGACGGGGACAGGAACGTTTACCGGCTCATGGGCCGCTTTGTTGTTGCAACCGGCCATCATCAAGAGAGCCGTTAAAAGAAGGCAGACGCTTAAGTTTGAAATTTTCATGGGATGACCTCAATTAAAAAAATATCGTCGTCGGCAGGTCTTAATTTTGCCTGACGGCTATCCCGTACATAATAATATCTACAACACGATCCAAATCCTTGTCGAAATCTTCCAACTTAATCACGGGACCGAAGAATTTCCGATAAATGAAAAAACCGACGAGATTGCCGTAAATACTGCGGGAGGCAGCCAGCGGATCGATGTCTTTGTTCATCAGACCTTTGGCAATCATTTCCTCCTGAAACAGTTTGAATATCTCCAAGGCTTTGGAAATTATCTTTTTATAGAGAACTTCCCGGATATCTTCATGATACATGGCTTCGGTAACGATAATACGAAGCATCGGATAAAGGGACTCCATCAGAGTAAAACGCTCTTTCAATAAGGCCTTGATAATCGATCGTAAATCTTTCTGATCCGAATTGAGAAGAATCTTCTTGAAGCTTTCCAAAATAAGCGGTTCGCCGACAATATTGACCAGATGAATTAAGATACCCTGCAAAATGTCTCTTTTTGTTTTAAAGTATCGAAAGATCGTTCCTTCAGCCACACCGGCCATCTGCGCAATTTCGCTCGTGGTTGAGGCGTTGAATCCTTTTTCGGAAATGACCGTAATAGCCGCTTCGAGGATTTTTTTTTCTTTATCCGGCATTTTTAAATCGGGAAGTTGCATGATCAACACCTGCTATTTCATAAATTCAATGTATCCAATGTATTACGAATTTCAAACGACCAGCAGCCTTGTAGAGTGAGTAATCACTCATTTGCAGGCTTTTGTCAATATGCTTTTTGTTAAAAGCTTCAATTACTTGATATTACTTATTTTAATATTTTTTAAGTGCAGTTATGGGGTGACAGGCGGGATTAATTGTTAATTTGTCCTTCTTTGGAAAAAGGGAATTCGCGGGATCCGAAGGCCGCTTTGATGACGGCCTTGCCTTCAATCTTATAAGGCAATTTTTCGCCGGTCACAAGGATCTTCAAACTCTTGCCCCAGTCTTTGAAGTTTGCGACAACAGGCACCTGGACTCTTGTTGTTGATGACGCTGGAATCAGAATCTCCTTTTCCAGATGTCCGTTTCCAATCTTTTCATGGTTCAGGTAAACCCCATATTCAAGCGACTGAAGCGTCAGGTCAAAACGATTCGGATTTTGCACATCGACACCAAGGAAGATATTTATCTCGGTTAAGGAGCGGGGTTTAAGGTTGATTTCGCTAACAACAATGGTGGGGGTTTCCATGACCCAGCTCAGACAGGAGACAAGCAGCATGGAAAGGGCAAAAAGGCTTATCCGGTATAGTTTTTTCATGGGGGCAATATACGAAGCGCGATCTTGTGTGTCAATATAATTCTGGCCGTAAAATAATGAAGAGGCTGCAGGTGCCTCGCCTCAAGAAACGAGAGTGGAATGACCCGTAATAGTCAGTTGGATATTTTTTCAAGATGATATATGTTTCAAAAATGAATGACGCCCTCTATCCTGCGCAATACGAAAGCCGCCTGATGCTTAAAAACAGGAAAGAAGTATTTCTCAGGCCTATTTTACAGACAGACAAGCACCTGATCGTTGATTTATTGAATAAATTGTCTGCTGATGCTGTCTTTTTGCGTTTTTTGAGACCCGTCACCAAACTTCCTGAAGAGATGCTCTTCCAACTCACTAATATTAATTACCAAAGTAACTTTGCCTTAGTCGCGGTCATTAAAGAGAATGAAAAAGACGCCCTGATTGCCGTCGCGCGATATGGTTATGATTCTGCCGAGAAGGCTACCGACTTTGCGATTGTCGTCCGGGACGACTGGCAGCATCTGGGCCTGGGTCAATACATGCTTGATAAAATCTTTGGCATCGGCAGAGCGCATGGAATCTTCCGCTTTGTATCTATCATTGATTCGGCCAACCATAACATGAAACAGCTGCTCAGAACGCTTGCATATACAGTAAAGTATTCGCATCAAGGTGGCGCCATTCAAGTTGAGATTCTCGTTTGAAGGAAACGAAATGACGATTCGAGACATTATTGCCAAAGCAACTCAAAAGCTGGAGTGTGCGGGAATTCCTTCAGCAAGGCTGGATGCGGAAGTTCTGCTGGCTTTCGTTCTGGAATGCGACCGGATGGAATTTATCAAAAATCCGGACAGGATCTTAAGCGATGCGCAACAGACAGCTTTTGACCAATTAATTGAACGGCGGCTGCGCTTCGAGCCGGTGGCTTACATTACAGGTCGCAAAGCCTTCTGGACGTTTGTACTGGAAGTCAATCCGGATGTCCTGATCCCGAGGCCCGATACGGAAGTGCTCGTCGAAGAAGCACTGGCCGTTTTTCAGGCAGAAGCTTTTAGTCATCCGCGTATTCTGGATATTGGAACAGGCAGTGGCGCCATCGCGCTGGCCCTGGCTTGCGAAATCCCCGGGGCAATCATCACAGCTACGGACATTTCAGAAGCGGCACTGGCCGTGGCACAAAAAAACGCTCACGCACTGGGACTGGAAAATTCGCTCACCTTTCTTCGGGGCAATTTATTTGAACCGGTTCATGACCAATTTGATATCATCGTTTCCAATCCGCCCTACATTGGAGCTATGGAGTATGAAACACTCGAAACCGGCGTCAAAGATTTTGAGCCAAAGCTCGCGCTCCGGGCCGGACAAACAGGTCTGGAATTTTACGAAAAATTGATATATCAAGCACATAGCCACCTTACTGAAAATGGCTGGATTTTGTTGGAAATCGGCGCTAAACAGGGCGAAAGTGTGCGGGCCCTTATGGCGGCAAACGCCGGTTTTTACGACCCTATTGATGTACGCTCTGATTACGCGGGACTTTCACGCGTTATCAAAGGAAGGAGAAAATAAGTGGATAAAATAGTCATTAACGGCGGCAAGCCGCTACAAGGAGATGTTCAGATCAGCGGCGCGAAAAACGCCGCCCTGCCAGTGCTGACAGCAGCCCTTCTGACGGCAGGAACCTGCACATTTTCCAATATTCCCGATCTGGTCGATATCAAAACCACCTATAAGCTTTTAAAAAATATGGGTGTGGAAATTGAAGGCGACAGCACGGTGAAAATTAACGCCGAAAAAATTACCAATAGCGTCGCCCCTTATGATCTGGTCAAAACAATGCGGGCGTCGATTCTGGTTTTAGGACCGCTGGTGGCGCGCATGGGCCATGCCCGCGTATCGCTGCCCGGCGGCTGCGCCATCGGCGCGCGTCCGGTCAACCTGCACATTAAAGCGCTCCAGGATATGGGGGCTTCTGTGGAATTACACGGCGGCTATATCGAAGCAAAGGTGGATCGGCTGAAAGGCGCCAATATTTATTTTGATCTGCAAACCGTCACCGGCACGGAAAATATCATGATGGCGGCAACGCTTGCGGAAGGCACAACGGTCCTCAACAACGCCGCCCGGGAGCCGGAAATCGTCAATCTGGCGGATGTGTTGAAAAGCATGGGCGCAAAAATCAGCGGCGCGGGCACGGACGTCATCACCATCACCGGCGTAACGTCTCTTTCCGGCGCTGAAGCATCGATTATTCCCGATCGCATTGAAGCCGGCACATTCATGATTGCCGCGGGAATGACCCGAGGTGAAATTAATGTATTGGGCTGCAATCCTCAGCATCTGGAAGCGCTGATCAACAAGCTGCGCGATACCGGCATGAAAATCACACCGATCGACGGGGGACTGAAGGTGAAAGCCGGTCCGAAAATCCATAGCGTCGATATCAAAACCCTACCCCACCCCGGCTTCCCCACGGATCTGCAGGCGCAGATCATGGCGTATATGTCGGTTGGCAGCGGCCTTTCGGTCATTACGGAAACCGTTTTTGAAAACCGTTTTATGCATGTCAGCGAACTGATGCGCATGGGCGCGGACATTGTGATTCAGGGCGGCAGCGCCGTGGTGCGCGGCGTACCCAACTTATTCGGCGCGCAAACCATGGCCACGGATTTGCGGGCTTCCGCTTCGCTGATTCTCGCGGCACTGGTCGCTCAGGGGACGACGGAAATTTCACGGGTCTATCATATCGACCGCGGTTATGAGAATATTGAAAAGAAATTCTCCGCGCTGGGCGCGGATATCAAAAGGATGAAACAATAAGATGAAAATCATTCGAGCCGACGCAAACGAATTTCGGGATTTTTTTCAGGCGCTGCGGGCAAGGGGCGGCGCGTTTACGCCGGAGCTGCTGTCCAATGTGGCCCAAATCGTTCATGATGTGTCGGTGCGCGGTGATGAAGCGCTGTTTCATTACACAAAAAAGTTTGACGGCTGCAATCTGACGGCGGCAACGCTCGAAGCAACAGAGGCGGAAAGAAAAAAGGCCGCAGCCCGGGTAAAACCTGAAGACCGCGACGTGATTGAACTTGCCGCCCGGCGGATTGAAAAATATCATCGCCATCAAACGGCATCCGGATACACGATCAGTGACGAGGCCGGCGTGGAGCTGGGGCAGCGGATCCTGCCGCTTTACCGGGCGGGCATTTACGCGCCCGGCGGCAAGGCTTTTTATCCTTCCACACTGCTCATGGCGGCCATTCCAGCGCGCATTGCCGGCGTCAAAGAAATCATCCTGACCAGTCCCGTGAAGGATGGCCAGCTCCATCCGCTTATTGCGGCAGCCGCCGAAGTCGCAGGCGTTGACCGCATCTTCAAGATTGGCGGCGCGCAAGCCATTGCTGCACTGGCTTATGGCACACAAACCGTTCCCCGCGTCGATAAAATTGTCGGCCCGGGCAACGCTTATGTCGCCGCGGCCAAAAAACTTGTCTTCGGACAGGTCGCCATTGATATGATTGCCGGTCCCAGCGAAGTCGTGGTCATTGCCGATCAGAGAGCCAATCCTGCCTTTGCGGCGGCGGACATGCTGGCACAGGCCGAACATGATGAAATGGCGGCGGCGGTGCTCTTCACACCATACCCGGATTTGGCCGATCGCGTATTGAAAGAAATCGACCGGCAGCTGCAAAGCCTGCCAAAGAAGGGGATCATTGAAAAATCTCTATCTCAATATGGCGCGATAATCATCACATCCGACATTGCCCAGGCGGTAGAACTCGCCAATTTCTTCGCGCCGGAACATCTGGAACTGATGGTCGAAAATCCGGCGGACCTTTTAGGGCAGGTTCGCAATGCCGGTTCTGTATTTTTGGGCGCTTACACGCCGGAAGCCCTGGGCGACTACATCGCCGGAACCAATCACATTCTGCCGACGGAAGGCACCGCGCGGTTTTCCTCACCGCTGGGTGTCTATGATTTTTACAAACGAATGAGTGTGCTTTCTTTCTCTCAAACGGCTTTTGACAAGCTATCCTCACAAACCCAGCATTTCGCGAGCATGGAAGGACTGGACGCCCATGCCAATTCCGTCCGTGTGCGCAGCACATTCGTCAAAAATGAGTGAACGGATCGCTTGGGAGTGTACGTTAAAATGATGGATCAAATTCAAAAGCAGACCATCCTGATTGTCGATGATGAGCCGGTAAATATTAAAATTCTGGTGGAATTATTGAGAGCGGATTATCAAATTCTGGTGGCGAACAATGGCAATAAGGCTCTGGAAATAGCGCTTTCCGGAAACAGGCCTGATCTGATTCTACTCGATATTATGATGCCCGGCATCGACGGGTATGAGGTTTGCCGCCTGGTCAAAGAAAATCCGCAAACAAATGACATTCCGATCATATTTTTAACAGCCAAATCCCATGTTGAAGATGAACAAAAAGGATTCAATTCAGGCGCGGTCGATTACATTGCCAAACCCATCAGCCCGCCCATCGTGCGCGCCCGCGTCGCCACTCACTTGCAGCTGAAAAAAGTCCGGGATTTTTTAAAAGATCAAAATGCGTTTCTGGAGCAGGAGGTTTTGCAGCGCACGAAAGAAATTTCCAATATCCAGGATGTCACCATGGTGGCCATGGGGTCTCTTGCGGAAACGCGGGATAACGAAACCGGCAAGCACATCCGCCGCACCCAGTATTATGTAAAACTACTGGCCTTGCATCTTCAAGATCATCCGCGCTTCCGGCATTATTTAACGGATAAAAACATCGAATTGCTATACAAATCGGCAACTTTGCACGACATTGGCAAGGTGGGCATTCCCGACAGCATTTTAACCAAACCGGGAAAATTGACGGTTGAAGAATTTGAGATCATGAAAACGCATACCACCCTGGGGCGAAATGCCATAGCCGCCGCCGAAGAATTATTGGAAGCTCCGGCCTCTTTTCTGGTTTGTGCCCGTGAAATCGCCTACACGCATCATGAAAAGTGGAATGGCAAAGGTTATCCGGAAGGATTATCCGGCAATGACATCCCCATATCCGGCCGCATCATGGCCATTGCGGATGTTTACGACGCCTTGATCAGCAAGCGCGTTTACAAGTCCGCCTTTATGCATGACGACGCGGTATCGGTGATTAAAGAAGAGGCGGGCCGGCATTTTGATCCGGACATCATCACTGCTTTTTTAGACTTGGCAGATCAGTTTCAGGCGATTGCCCGGAAATACATGGATTAATATGAAATCAAGAATTTATCAGCAAAGCCACGAAAAAGTCCGTTCCATGACCACAGCCGAACAAGCATTCCTGAAAGAAAGCCTGCACAGTGAGCGCCTGCGGGGATTTGTCGTGCTGGGGATGTTTTTCCTGCTGGGGGTTGTTTATTTTTTAGCGACGATCAAGTTGCTTCATTTTCAATACCTCGTCAGCATGAATTCCGTCTTCATCCACGGCTATTCCCTTTCCTTCTGGCTCATGGCCGTTTTTTTCTCAGCCGCCTTATATGAATTTGTTTTCATCGCTATTCTTAATTATTTTAATAAAAAGGGACTGTGGTGGCCGCAGCGCTTCCGTTATGCCAACGCCTTAATCGAGGTCAGCATTCCCACCGCGCTGATCTACTTCAGCGTGAGTCATTACGCCAACACCGATCCTTTTTCCAGCCCGGCCGTCTTTCTTTATTTTATTTTTATCGCGCTGTCAGCTCTGCGGCTTTCCTTTCGGCTTTGTTTTTTTACCGGTGCTGTCGCCGCTGCCGAATATATCGCCATTTTCTTTTATATCACGCACCATTTTTCCCTGAACCTTCAGACCTGCATAACCTGCCAGGTTGACATTCATCTGATCCGCGGTTTTGTTTTGCTGCTGACGGGCGCCATCACGGGTTTTGTCGCCCTGCAGATCAGGCGCAATATCAGCAAGGCTGTCCGGTCGATGGAGGCCGTCACCCACATGTCGGAAGATCTTAAAAAATCCAACGATGATCTGCAGAAGCAAAACGCGGCGCTGGAGGGAGAGATCGCTGAACGTAAAAGGGCGGAGGAAGAATTGCGGCAGGCAGAAGCCAAATACCGGAGCATTTTTCATAACTCTACCGAAGGTCTTTTCCAGGCGACGGCTGACGGACGGTTCCTCGCCGCCAACGACACGCTGGCCAAGACTTTTGGCTACGATACCCCCGAGGACATGATGGCGGACGTTCAAGATATTACCCAATGCCTTCATGTGCATTGTCAAAGGGGTGACGAATTCCGGGAAATGATTCTGGCGCAGGATTGCGTCCATGATTTTGAATTCCAGGCCTTTAAAAAAGACGGGAGCATCATTGATGCATCCCTGAATTCCCACATTATCCGGGACAACAACGGTCATATTCTTTATATCGACGGAGCATTGAAAGATGTCACCGAGAAAAAACGGATGGCCGAATTAAAGATCGCCAAAGAAGCAGCCGAGGCGGCGACCCGATCCAAAAGCGAGTTTTTGGCCAACATGAGCCATGAAATCAGAACGCCGATGAACGCGATCACGGGTTTGACCGCGCTGGCGCTCAAAACGGATTTAACCCTCAAGCAAAGGGATTATCTCGTCAAGATTGAGTCCTCCTCCCGGGCGCTTCTCGGGATCATCAACGACACCCTCGATTTTTCCAAGATCGAAGCGGGCAAACTGGCTCTGGAAACGATCAGCTTTGACCTGGATGACGTTCTGAATAACCTTTCCAGCGTCATGGGGATGAAGGCGATGGAAAAGGATCTGGAGCTGCTTTTTGACGTCAGCGACCATGTTCCGGACACGCTGGTCGGAGATCCGCTTCGTCTCGGACAGGTGCTGCTGAACCTGACGGGCAATGCCCTGAAGTTTACCGACGCCGGTCTGATCTCCGTCAAAGTGGAGCGCGCTCCGCAGGGTGATGATGAAAACCATGCAGCGGCAAAAAACGTGCTGCTTCGTTTCACGATCAGCGATACGGGCATCGGGATGACCGCCGAGCAGGTGGCGCGGCTGTTTCAGGCCTTCTCTCAGGCGGACGGCTCCACCACGAGGAAATACGGAGGCACGGGACTGGGCTTGACCATCTGCAAACGTCTGGTGGAGATGATGGGGGGCACGATCTCCGTGGAAAGCGAACCGGGCAGGGGGAGCCGCTTCACCTTCACCGCGCGTTTCGCCCAAAGGCAGGAAGCAAAAAAGCCGCTCCGGGAAATGCCGATCGACATTAAGGGAATGCGGGTGATGGTGGTGGACGACAATCCCATGGCGCGCGAGATCTTAAGCGACGCTCTGGAGGCGCTTTCCTTTGAGGTCAGTCAGGTCGCCACCGGCCCGGAGGCAATAGCCGAGCTTGCAGCCGCCGCTGCGGACAGACCCTATAAATTAATTTTGATGGACTGGAAAATGCCCGGGATGGACGGCATTGAGGCCTCCCGGCGGATTAAGGCCAATGACAAGCTGGACTCCATCCCGGAAATTATCATGGTGACCGCTTACGGGCAGGAGGAGATCCGGACTCGCGCGGAAAAAGCAGGCATCGAGGCCTTCCTGGTCAAACCGGTCAGCCGGTCTCTTTTGTTTGACACGATTATGGATGTTTTTGGCCGGAAGATGAGTGACAAGAATTTCGGGCCGGGTCATCCGGCGCATCGTTATCCGCATCCTGTATCGGAGGAACTGCAGACAATCCAGGGGGCACGGGTGCTGCTGGTAGAGGACAACGAGATCAATCAGCAAGTGGCCTCCGAACTTCTGGAACAGGCGGGCATGACGATCACCGTGGCGGAAAACGGACAAAAGGGCGTGGAGGCCGTGCAGGCCGCAGCCTATGATCTCGTCTTCATGGATATGCAGATGCCGGTGATGGATGGTTATACCGCAACAAAAGAAATCAGGCTCTGGGAAAAAACCCTGCCGGATGAGGACGCGGGAACTTTACTCCGTGTGCCGGTTGTCGCCATGACGGCCCATGCCATGGCGGGAGAGAAGGAGAAATGCCTGGCCGCCGGCATGGATGATTATCTGAGCAAACCAATCGATCAGGATAAACTCTACGCCATATTACTCAAGTGGATCAAACCGGGCAACCGTGATATTTCCACCATCCGGAAAAAACCTGCCAGCCTCGATGAGTACGCGCTGCCGTCGGAGCTTCCGGGCATTGACCTGGCCGATGGTTTGAGACGTTTGGGAGGAAACCAGAAGCTGTACGTCAAGCTGCTTGTGGATTTTGCGAATAAATACGGCACGGCGATGGAAGCAATTGCGAAATTCATGAAAGATGGGAACATCCCTGGAGCAGAGCGCACCGCGCACACCATCAAGGGGGCTGCGGGCAATCTTGCCGCTAAAGGCGTTCATGCCGCAGCTCATCAATTGGAAGCTGTGATAACCGGGAAAGACACGGCGGAATTCGACGGGTGCTTGTCACGCCTCGCTCGCGAAATTCAACAAATGGTGGACTCCGTCAAAACCATTGCCCCGCTGGACGGGGATAGGCCATCGTCGCCTGATGCGTGCATGGATCAGGCTCAGGTTGCTCCAAAGCTTGTGGAACTGGCAAGACTGCTTGCCGAAAACAATGCCGATGCGGACCAGTGTTTCGAAACCGTTAGAAAAAGCATCGACAGCTCGCTCTTTGATGAGGAAATGAAAGGGCTGGAAACCCATATTGGCAATTTTGATTTTACCCATGCCCTGGAGGCTTTGCACAAAATTGCCGCCGCAATGAACATTACGCTTGAGGGAAAAGAAAATGGATAAAACGATTCAGAAACAGACCATTCTTGTTGTTGATGATGAGCCGGTCAATATCAAAATTTTTATGGAACTTTTGCGATCAGACTATGCCATAAAAGTGGCGACTGATGGCGAAAAGGCTCTGCAGATCGCTTTTTCGGACAGCCCTCCCGACCTCATCTTGCTGGATATTCTGATGCCGGGCATCGACGGCTACGAGGTTTGCCGAAGATTGAAGGCAGAACCGCGCACAAAGGATATCCCCATCATCTTTATCACGGCCAAAGGAAGCGAAGAGGATCAGACGCGGGGATTTGAACTTGGCGCGGTGGATTATGTCACCAAGCCCTTCAGCCCGATTGTGGTCAAAGCCCGGGTAAAGACTCACCTGGAGTTAAAAAAGAACAGGGATTTTCTGGAATGGATGCTTAAAGAGCGCACCCATCAAATGCAGGAGATGGAAAAAGAATACATGTATCTCTTTTTAAGAAAATAACCGGGGACATAAGATGAATTACCAGGCCATGAAAAAACAGGACCTCATCGAAGCAATCTCCGCCTTAAAGCAGAGGAACAACGAACTAGAGCACCTGGAAGTAGAGCGACGGCAGGTGGAAGAGCAGTTAAAAAAAAGTGAAGAAACCTTCCGAACGCTTGCCGAATCTAGCTCTTTTGCCATCATGATGCACCAGGGCGACCGATGGATTTACGCGAATCGCGCGGCTGTGGAACATTCCGGTTACACGGAAGAGGAACTCTACGGCATGCACTTCTGGGATTTTGTGCACCCGGATCACCGGGAAATTGTAAAACAAAGCGGCCATATTCATCAAAAGGGCGAGTTGCCTCCGGGTTCATACGAATTCAAAATCATTGCAAAAAACGGAACGGTCAAATGGGTCAGCCTGAGCGGAAACCGTATCAAATATGAAGATAAACCCACGGCGTTGATTACCGTAACAGACATCACCGTGCGGAAAAAGGCCGAAGCCGCCTTGAGGGAAAGTGAAGTCAAGTATCGGCGGATTTTTGAATCATTTGAGGACCTCTACTATCAGACCGATGCGCAAGGTATCCTCCAGGTCGTCTCTCCATCAGCCTATCGCCTCACGGGCTGGCATCCTGATGAACTGATCGGCAAGCCGGCCACGACTATCTATGCCAGCCCGCAAGGACGTGAAAAACTTTTAGCGGAATTATCCCGCAGGGGATCCCTCAGGGATTATGAAGTCCTGATGAAGAAGAAGGACGGCACCCAGGTTTACGCCTCCCTCACAGCAAGCATCCTGATCGGTCGAGATGGCAGTTCCAATGGCACTTCCGGAACCTTGCGCGACATGACCGAACGCAAGCGGGCGGAGGAGGCCATGCGGGAGAGCGAGGAGCGGTATCGCTCATTGGTGGAAAACGCCAGTGATATTGTTTACAGGACGGACAGCAAGGGAATCCTCACCTTCGTGAATTCGGCAGGGCTCCTTAACGGGGGCTATCAAGAAGAGGAGATTATTGGAACACATTATACATCATTGGTCCGCCCGGACATGCGTGACGATGCCGTCAGGTTCTTTGGTCGTCAGTTCGTGAAAAAAATCCCCAATACCTATTCAGAATATCCCATTGTCACAAAAGATGGCCGTGAGATCTGGATCGGGCAAAATACGCATTTAGTTGTAAAAGATGATCATGTGCAAGGTTTTCAGGTTGTGGCCCGCGACATCACGGAGCGGCGGCGGGTGGAGGAGGCGCTTCAGGAAAGCGAGGAACGGTATCGGGCCTTGGTGGAAAATGCCAGTGATATTGTTTACCGGACAGACGCGACCGGACACTTCAACTTCGTCAATTCGGCGGCGCTGCGAATTACAGGCTATGAAGAAAAAGAGTTTATCGGAAAACATTTTTCGTCGTTTATCCCTCCGGACTTGCGTGATGACGCCGTTAAATTCTTAGTGAGTCAAATGAAAAATCGGGTTCAAAGCACTTATTATGAATTTCTCGTTCTCACAAAAGATGGCCGCGAGATGTGGCTTGGACAAAATACGCAATTGGTTGTTGAACACGGTCAGTTGAAAGGCTGGCAGGCCGTGGCCCGTGATATCACCGAGCGGCGGCGGGTAGAGGAGGCGCTGCAGGAAAGCGAAAAAAAGTATCGCAATATTTATGAACACGCCATTTTCGGCATCTACCAGGCGACGCCGCAAGGCAGATTTCTAAGCGCCAATGCCGCTTTCGCCCGGATGGCCGGATATGACTCCCCTGCGGATTTGATCGACACGGTAAAAGACGTAGGAACCCAGCTTTATGTGAATATCGAAGATCGCAAAAGATTCATTGAGAGAATCAATGCCCATGGCATGATTAAGGGCTTTGAGGTTGAATTTTACAAAAAGGATGGAAGCCGATTCTGGGCTCTGATGAACTCCCGCATGGTCAAGGATGAAAAAGGAAATATTCTTTACTATGAAGGCATTGCGTCTGATATCACGCAAATCCGGCAAGCGGAAGCGGAAAAGAAAATTCTGGAGGAGCGCCTGCAGCGCGCGGAGAAGATGGAGGCATTGGGAACACTGGCAGGCGGCGTCGCTCACGATCTCAACAATGTTCTGGGGGTGATCGTCGGTTATACGGAGCTCCTTTTAAATGAGGTGGACCAGCTTAATCCGATTCGGTCGCGTCTTGCAAAAATCATGAACGGAAGCGAGAAGGCTGCTGCGATCGTGCAGGATCTGCTGACACTTGCCCGACGGGGCGTTCCCGGCAGAAATATTCTTAATCTGAACAAGATCATTACCGATTGTCAACAATCACCGGAGTTTGCTAATTTGTGCCAGCATCATCCCGCAGTCAAGATCAACATGGATCTTGAGCCGGATCTGCTGAAGATCTCCGGCTCTTCCGTCCATCTTGACAAAACGCTTTACAATCTGATTTCCAATGCCTGTGAAGCGATGGCGAAAGGCGGCTCCGTGACCATCAAGACAGCCAATCAATATCTGGATAAACCCATGTCCGGCTATGACCAGATTCGGGCGGGCGACTATGTGGTTGTTTCCGTGACCGATACCGGTGAAGGCATACCGGCCGCAGATTTACAGCGCATCTTCGAACCGTTTTACACCAAGAAGGTGATGGGAAGAAGCGGAACGGGACTGGGGCTGGCCGTGGTCTGGGGGACGGTGAAAGATCATCAAGGCTATATTAACGTTCAGAGCGAAGAAGGAAAGGGAAGCGCCTTTACCCTTTATTTTCCTGTCACGAGGGAAAAAATTTCCGTTGAAGCCCGTTCTGTGGCCGTTTCCGAGTACATGGGGAAAAATGAAACCATTCTGGTCGTCGATGATGTGCAGGATCAACGCGATCTGGCGGCTGAAATGCTGACGAATTT